>CAZROA010000073.1:0-9953 GCA_964601575.1 uncultured Thermodesulfobacteriota bacterium
CCCGCCCGCGCCTACCATGAAAGTGAAGGCATCTTTGGGCGCAAGCCCAAAAGATGCCTTTTCTTTATGGAGAAAAGGAGGGCCTGTGGAACTGGTCATCAAGCTCCCTGACGGAAGCGAAAAAAAGATTTCTTACGGGACACCGCTCAAAGAGATCTTTGCTAAAGATTCGAATATCATCGGGGCCAAGATTAACGATACCTTGATCGACCTCCAAACCCCCATTACCGAAGGAGGAAGCCTTATCCCAATCACTCCCAATGACCCGGAGGCCCTGGAACTCCTTCGTCACTCAGCGGCCCATGTCCTGGCCCAGGCGGTAAAGGAGCTTTTTCCCGAGGCCAAACTGGCCATTGGTCCGGCCACTGAGCAAGGTTTTTATTATGACTTTGATTACGAACGCTCTTTTACCCCTGAGGACTTAAAGGCCATCGAAAAACGAATGAAAAAGATCATTAAAAAGCGCCTTCCCATTGTCCGGGAAGATATCCCTAAAGAAGAAGCGATCAAACTCTTTGAGTCCTTAGGGGAGACCTACAAGCTTGAACTTTTAGAAGAAATTCCAGATGAAACGGTAAGCATTTACCGCCAAGGAGATTTTGTCGATCTTTGCCGTGGCCCACATGTGCCGCATACCGGGTGGGTTAAGGCCTTTAAACTCCTTTCTGTGGCCGGGGCCTATTGGCGGGGAGATGAAAAGAACCCTATGCTCTGGCGTATCTATGGCACGGCTTTTTTCGATAAGGAAGATTTAAAGGCCTATCTTGAGCGCTTGGAAGAGGCCAAGCGGCGGGATCACCGGCGCTTGGGTAAAGAACTTGAGCTTTTTAGTATTGAAGAAGATGTTGGTCCAGGACTCATTCTCTGGCACCCCAAAGGGGCCCTGGTGCGCAAAATTATTGAAGACTTCTGGAAGGAAGAACACCTAAAGGCCGGTTATGAGCTGGTGATCACCCCGCACATCGCCCGTCGGCATCTGTGGAAGATCTCCGGGCACCTCGACTTTTACGCCGAAAACATGTTTGCCCCTATGCAGATTGATGAGATCGAATACCAACTCAAGCCCATGAATTGCCCTTTCCACATCCTAATTTACAAGAGCCGGCGGCGTAGTTATCGAGAACTCCCTATTCGCTGGTGTGAGTTGGGCACGGTCTACCGGTATGAACGAAGCGGGGTACTTCATGGGCTTATGCGAGTGCGGGGTTTCACCCAGGATGATGCCCACATCTTCTGTCGCGAAGATCAATTAGAAGAAGAGATCTTCCGCTGTCTAGACCTTACGGTCTATTTTCTGAGTATCTTCGGGTTTAAAGAATATCAAATCTTTCTCTCCACTCGGCCGGAGAAATACGTAGGCTCCGAGGAGATTTGGGAAAAGGCCGAGAAGGCCCTGCGTCGGGCCCTTGAGGCCAAGGGGCTTCCTTATGAGATCGACCCCGGAGAAGGGGTCTTTTACGGTCCCAAGATTGACATCAAGATCAAAGACGTCTTGGATCGGTTTTGGCAATGTTCTACCATTCAAGTAGATTTTAATCTGCCAGAGCGTTTTGATATGACCTATGTGGGTGAAGACAACCGGCCACACCGTCCGATCATGATCCATCGCGCCCTTTTGGGCTCCCTGGAACGTTTCTTCGGCGTCCTCATTGAGCACTATGCCGGGGCCTTTCCGGTCTGGCTGGCTCCGGTCCAGGTGATTATCCTCACCGTTACCGATCGCCACATACCTTTCGGTGAAATAGTCTTTGAACGCCTGCAAAAAGCAGAGTTAAGGGTCGAAAAAGATTTCCGGAGCGAAAAGCTTGGGTATAAAATACGCGAGGCTCAGTTGAAAAAGATACCCTATATGATCATTTTAGGGGACAATGAAGTAGAAAAAGAAGCCATTACCGTGCGCACCAGGAAGGGAGAAAATCTCCCCATGATGGAAATCGACGAGTTTATCGCCAAGATTCGGGAAGAAATCGCTTCCAAACACATACCCAATTAAGGAGTAGAAGTGGCCAAGATTGATAAGAAGAAGTTCCGGGTCAATGAAAGGATCAAAGCCAACACTGTTCGTTTGATAGATGCTGATGGAAAACAAGTAGGGATTGTCTCTTTACAAGAGGCCCTGGCCAGGGCGCAGGATCAAGGGCTTGATCTGGTAGAAGTTGCCCCACAGGCCGATCCACCGGTCTGCCGGATCATGGATTACGGGCAATTCCTTTATCAACAAGCCAAAAAGGCCAAAGAGGCACGCAAGAAACAGGCCACGGTCGAGGTCAAAGAGATCAAGGTTAGACCCAAGACCGAGGCCCATGATCTGGAGACCAAAATCCGGCATATCAAACGCTTTTTGAATCAAAAAAACAAGGTTAAGATACGGGTCTTCTTCCGGGGCCGAGAGATTACTAAGCCTGAGCTTGGACAAGAAGTCTTAAGAAAGATCCTGGCGGCGGTGGAAGACCAGGCCCAAGTAGAAATGAAACCCCGAATGGAAGGACGCCAGATGATCATGATCCTGGCTCCTAAAAAGTAGGGTTGCCTGTTTGGCACTATTGCGTTACATCCTTGGGCTGTTTCGGCCAAAAGACTTTAAGCTTTAATATAAAGACGGGGTGTTTATATGGCCAAAGTAAAGATGAAGACCAATCGTTCGGCGGCAAAGCGTTTTAAAGTGACCGGGTCCGGGAAGGTCTTACATTTTCGGGCGGGCAAAAGCCATCTCTTGCGTAAAAAGAATCGCAAGAGGAAGAGGAATCTCAAGAAACAAGTACAGATCAGTGCGGCCAATCTTTCCGCGGTCAAGAGACTGATTCCATATAAATTCTAAGGAGGAAGACCATGCCTAGGGCAAAAGGTGGGCCAAAGACTAGGCGTCGCCATAAAAAATTGATCAAGATGGCCAAGGGATACTGGGGCCAGCGCAAAAATTGTTTCCGCCGCGTGCGCGAGACCGTAGAACGGGCCTTGGTCTATGCCTACCGTGATCGACGTCAGCGCAAACGCGACTTTCGTCGTTTGTGGCAGATCAGGATCAACGCTGCGGCAAGGATTCATGGTTTGAACTACAGTCGTTTTATGGGCGGGCTTAAGAAGGCCGGCGTGGAACTTGATCGCAAGATCCTGGCTAATTTGGCCATCACCGAACCGGAGGCCTTCAAAAAGTTGGTTGAAGTAGCTAGCCAACATAACTAGACCATGACTGACCAGGAGTCCCTTGAAAAACTAAGAAAACAAGCGCTGGAGGAGATCAAAAAGGCCTCGGATGAAAAGGCCCTTGAGGCGGCGCGGATCAAGTTCCTGGGGCGCAAGGGGGAGTTGACCAAGGTCTTAAAGTCCATCGCCAAACTCCCTCCGGAGTTAAAGCCGGTCATCGGACGACTGGCCAACCAAATCAAAAAAGAACTGGAAGCCGCACTTTCTAAGGCCCAACAAGAACTCAAACGTCGGGCAGAAGAAAGGCTTCCCGGCCTTGACCTCACCCTTCCTGGTCGCCCTTACCCCTTGGGTAAAAAACACCCCATCACCCAGGTGATGGACGAGATCTGCGAGATCTTTTTGCGCATGGGGTTTTCCATTGCCACCGGGCCGGAGGTTGAGCTTGATTATTACAACTTCGAGGCCTTAAACATCCCCCCTGATCACCCGGCCCGAGACATGCAGGCCACTTTCTATATCTCCCCTGAGGTGGTGTTGCGCACCCATACCTCTCCCATCCAGATCCGCGCCATGGAGGCCTTAAAACCGCCGCTTCGCATCATCGCCCCGGGGAAGGTCTATCGCTGCGATTCCGATGTGACCCATACCCCGATGTTCCATCAAATCGAAGGCCTGATGGTCGACCATCGAGTCTCGTTTTCGGATTTAAAGGGGCTTCTTACCGTCTTCGCCCAGGAGACCTTCGGCGGGAAAACTAGGGTCCGTTTCCGTCCGAGCTACTTCCCCTTCACCGAACCCAGTGTGGAAATGGACATCAGTTGCGTCATCTGTGACGGAGAGGGTTGCCGGGTATGCGGGCAGACGGGTTGGCTGGAAATCCTTGGCGCCGGTATGGTTCATCCCAACGTCTTTCGGGCCGTGGGGTATGATCCCGAGGAATGGGTGGGGCTTGCCTTTGGTCTGGGGGTAGAACGGATCGCCATGCTCAAGTATGGCATCGATGACATTCGTCTCTTCTACGAAAACCACCTCAAGTTCTTGGAGCAGTTCTGATGTTAGTACCCTACTCTTGGCTCAAAGAGCTGATCGAGGTCGATCTCTCCCCGGAAGAACTCGCTGAACGTCTTACCCTTACCGGTCTCGAGGTGGAAGGGGTTGAAGACGGCTATGCCGATCTGGCTAGGGCCATTGTCGTCCGCGTGGTCTCGATCACTCCTCATCCCGAGGCAGAAAAGCTGGTTATCTGTCAGGTCTCAGATGGAAGAAAGGACTATCAGGTTGTCTGCGGGGCACCGAATGTGCGGGAGGGTTTGAAGACCGTCCTGGCCCCCCCGGAGACTATTCTCTTTACCGGGGATAAGATCTCCCCTGGAGAGATCCGTGGCGTGCCATCCGAAGGGGTGCTTTGTTCGCCCTATGAGCTCGGCTTAAGCGATGACCATTCTGGCATCATCGAGCTCTCAGAAGAGATCCCTTTGGGGCAAAGGGCGGTCGAGGCCTTGGGGCTTACCGAGCCCGTCCTTGAGGTGGCCATTACTCCCAACCGGGGAGACTGCCTCTCTATCCTCGGGATGGCCCGCGAGGTCTCAGCTATTACCGGGGTACCTTTTAGGCCACCGGAAGGCCCAGGGCTTCCCGAAGGAAAAGAAATCTTTGACCTCACCAGCGTGACCATCGAAGTTCCTGAGCTCTGTCATCGTTATGCCGGGCGCTTGATCAAGGATATTTCGGTCAGGCCAAGTCCGTTCTATATCCAAAAGCGCCTTTGGCTTTGTGGTCTCCGCCCGATCAATAACATCGTAGACATTACCAATTACGTCTTGCTTCTGGTCGGGCAACCGCTTCATGCCTTTGACTTTGACCTGCTCGAAGGCCGCCGTATCATCGTCCGCACCGCCAAGGAAGGAGAGAAGATCCTTACTTTGGATGGTGAAGAACGCAAGCTCTCCGAAGAGATGATGGTCATTGCCGATGCCAGGCGCCCGGTAGCCATCGCCGGGATTATGGGTGGAGAGGAGACAGCGGTCTCGGAGGAGACCAAGAACATCTTCCTTGAAAGCGCCTGGTTCAATCCCTCAAGCATCAGGCGTACCTCCCAAAGGCTTAGGCTCTCCACAGAAAGTTCCTACCGCTTTGAACGAGGGGTAGATCCAGAGGGAGTGATCTTAGGGCTTGAGATAGCCGCGGGGATGATGGCCGAGCTGGCCGGAGGCAAGGTCATCCCTGGGCGTATCGATGAATACCCTCGTCCTTACGTTCCCCGAGAGATCAGACTCCATCGGGATCGTCTCACCCTTTATCTCAATGTTGATTTGCCCCAGGAGGAAGCCAAGGCCTTTCTTGAGCGGGTCCAGGTGAAGTGCCAAGAAGGGGTAGAGGGGCTTATCTGTACCCCGCCCAGTTTTCGGCATGATTTGGCCTTGGAAGAAGACCTTATCGAAGAGATCGCCAGGCTCTACGGTTACGAAAAAATTCCCTCCACCATCCCCGTAGCCGAAATAGGTGGAAGACCTCCAGAGAGGCTTGAGCGCCTTTCCACCCGGGCCAAGGAATTGCTTATCGGCCTTTCGCTCTATGAAGTGATCAACTATAGCTTCATCTCCCCGCGATTTGTAGAGATCTTAGAACTACCCGAGGAAGACCCCCGAAGGAGGGTGGTGTCGCTGGCCAACCCCCTTTCTGAAGAGCAATCGGTCATGCGCACCACCTTGATCCCTGGGCTCATCCAGACGGCTCAAATAAATATCTTTCGAGAGGCCCCGAACATCCGGGTCTTTGAACTGGGTCGGGTCTTTTTTGCCCGCCAAGGTGAACTGTTACCCAAGGAGAGATTGCATCTGGCCGGGCTCCTGGCTGGCCTGGCCAAGCCAGAGACCTGCCATGAAAAACCGAGAAAGGTAGATTTCTTTGATCTAAAAGGGATCTTGGAGAGCTTTTTGGACCATATCGGAGCCCGGGAAGTCCACTTCAAGCCCCAGGCCGGAGAGCCCTTCCTCCGACAGGCGGTAAGTGCCAGAGTTATAGTGGCCGATCAGGATCTCGGTTTCTTGGGTGAGCTTCGGCCAGACATCCTGGAAAAATACGACCTCCGAGGGCCACTCTTTGTCTTTGAGATAGATTTTGAACACCTGGTGGATCTGGTCAGCGAAAAGAAGACCTATCAAGCCCTGCCTAAGTTTCCAGCCACCATTCGGGATTTGGCCATGATTCTCGATGATGCTATCCCTGCAGAGGAAGTCCTCTCTTTTGTGAGGACCCAGGAGGTACCTTACTTGGAGAAGGTGAGTGTGTTTGATGTCTATCGAGGGAAGCCCATCCCAGAGGGGCAAAAAAGTCTCACTCTACGCTTTGTCTATCGGGCTAAGGATCGTACCTTGACCGATGAGGAGGTAAACGAAATCCAGGCCCGGATTTCACAAAAGATCCTTGAGCACTTCAAGGCGATCGCCCGGTAAGATGGCTAAAAAGACCCGTACCGTGACCAAAAAAGAGATTGTCCGTTGCCTCCACGAAAAGACCGGATTTTCAGCCCGGAGCTTAGCCCGCGTGGTAGATCGTCTCTTTGAAGAAATCAAATTGGCCTTGGAACGGGGAGAAGAGGTCAAGATCGTCCGTTTTGGCAACTTTGAGCCTTATCAACGCCCCTCTCGAAGGGGGGTCAGTCCAAAGGATGGGCAACCGATCTTTATTAAAGGGAAAAAGACGGTTGTCTTCCGTCCTAGCCCGACGCTTAAAGAGATCATCAATCGGCGTTGATCATGGCCGGTGAAAAGGGTAGCCGGCGTTATTATTCTATCGGTGAAGTGGCCCGCCTATTAGAGCTTGAACCCCATGTGTTGCGTTTTTGGGAAAAGGAATTCCGGCGCCAGATAAAACCCCTGCGGGTGGCCAAACGTCGGCTCTATTCCCCGGAACAGATAGAGACCTTTCGCGAGATCAAACGCCTCCTTTACGAAGAAGGCTATACTATCGCCGGGGCCAAAAAGAGACTATCTCAGAAAAAAGACCCTTGGGGCCTTTTACGGGAGATCCAAAAGGAGTTGATGGAAATTTACAAACTCCTCAAATGAGCCCGCATAAGCTCACTCAGACTCACCGGGGCCTCTACCGAAAGCCCAAAACCAGCTGCCGTGTCTAAAAACAATTGTTCGGCGTCTTTACCGGCCTGAAGCAGTAAAACCGGCTCCAGACCAAAGACCCGGGCCTTTTCCAGCATGGGTTCTAAATTTGGTTCGGCATCGAGGATTGATGGAATTTCAGCCGAAAGCGAGACCCAGGCCACTGGGGTCTGGTGGAGATTTAGTTTTTTGATCGTCTCCGCCGGAGAGACGTGTAGCCCGATGGCGCAGGTAAAAAGATCCGGCAACTTCCAGTTCTTGGCGATCCAAGCCCCGGCTTGGGCATGGTGCCAGGAAAGTTCGGCTTCTTCGATCTCGCTGAGCCGCTTCCCTGACCCCTGCCATTTCTTATAGGCCCGTTGATAGACATCAAACCACTCGGTAAGGAGGATAGGCAGAGCGATATCTTGTAATAAGGCTCCTAGGAAGGATTCATCCGAGGGCAGTTGTATCAGTTTGGCCAGTTCTTTGGCAAAAAGGGCACGCATGAGGGAGTCTGTCCAGAAGACGGTCAGACGAAACCCCTGGACTGAGGGGGATTTGACGATCTTGAGCACGCCGTAGGAGACGACCAGGGTCTCCACCTCCTTGATCCCCAGGACACTGACGGCGTGTTTCACGTTGGTGATCTCACGCGAAAGGCCGCAAAAGGCAGAGTTGACCAGCTTGAGGAGCTGAGAGGTCAGACCGGGATCACACTCGATCAATCTGGCCACCTCTTCAAAGGAGACATCCGGGTGTTGGACGGCTTCTAGGACCTTGTTTACCACCTGGGGGAGACTGGGGACCTTAAAATCCTTGAAGATCTTGGCAAAGTCTCCGGTGGCCAGGGCCATGTAACGGGTTAATTTCTTGAAAAACATAATATCTCGCCCGCTCCCGTCCGATAAATATCAAGATACTAACTAGCTTTTCGGAAAATCTAAATTTAACTGAAGATGAACATCGACGACATCCTCTGGAGCCTAGGCAAACTTGCCCGTTTACGATTTTGGTATCTAGTCAGCCGAAAAGGGAAAAAATCCCTCTTTTACCTCTTTATCGGCCTGAACAACGCCTTGGCCATCTTTTTTCTTGGCCTGGTGGCCTGGTATACCTCGTGGCCCCTGATCTTTCCTTCCCTAGGGCCATCGCTTTTCTTGATCTTCTATGCCCCGGAAAACCCCATGGCCTCACCGCGTAATACCGTCTTGGGCCATCTTTTAGGTGGGACCATCGGTTGGTTGAGTTTCAAGGCAAGCCTTTACTTTGGACTTATTTCAGGAAGCGGATTGACGCTGGCCAAGATCTTTACCCTGGCCTTTGCCCTTGGCCTTACCGGGGTGAGCATGGCCCTTACCAACCTCTTGCACCCCCCGGCGGCCTCTACTTGCCTCATCGGGGCCTTGGGGCTTGTGCCCCGTTGGTATTTCCTGCCCTTACTCGGTATTTCCATCGGTATAGTCACCGTCCAGGCCCTGATCATGCACCGCCTGGCCGGGGTGGACTATCCCCTGTGGTCTAAAACAGGCTCAAAGGCTGGGCCGGCGATGAGGCTTAAAAAAGAAAGATTTTCTCTGAAAGAAGAGGACTCAAGCGACCTTTCCAAACTAGCAGAATCTCTGGCCTCTGGTTACAAAGAATCAGAGTAAACCCTACCTAAGCCCACCACCAAAGGATCTGGTTCACCTAGGTATTTACCCTGCCAGAGATCGCGGGCAAGGAGGGTCTCGTCTATTAAATGGATGGTCTCTGCCTTGTGTCTGGCCCATTCCGGGGCCACCAGTTCGTCAGGACGCGGGTCACCGGTAAGGCGCTGGATCACCACCCGCCAAGGGAGCATGGCCAAAGATTCACAGACCAGATCTACGTATTCATTTTGGAGTAAGGGCCTGTACTCTCCTTTAAGGTAGATCTTTTCAAGCCTTGAGCCCTTGACCACATAAAGTTCATGAAACTTAAGCCCATCAATGGGAAGCTCGGCCAAGCGTTTTATAGTGGCCAACATCTCTTTCGGCCCCTCACCCGGAAGCCCGAAGATGATATGCACGCAGACCAAGAGCCCCCTTTTCTTGGCGGCCAAAAGGGCCTTTTCAAAATCGGCATAGGTATGCCCGCGCTGGATACGCCGGAGGGTCTCATCATGGATGCTCTGAAGTCCCAGTTCAAGCCAGACCATGAACCCTCGTTCCTGGTAGGAGGCCAGGAGATCGAGCACGGCCTCATCCACACAATCCGGCCTGGTACCGATGCAAAGACCGACCACGCGTTCATCCACCAGGGCCTGATCATATCGCTCACGCAAGACTTCAAGGGGAGCATAGGTATTGGAGTAGGCCTGGAAATAAGCCAAAAACTTTCGGGCCTTATAGCGTTTCTCCAGGCGGGCCATGCCCTCAAGCATCTGCGTCCTGATATCAAGGCCGAGTCTGGCCGCCCCGGTACCTGAGCCATAAGCATTACAATAGATGCATCCTCCTCGGCCCTTGGTGCCGTCTCTGGTCGGGCAGGTGAAACCAGCGTCAAGGGTCACCTTCTGCACCCGTTCCCCAAAACGGGCCCGTAAAAAGGCATTTAAGGTATGGTAGCGCTTGATGTTGAGCAATTTTTTGATCTTGGCCATGGATCATGCCCGATTTCTTTTTAATTTTACCCTTTTCTGACCGAAAGAAAGATAGAAATGATTCACAACGAAGCAAGTGTCCTCAT
>CAZROA010000074.1:0-3106 GCA_964601575.1 uncultured Thermodesulfobacteriota bacterium
CAACAGGCATGGGCCGTTTCCCTCTCGCAATTAGTCCCATAACCAGCGGTGACGATGACTTTAACGCGTTTGGCCATTTCTCTCCTCCCCCCTTAGCCGTTAATTCTTTAACACACCCCTGAAACAGAAACAATTTCAAACCCGGGGAGATTATCAGTAATCGATTTTTATGATATTACCTACCCATGCGCTTAGCCTTGGTAGCCATGCCCTGGCCGCTCTTTAATCGGCCCTCGGTCCAGCTCGGTGTGCTTAAGGGTTATCTCCGCCAGGCCTGGCCGGAACTCCAAGTCCAGAACTTTCACCCCTACCTCAAGGTGGCCCTGGCCCTAGGTTATGAGCTTTACCACGAACTATCAGAAACCCAATGGCTGGCCGAAGCCCTTAGTGCCGCCCTCCTCTTCCCGGAAAAAAGCCCTTCTATCAAGAAATTTGTCGTAAAACAAGGTCGAAAGCGCCGGCTAAAGTTTGATTTTGAAAAGACAGTAGCCGCCCTGGAGCAAGTCCTTACCGCCTATCTATCCCAGATCCCCTGGTCTGAGTTCAGGGCCGTGGGCTTTAGCGTGTGTCTAAATCAATTAATGAGCTCGCTTTGGGCAGCGGCCTGGCTCAAGGAAAAATATCCCGATCTCCCGGTTATCTTTGGCGGTTCTGGTTGTGCGGCGGAGATGGGAAAGAGCCTCCTTAAGACCTTTCCCTTTATCGACTTTGTCATCAATGGCGAAGGGGAAAGGCCCCTTTATGAACTCTTGAAATTCCTGGCAGGCCAAGGACCTTTTCCGGAAAGAGGGCTCTTTTATCGGCAAGGGGGCCAAGTTTTGGGGGGTGGACACGCTCAATTACCCGGAGAAGCCCTGCCCTCCCCTGTTTACGAAGATTATCTACGGGAAGTGGCTAGCCTCCCTGGGCAAAGACGCTTTTTCCCCCTTATTCCCCTGGAGGCCTCGCGGGGGTGTTGGTGGCTTAAGTGTCGTTTTTGTAATCTAAATCTTCAATGGGAGGGTTATCGTCGCAAACCCTTGACCCAAGTCATCAATGAAGTCCGGGCTTACGCCAGGGCTGGCCTGCTTGACTTTGCCTTCATGGACAACTGCCTCCCGATCAAGGACGCCCTCTCTCTGTTTAAGACCTTGGCCGAGGACCAAATCGACTACCGCTTCTTTGCCGAACTGCGTGCCGTCTACCGAAGGGAAGACTATGCCCTCATGCGCCGCGGGGGGCTTACTTGGGTCCAGATCGGAATCGAGGCCTTGAGTACTTCGCTCCTAAAGCGCATCAACAAAGGGACTACGGCCATAGACAACGTCGCGGCCATGCGCCATTGCGAAGAGCAGGGTCTCATCCTTGAGGCCAATCTCATCATGCATTTTCCGGGAAGCACGGAAAAAGAAGTAGAAGAGACCTTGGAGGCCCTGGATTATGTCTTTCCCTTTAGGCCGCTTTCTCCGGTATCTTTTTGGCTGGGCTATGGCAGCCCGGTCTTCCGCGAACCCAAAAAATTCGGCCTAAAGGCCGTCTATCCCCACCCCTTTTATCGTTACTTCTTGCCTGAAGAGGTCTTTAAGAGCCTGGTCCCCCTGGCCTGGAGTTACCGTGGAGATCGAGATCATCAACAAAGGATCTGGAGGCCAGTGGAGGCCAAGGTCCGCCGCTGGCAAGAGGTTTATAAGCGCCTCAAAAAAGAAAAAGGGCCACTCCTTTCCTACCGGGACGGGGGTCAATTTCTCCTCATCCGCCAGGTGCTGCCCGAAGGACAAGTCCTCCATCACCGTCTGCCCAAGGCCTCACGAGAGATCTATCTCTTCATCACCGATCCGAAATCCCTAGAAGAAATTTCAGCCCGTTTCCCCCGCCTACCAAAGGACAAGATAGAAAGTTTTTTAAACGACTTGGTGGTCAAAAGGCTTGTCTTTCGAGAAGGAGAACGATTCTTGGCCCTGGCTATAAGGAGAAGAACAAACGAAACCTAAACTTCTCCCCATCTCAAAGAATACTTGTAAGGAACCGCCCTGGAAATTCTATTAGGAGCCTAAAACGGGATGCACCTTGTTTTTGGGACTCATTAAAATGTCAATTTATCTTTTTTGATCCCCAAAAATACGAGCAGAGAGGCCATTTCGGTTATGGTGACAAATAAAACCAAATAACCCGGAGAAAATTCATACAAAAACCCCAAGATGGTCCCTCCAAGGAACCAGGAAAGGCCATAGACGGTGTTAAAAATTCCGTAGGCCAGACCCCTTTTTTCTAAAGGGATGAGATCGGCAATGGCTGCCCGCATGATGGTTTCATGAACGCCCAAGACCGCTCCCCAAAAGACGACGCCCAAGAAGATCAAGGCCTTATTCAAGGAAAAACCGCAAATAGAGACTGGAATGGTCAGGAGAGGAATAACCGCCAAGATTGATAGACCAAAACGGTCATATAATTTACCGCTTCCCAAGGCAGCCAGGGCATCAACCCCCATGGCCACCAGGTAAAACAAAGGGATTTCGGCATCCGCTATAAAGACTTTGATCTTGAAGTGATAGGAGAGGAGCTGAAAATTGGCCAGCCCCAAGACGGTCAAAAAGGTAAAAAGGCTGTAGATCCAAAAGATCTTTGGTAAGGCCTTTTTCTCAAGAGAAAAGGCCTTGGCCTCAAGCTTTTCCGGAGAAGGGGCCTTGCCCTTGGCCACTACCAGTAGCCCTACGGTAATGGCCGCTGGGATGCTTAATAAGGCAAAACCTTCCCGATATCCGGCCTTCAAGAAAAAGACCGCGGAAAAGATCAAAGGCCCGATTACCGCCCCGATCTGGTCTAAGGCCTCATGAAGCCCAAAGCCAAACCCCCTACCGACTGCCTTGGTAGCATAAGAAAGGATGGCATCCCTGGCCGGAGTCCTGATAGCCTTCCCCAAACGTTCAAGGATGAGGAAAACCACCGCCAGCTTCCAAGAAGGGGCCAAAGCAAGAAAGGGTATGGAAAACAAGAGACCATATCCAATAAAAATGGGAAGCCAATAATTCCTGGCCCGATCGACGAAGTAACCTGAAGCAAGCCTCAGGGCATAACCCAAAAATTCCCCAAGACCAGCCACCATGCCCACCACGCCCGCACTAGCCCC
>CAZROA010000075.1:0-14664 GCA_964601575.1 uncultured Thermodesulfobacteriota bacterium
ATCAGACCTCTGAGCTCCAAGGAACTTAAGGCTTTGAAGAAGGTCTGCGGTCTACTTTAGGCGCTCTTCCCAGGCTGTCTTAAGCCTAAAATAGACCTCTTCTGGGACAAAAAGAGACCCTTTCCCCACCCCGAGTTTTATCTCCGGCTTATTGGCCCCATGAAAATCGCTCCCCCCGGTGACCAGCAAATTATATTTGCGGGCCAATTCCAGACAGAAGGCCGTATATTCCGGAGAATGATCCGTATAATAGGCCTCAATGGCATCGAGACCTTTCTGTTTGAGATAGGCCACATAATCTTCCAGTTTTTCATTAGAGAGTTTGAGATAATAAGGGTGGGCCAGAGAGGTAAGTCCTCTGGCCTGATGGATGAGCTCTATGGCCTCTTCAGGGTCAAGTCTTGCCTTAGGCACATAGGCTGCGGCTCCTTTGGCCAGGTAACGACTAAAGGCCTCATCGGTATCCTTAACTATTCCTTTATTTACTAAGACCTTGGCTATATGAGGGCGCCCAATCTCCCCACCACCAGAAACAGCCAAGACCTCATCCCAGGTAATAGGGACGCCTAATTCCTTAAGCTTAGCGATCATTTTTTGGTTGCGCGAAGCCCGGGCCTCTTTGAGTCTGATCAAGGTCTTAGTGAGGATGTTTTCCTGATAGTCAATGAAATAACCCAGCAAATGAAAATGCCCTGGACCATCAAACTTGACACTGATTTCGATCCCCGGGACAAAGGCCAGCCCAACTCTTTTGGCCTCGGCCTCTGCCTCAGCTAGGCCGTCAACGGTGTCATGATCGGTCAAGGCCAAAGCGAGTAGATCTATCTCTTTAGCTAGATTTACCAGTTCTTTGGGGGAAAAACTCCCATCAGAAGCGGTAGAATGGGTATGTAAATCGACCCCTTTACTCATCATGAGCTCCTACTTAACTTGACTTTATTCCCGGCTAAAAGGTAGAAAGATAATAATCTTTACCACAGGAGGGTATCATGGCCGAGATCAAAAACATTCTTTTTCCTTTAGATTTTTCTAGTGTTACAGAAAAGATTCTCCCTTATGCTCGTTACCTGGCGGAAAAACTAAATACCAAACTTTACTTACTCTTTGTAGTGGAAGACTTTTCCAAGTATGCCAATTTTTACGTTCCTCATAGTGCCCTAGATAATATCGAAGCAGAAATGATGGAAGCGGCGAAGAAAAAGATGGTAAACTTTGTTGAAGAGCACCTTTCTGACTTTCCTAATCTCGAGACTATTATCAAACAGGGAGATGTAGCTGACGAAATTATCAAGACCGCCGCAGAAAAAGAGATCGATTTGATCGTTATGGGAACCCATGGGCGCAAGGGCTTAGAGAAGATCCTCTTAGGTAGTGTAGCTGAACGAGTGGTCAAAGGGGCAACTTGCCCGGTCATGACTATTAACCCATATCGGGTAAAGGGTTAGATAGATTTTGGCCACTCGTTAGCTCGATTTTAAATCTTTCTTTTAAAGACGGGCGAGGGTCTTACCCTCGCCTCCTTCTGATGAATAGGGGTTGATGGGGTAGAGAAATGGAAAGGGCAAAATTAGTTATTGTCGGTGCTGGACCAGCCGGTATTGCTACGGCGGTCGAGGCCAAGACCGCTGGTATTACGCCGGTCATCATCCTTGAGAAATTTGACAAACCATGTGAAACTATACACAAATTTTACCACCCTGGCAAGCGGGTAGATCCGGTTTATCGAAAAGTAAAGATTGAACCCCTGGGGGTTTGTCGCTTTGATACCTGCACCAAAGAGGAATTTTTAGAGTTAATCGATCGTTATATCCGGGACTATGATCTTGATATTCGCTTTAAGCAAACCGTCCAAAAGATCGAAAAAATAAATGATTGTTTTCGGGTCCATGGCAAGGATTTGGTGATCGAGGCCCCTATCGTGGTGGTGGCCATTGGAATCTTTGGTCGACCAGTGAAACCGGGCTACCCTATCCCAAAAGAAATTAAAAATAGGGTCTTCTTTGGGACACAGAGTCAGATTGCCCCTGAATTCAAAAAGGTCTTGGTGGTTGGTGGAGGAGATTCGGCGGCGGAGACAGCCTGTTTTTTGGCGGACAAGGCCGAGGTCTATCTTTCCTATCGCCGTCCTCAGTTCTTCAGGATAAACGAGACCAATCTAGCGGAACTGAACAAACGGGTAGAAGAGGGTAAAATAAAACTTCTCATGAATACCAATATCGAAGGCCTTGAACCGGCAGAAGATGGTCGGGTGAAGGTCCTGTTTAAAGAGATTGAACCCATGGTCTTTGATGCCGTCTATTACTGTCTCGGAGGAAGTACACCGGAGAACTTCTTAAAGAGTATCGGCGTTGAGGTGGAGGGCAAACGGGCCAAAGTAGACGAATACGGAGAAACCAATCTACCGGGGCTATTTTTGGCTGGAGACCTGGTGGTCGAAAAGGGGAGTATCATGGCAGCCTTTAATTCCGCCCATAAGGTAATTGAAGGGATTAAGAAGCGCTACCAAGAACGCTTAGCACGTGGATGTGAATGAAAAAGAAAAAGGTCCTTTGCATAGAAGAAGGTTTTTTTAGCGGAAGGGAGCTCCTACAAGGTATTATTGACACCGCTACCGATGCCATTATTGCCATTGACGATCAGCATCGGATCATCCTCTTCAATCAGGCTGCAGAATATATTTTCGGTTATAAGGCCGAAGAAATCCTTGGTAAAGACCTAGATCTGATCTTACCGCCCCATTTACATGGTAAGCATCGAAAATACATCCAGGAGTTTATAGAGACCGGCGTCTCGAAAGTCATCGGTAAGGTGATGGAAGGTACGGCCTGTCGCCGAAACGGCGAGCTCTTTCCAGTGCGTATCTCCCGTTCTGCTACCCACTGTGGTGATACCTGGATCTTTACTGCCATCATGCGGGATATCTCCTCCCAAAAGAAGATGGAACAAAGGTTCCTCGAGAACGAGAAACTGGCGGCTGTGGGGCTTGCTGTCTCTCGAATCGTTCATGAAATCAAAAATCCACTGGTGGCCATCGGTGGCTTTGTCCATTCCCTTTACCAAAAAGAAGAAGATCCTTCTAAAAAGAAAAAACTCGAACTGGTCCTGCGAGAGGTCCAGCGTCTGGAAAAGCTCCTCACAGACATTAGTCAATTTGGCAAACCCCTGAAATTAGAACTGAAAAAGGTTGATATTGTTGAACTTTGCCAAGAGGCCCTGGATGTCTATCGTCCCCGGCTAGAAGAGGCCGGGATCAAGATCATTTTCAAGGCCCCAGAGGCCCCTATCTATCTTGAGGTCGATGAAGAACGTTTAAAAGAGGTCCTCTTTAACATCATGCAAAACGCCCTGGAGGCCATGCCTGAGGGCGGGACGTTGGAGTTTGAGATCAGGCCCGAGGAAGGGCAAGTAAACCTGATCATTCGTGACACCGGTCCGGGTATCCCGGAGCATGTCCTAAAACAACTCTTTACCCCGTTTTTTACCACCAAAAAGAAGGGCACTGGTCTGGGGCTTTCTATCTCCCGCAAGATCGTTGAGGCTCACGGAGGACATATCATAGGCCAAAATTACGAAAAAGGCGCAGAATTTATCGTAGTGCTCCCACGGAATTGAGGGTAAATTTGGCGGTCAAGACCTTCGCGGCGGTCTCTGCGGCTTTGGGGTAGAGCTCATGGGCTACCTTACGTGCCTTAGAAGTGGGTAAGAGGCGTATAAAACGATCCAAATGTCGACATTCCTCAAAGGATAATTGCCCGACAAAGACTCGCCAAAATAGTTCGTTTCGTAAATGAGGGAAGGGTTCCTCTTCGGTGGGGGCGAGTTCTTCTTTTTCGATCAATTTGATATAGACCAAACTCCTTGCCGCCAAAAGGTCCTCGGAGATATCCCGGTGTCGCCCTCCGAAGAGATAGTAAGACGTGAGCCCATCACCAGGTGAGGGCAAGAAACGAGAAAGGCCTTGTTGTCTGGTGGCGGAAAGGAGGAGATTTTTGACCCTTAGGCGATAGTGGTGGCGGTTTTGGGCGAGATAATAAACCAGACGTAAATGGATATAACCAGCCTCGATGAAGACGGGCCCTTTGAACTGTGGTAAGAGGCATTTTATTTCATGGGCCCTCAAACGATCGCGATAGTCGATCCTTTTGGCGTCGGCCTTGGCAAAGGCCTTGATCTTTTCCACTAAGGTCTCAAAAGGGCCGCCCATGGCAGCATAGAATTCTAACAAGGCCCCGGTGGCTTCGTGTTCGATCTTATAGGCCTCAGCCAGGTCTGGAAAGTTCAAGATTTCTTCTGGTCCAGCCCCTTCGTCAAGCAAGAGACGGATTAAGACCTGTTTTTCAAGGTAAGGTTCTACCTGACAGATGACCTTTCCCTTTTGGTAAAATTCTCTAAGGGCGGTATAGGCCTTTTCACTGTATTCCGGAAATCCGGCTTCGATCTCCTCAATAAAGGCCGAAACCGGGATCTCCTCTCTCAAAAATCGAAGGAAATTGGGATGCGGAGGTTCTTCTAAGATGATGGCCTGATGTTCAGCCATCAAGGAAAGGGTGGCTGGCAAGAACTCAAGACGATGCGGTGTGAGTCCGATGGTCAGCCACGACACTTGGGGCCTCCTCTAAAAAGGCAGAAATTAGGTCAATAGCGGCCTTGATATCTTCTTTGAAGACCACTCCTGTGGCACTGTGTAGATACCTTACCGGGACAGAGACCGCCGCTGTTCTTTTAGGCCCGTGTCTTGTCTGCATAGCCGCGGCATTGGTCCCGCCTTTTTTCTTGACTATTATTTGATGGGGAATCCCTCTGCGGGAGGCAAGCTCAGATAGGGCCAAGGAAAGCTGCCGGTCAGCCACAAATCTGGCGTCAGAAAGCCGGATTTCTGGTCCTTGCCCGCAGCAGGCCAAACGACGATGGGGCGGGATGCCAGGGAGATCATGGGCCAAGGTCCCCTCTACCGCTATTACTACTTCAGGCTCAAGATCGTGGATCAAGGCCTCGGCCCCCCGGAGGCCAATCTCTTCTTGGACCGAGGCTGAAACCCATAGATCAGCTTTAATCTCTTTGGTCTTCTTAATCGCCTCGGCAATGACAAAAAGCCCCACCCGATCATCAAGGGCCTTGGCCATGATCCCGGTCTCTGTCTCTTCAAAATAAGGGTAAAAGGTCACCACGTCTCCTACCGCCACCAGTCCGCGCACTTGTTCACCGGTGAGGGCCAGATCGATGAGCATCTCTTCTATCGGAGGCAAGGTCTTTTCTTCACTTAAATGGGGTGGGATGGTAGCCACCACGCCTGGCAAGGGTTCTTTCCCCCAGACGATTACCCTCTGACCATAAAAACTCCTTGGATCTACGCCTCCGAGGGGGATGACCCGTAAGAACCCTTCAGATTCGATGAAAGAGACCATAAAGGCCACTTCATCCAGATGGGCATCAAGGAGCAACCTAGGACCTGGACCGGGTTTATGAAGGATCAAATTGCCCAGGCTATCGATCGAAATTTCCTCAAAGAACCCTTCCAGGTCCTGGAGAAAGATCTCCCGCACCGGGCCCTCTGCCCCTGGTGGCCCGGGTGCCTCACATAATTTTCTTAGCAGGTCAAGGTTCATAGCTCAAAATAGGCCATCACTGGTGTATGGTCTGAAGGCCTTTTCCAAGACCGGGGCTCTCGATCGATGACCACCTCTTGTAACCTTTCGGCCAATGGTTTGGTTACCCAAATGTGATCCAGGCGCATCCCCCGATTGGCCCTAAAGGCCCCGAATTGATAATCCCACCAACTAAAAGCCCCTTTCTTGTCTGGATATTTCAGGCGATAGGTATCATAAAGCCCCCAATCTTTTAAGAGCTTGATGGCCATACGCTCCCGTTCATGGAAACAGATCTGCCCAGCCAAGAGTTCGGGGTCGTAGACATCGATTTCTTCTGGAGCGACATTGAAGTCTCCGCACAAGGCCACTTTATCCTCAGGAGAAAAGTTTTCTTCGAGATATTCTCGCAACCGATAGATAAACTCTAATTTGTAGAGAAAATAATCAGAACCCACGGTCCCTCCGTTGGGAATATAGACCGAGTGTACCCGAACTCCGGCGATGGTGGCTATGATGAGGCGTTCCCTGGCTTCGGGATCATCCTGTCCGGGGAAACCGATCTGTATCTCCTGAGGTTCTTCTCGAGAGAGGATGGCTACCCCGTTTCGTCCCTTGCCTCCGGCATGGGCCACGAAATAGCCCAGATTTTCGATGTCTTTAAAGGGAAATTCGGCGTCAGTGGCCTTGGTTTCTTGGAGACAAACTACATCTGGTTGGCGGAGCTTGAGCCAACGTTTGAGGTGTTCGAGGCGCGTGCGTATAGAATTAACGTTCCAAGTGCTTAAGACAAACATAAAGGTTTGGGCGCGGGGAGGCCCCGCGCCATAAAATTAACCAAAGTCATGGGTACCAACGACCACCTTTTTCCCGACTTTTTCTTCGATGAGGCTGGGAAGCTTTTCTAAATCATGATTTTTACAGGCAGGCACGGCCTTCATCATACAATTGGCAATGTGGATGACGTCAAAGTCGACCCTCTTTTTGGTCGCCAAAATGTTACCGATTAGCGCCCGGCCAGGGCACCTACACTTTAAAAAACCGACTACTTTCACATCGTCTTCGTATTCGGCAAATGGCCCGCGTTTTTCCGCCGCCCCGGTCAGACACTTCCAGTCTGCCGGACAATCAAACTGATTTTCAGAATAAGCCCCGCAAGTAATAATTAAAACCCTCGGCATGGTCTACCTCCTTGTAATAGATTTTCATTTACCTTAGCCTTGTCCAAAAGAGCATGTCAAATACAAAAGAAGTTCCAAAAGTCCGGCTAAAGCTAGATAAATATTTGGCCTGCCTTCCGTGCCATCCATTTCAATTCTTTTTGCCCTTTGAAGAAAAAAAATATATAAGATTTGAAAACTCTATTGAAAACAGGAAAGTAGGTCTTTGAAGGTTTTAAAAAACACATAAAAGGCCCTAGGCCCTATGATGGAGTGTTTTTATGAACCGACATATTCTTTTGGCCACGGATGGGTCTTCTTTTGCCAAAAAGGCCTTGGATTATGTGGCTACGGTCTTTGAAGATCATAAAGACTTAGAAATCACGGTCTTTTGTTTGGCTCCGCCGGCACCTTCTTATCTATCTACCCCTAATCCGGCCATAGATGAGATTACCCGCTTAGAACGATTGGAGAGGATCGAGGCCGAAAATCTACGTTGGGCCCAAAAAGTGGTTGAGGAGGCCATAGAGTTTCTCAAGGAGGCAGGTTTTGCTGAGGAAAAACTCCATCCCAAGGTACAACTCAAACGGGGAGATCTGGCTCACGCCATCTTACGTGAGGCGCGTTTGGGGAGATATGATGCTATAGCCGTGGGCCGGCGCGGTTTCGGGCGCTTGGCTTCGGCCTGGATGGGAAGTGTCTCCCACAAATTGGTGGAGTACGCCCAAGGGGTCCCGGTTTGGGTCATTGATGGTCGGGAATGGAATAAACGTTTTCTAGTGGCAGTTGACCTGGGAGAGCCGGGCCTTAAGGTCATTGATCACGTAAGTTTTATCCTTTCCGGCCACCCTGAAGCAGAAATAGTTCTCTTTCATGTCATTCCTTCCCTGAGTGGTCTTTGGTCGCGCACCAAAGAAAAAGACCTTGCCCAGCTAGAAGAACTCCTTATCGAACACAAGGAGAAAGAGGCCCTTGAATTTTTCCGTAAGGCCGAAAAAATTTTCGGAGAAGAGGCCTTTCGATCTGGTCAGATAAGGGTCAAGGTCAAGGCCTCGGCCTTTGGGCCAGCAGGATCTATTATCAAAGAGGCCCGTGAAGGACATTATGGTACGGTGGTCGTGGGGCGTCGTGGCTTAGGTGGGTTTAAAGAGCTCCTTTTAGGTTCGGTTTCATCTAAGGTGGTCTTTAGTCTTAACGAACAGGCCATTTGGGTCGTCGGATGAAGAAAAGGGTCCGTTGTCCTCAATGCGGTCGGCTTACTAAATGGGAGGGCAATCCCTACCGTCCCTTTTGTTCCGAACGGTGCAAATTGATCGACCTGGGCCGATGGCTCAGTGAAGACTATCGAATAGAGGTCCCTTTAGAGGGCCTCGAAGAAGTCCATGATCTAAAGGAAGAAAAAAGAGATGAGTGAGGCCTATGATGTGGCTATTATAGGCTGTGGTCCGGCAGGTCTTCAGGCTGGTATCCATGCGGCCAGACGTAAGGCCTCCACCATCGTCCTTGGTAAACCGGAAAAAAGTGCCCTTTATCACGCTCATTTGGAGAACTATTTTGGCCTCTTAGGCCCTAAGGAAGGTCGCGAAGTCCTGGAGATCGGTCTTGAACAAGTCAAACGCTTCGGGGGTGAACATCGGGCCGAGGATGTTCTCAAGCTTGAGATGAGGGAAAAACACTTTCTTATAGAGCTTGAAAGCGGAAAAATAATAAAATCTTTGACCTTGATCCTGGCCATGGGGGTTTCCCGGCGCAAGAAAAAGATAAAGGGTGAACGGGAATTTCTCGGCAAAGGGGTCAGTTACTGTGTGGATTGTGATGGTTTCTTTTTTCATGGTCTCCCGGTGGCGGTGATCGGTGAAGAGAGCGCTGCCGCCCACGGGGCCCTTACCTTGGCCAAGATTACAGATCCAGTCTTTCTAATCGCCAAGGAATTAAAGATCTCTCCGGCCCTAGCCAGCCAACTTCGAGACAGTCGAGTTCAGGTCATTTCCGGTCGCCCCAAAGAAATTGTCGGAAAAGATGAGGTGGAGGGCCTTTTACTGGAAGACGGTACTCAGCTTCAGGTCAAAGGGGTCTTTATCGAAGAAGGGGCCAAGGGGGCCTTGCAATTGGCCACTACTCTGGGCGTGAGCCTTGATCCCCAAAATATGAAATATATCCAAGTAGATCGTTCTCAACGGACCAATGTACCTGGGGTATATGCCGCTGGTGATATTTGCGGGCCACCGTTTCAGGTGGCTAAGGCCGTGGGCGAAGGCTGTCGGGCCGGGCTCTATGCCGCCGAGGAGGCTGGTAAAAGACGTCGGGAGGGAGCTCTATGAAACTGGAAGTCTTGACCGTGGGGCCTTTGGCTGTCCGGTGTTATTTGGTTATTTGTCCTGAAACTGGCAAGACAGCCATCATTGATCCAGGTGGCGATGAAGACCGTATCTTAAAAAAACTCAAAGAACTGGGAGTGAAGCCGGTCTTGATCTTGGCCACCCATGGACACGCTGATCACGTCTGCGGGGCCTGGCGTCTTCGACGGGAACTAAAGATTCCGGTGGCTATGCACGAGGCGGATGATACCTTCTTCCGCCAGACAGAGACAGCGGCGGTCTTTTCTTCCTGGGGTTTTGAACCCAATGAACCGGCAGACATTACCTTCCGCGACGGAGATGTATTAGAAGTCGGGACCATTAAGTTAAAGGTGATCCACACCCCAGGCCATTCCCCGGGGTCGGTCTGTTTTTACGACGGAGAAAGGAACCTCTTCACCGGAGATACCCTCTTTGTCGGGGCCGTGGGGCGGGCCGATCTACCAGGAGGAGATTTTCAACAGATGCTCAAGTCCATTGAGACCAAGATTCTTCCGTTGCCGGATGAAACGGTCATTTTACCTGGCCATGATTACGGTGATCAGCCCTATTCTACTTTGGCCCGTGAAAAAGAGACCAATCCCTACATCGTAGAATTTATTTTGGGGCAGTAGTCCCACGCCCCATGCCTTCATACCGGAAGCCGAGTTTTTTGATCTGAGCCGGTTCGTAGATATTCCGTGTATCCACTAAACAGGGTTCTCGCATGAGAGACTTGATCTTTTCCAGGTCGAGATAACGAAATTCATTCCATTCGGTGATGATTACCAGACAATCTGCTCCTTCTGCGGCCTGATAGGCATTTTCCACGTAAGTCACCGGTAGATCGGGCTTGGCCCGTTGGAATTCTTCCAAGGCCACCGGGTCATAGGCCTTGACCTTGGCCCCTCGGTTGATCAATTCCTCGACAATGGTAAGGGCCGGGGATTCTCGTACGTCGCTGGTGTTGGGTTTAAAGGCCAGACCAAGGACTCCGATCGTTTTCCCCTGAAGACCGCCACACATACGTTCTACCTTTTCCACCGTGATCAGACGTTGTTCGCGATTCACCTCCAGGACGGCCTCAAGGATGCGCAATTGATAGCCGTTTTTACGCCCCAAATAACACAAGGCCTGAACATCTTTTGGAAAACAGGAACCACCAAACCCCGGGCCAGGGTTTAAAAACCGAGAACCGATACGCGGATCAAACCCCATGGCCTTGGCCACGGTGACCACGTCTGCCCCTACGCGTTCGCATAGATTGGCGATCTCGTTGATAAAACTGATCTTAGTGGCCAGGAAGGAATTAGAGGCATATTTGATCATCTCTGCGGTTTCCAGATCGGTGATAACAAAGGGGGTCTCGGCTAGATAAAGGGGGCGATAAATATCCTTAATGATGGCGATGGCATAGGCGCTTTCTCCGCCGATGACCACCCTGTCTGGCCGCATGAAGTCCTCGATGGCCGAACCCTCGCGCAAGAATTCCGGGTTAGAGATGACATCCACCGCCACACTGTTCTTCTTGTTTTCGTCGATCAATTTTTTGATCCAGCGGTTGGTCCCCACTGGTACGGTGCTTTTGGTCACGATTACCTTATAATCATCGATTACTTCGGCCAGTCCAAGGGCCACTTCCCGGATAAAAGAGAGATCAGCCGAGCCGTCAGGGGCCGGAGGAGTGCCTACGCAAATAAAGACTACCAAGGCCCGGCGCACGGCTTCAGCCAAGTCAGTCCCAAAGGAAAGCCTCCCGGCACGGACGTTTTTCTCGACCAATTCTTTAAGGCCTGGTTCATAAAAAGGGATCTCTCCCTTTTCGAGTTTTTTGATCTTTTCGATGTCTTTATCAATGCAGATGACGTTCATCCCAAAGTCAGCCATCCCAGCCCCAGAGACCAAACCGACATAACCTGTGCCCACTACGGCAATATGCATTTTTGCCCCCTTTAGGCTGGATTTAGATAAGGGAAATCTTGGAGGACTTTTTCCAACCCTCGTTCAGCTAGTTCTTTGGCCGTGAGCCAGCGAACACCCTTATACAAACGGAGAGAGAAGAGATTTTCGCTAAGAGGCTTTTGGGTCTCATCAAACCAACCACGCCAGATAACCTTGGCATCGGAGGTGCGTACCAAGATAAGGGCAAAGGCCACAGAGGCCGGCTCTATGACCGAAAACGATGACCCTCGGCGTTCTCGGTAGCGAAAGACCTTCCCGTAAAGCACGGCATCGACCCCGAGTTTTTTCCCGACCTGACTGATCAGGTAAAAACTCCGCGCAGCGGTGTTCTCTGAAAGGACTTCGGCCCAGAGCCCTAAGGCTTGATCTTCAGAGACCAGATAAAAACGGGGGTTGTCTTGGAGTTTTTGGTAGAGGAGTTTGGTCAGGATATGAGCAGCTTGGCTCTCTATGTTTCCAGGAATCACCTTTCCGGCGAAGGCGCAGGTGATTTCGTCTTCTTGTTGACCAGGACATACTGGTTCAAAGGGAAGGACGGCAATCTTTCCGATAGGTGGATAGGTTTCATAGGGTTTTGGCGCAGCACAGGAAAAAAGGACCAAGATAAAGATAAGGCCTATTTTGCGCATTTTAGAGTACACCTTTGGTCGAAAGAACTTTGTCAGCCCCTGTGGGAGCCAAGGCCTTACGCAAGGCATGGCCCAGGGCCTTAAAGCTTGCTTCCGCCAGGTGATGGGCGTTTTCACCGTAAAGGAGGTTGACATGCAAGGTAAAGAGACCGTTCATGGCCAAAGCCTTGTAAAATTCAGGGATCAACTCTGTATCAAAGAGGCCGATCTTTTCCCTGGGGAATTGTCCCTTAAAGACCAGACAAGGCCGACGGGCCAGATCCACCACCACCCTGGCCAAGGATTCTTCCATGGGTAAGGTCATTTCTCCGTAACGGGTAATCCCTTTTCTCTCCCCTAAGGCCTGATTAAGGGCCTCTCCGAGGACGATACCCACATCTTCAACGGTGTGATGAAAGTCCACCTCGTAATCCCCTTTGGCCTCAAGTTCCAGATCAAAACCGGCGTGTACAGTAAGGAGCGTTAGCATATGGTCTAAAAATCCGATCCCAGTCTTGATCTGGGCCTTTCCTTCCCCCCAAGGAGTAAAGACTATTTTAATCTCTGTTTCGGCTGTTTGGCGTTCTCGTTTAATAGGCAGGTTATCTTTCATGCTCAAGTCCTTTTTAAAAGATACCGATTGTCTTTTTCGATGAACGAAGATTTAAAATTTAAGCTTAATCAGCTCCTAAAAAATATTCAAAGCCAGCTTCCGGTAAAATTTTTTGCTTTGGAAGAAATACCGGAGGCCGTGGCTTGGGCTGAAGAAGGAGGTATTGCGGTTCACGAGAATTTTCATACCCGGCGTCGTTATTCGTATCATGTTATCTGCGCCCATAAGAATCAATTGGAAAAATTTTGCCGTTTGGTAAACCTACCGGCCTCAAAGATCAAGGCCTCGGAATTCTATCGTTTTTGGCACTTAACCTGGGTCCCTTTTGATCCGCCAGTCAAGAAAAAACGCCCCCGTGGTCGTCCACCAAAAAGGGCCCTTTAAGCCTTCTTGCGAGCTGCCTCCGTAAGGATACCTTCTAAAAAGAAGGAAGCAATTTGTTTGGCTGCGGTAGAAATACGATATTTTTTCCGGGGAGAAAGGATCCAAAAACGGGACATCTCATCCAGGGCTCCAAAGAAGGCGCGTTTAAAGATGCCAGGCTTTACCTCTTGGCGAAAAATACCACGGGCTTGGCCTTCACGAACCACGGCAGAGATAATGTTCACGTATTCAGCAAACTTTCGGTGTCGGTAATCTTTCATGAATTTATAACTCTGCCGGAGCTCAATTTGGAATAGCTCGGCTAGATCTCGATATTCTTCCACCAAGTTCAGGTGTAAGAAGGCATAGCGCTCCAGTTTTTGTCTGGGGTCAGGGAGGACGGCCAATTCTTCCTTCATGCGGCTGATGATACGCCCCATTTCTTTTTCAAAGATGGAGACTAAAAGGTCATATTTGTTGTGAAAATAGAGATAGATAGTCCCGTCGGCCACCCCGGCTTCTTTAGCGATTTCCGAGATACGAGCATTAAAAAACCCTTTGCGCGCAAAGACCTTAATGGCTGCCCGTAAGATCCGTTCTTCTTTGTCCTTGGACTTCTTCGGCATGATTCAAGTCAAAGATCTTTGTGAATGGGTTTTCATTCATTTAGCTTGTCTAAATTTTCTTTGTCAAGCTTATTCTTAACTAAGCTATTTACTGAAAATTTTGCTTAAAAACTCAAACAATGACTAAAGCCCATTCTAAGACCTTCCATTCTAAAAATTTTCTTTTCAAACCCGAAAGGGCCTTTTTGAAAAAGATTTCTGGATAAAATTTTAGACTCGAACAAGAAATTTTTTCTCATTAACAATGTCCTTCCTGATAGGAGTAACTTCCTTGACATAGGTTTTGGAAATCATCTAGGATCGCCAAAAACCCCTGGAGGAGGCTCCTATGAAGGTCTTAGTCGTGGGTGGTGGGGGTCGAGAGCATGCCCTTTGTTGGAAATTGGCTCAAAGCCCTTTGGTCGAGAAGGTCTATTGCGCTCCAGGAAATGCTGGCATTGCCCTTGAGGCCGAGTGTCACCCCATCAAGGTCACCGATTTTAAGGCCTTGGCTGATCTAGTCAAAAAGGAAAGGATCGACCTCACCGTGGTTGGTCCAGAAGATCCCTTGGCCCAAGGGATTGTAGATTATTTTGAGGAACAAGGGCTACGGATCTTTGGTCCCAAGGCAGCCGCCGCTCAGATCGAGGGGAGTAAGGTCTTTGCCAAAGAATTGATGCGTAAATACGGGGTGCCCACGGCGGAGTTTGAGGTCTTTGATGATCCGCAAAAGGCCATGGCCTATGTAGAAAAAAAGGGTGCTCCTATTGTGGTCAAGGCCGATGGTTTGGCCGCCGGCAAAGGGGTTATCGTCTGCCATACGGTGGAAGAGGCTCGGAAGGCCATCGAAAAGATCATGATTGAAAAGGCCTTCGGAGAGGCCGGAGACCGGGTGGTCATTGAAGAATGTCTCTTCGGCGAAGAGGCCTCCTTCATGGTCATCACTGATGGAGAGACTATCTTACCCCTTCCAAGCTCGCAGGATCACAAACCGCTTCTTGATGGCGACAAAGGCCCTAACACCGGTGGTATGGGGGCCTATTCTCCAGCGCCGGTAGTGACCGAGGCCTTGGCCCAAGAGATCATGGAGACCATTATGCGCCCAGCGATTCAGGGCCTGGCCAAAGAAGGAAGACCTTATCAAGGGGTGCTCTACGGTGGTTTGATGATCAGCGGTGGAAGGCCTTATGTCTTAGAATTTAACTGTCGTTTTGGTGACCCTGAGGCCCAGCCGGTACTCATGCGTCTCAAGAGTGATTTGGCCGAGATCATCAAGGCCTCTTTTGAGGGGAAATTGGCCGAGCAAAAGATCGAAGTTGATCCGCGGGCAGCGGTCTGTGTGGTGATGGCTAGCAAAGGCTATCCCGGGGCCTATGAAAAAGGCAAGGTGATCAAAGGCCTCTCTAAAGTGACCCGGATGAAAGACGTCAAG
>CAZROA010000076.1:0-19951 GCA_964601575.1 uncultured Thermodesulfobacteriota bacterium
CCCTTGGAGAGCCTGATCTCTTGGCCTCGACGCCAATGGACCTCCTGTTCAAAATCAGCCACGAAACTCTTGGTGCCTTCATAGAGGGTCTGAACCTTTCGGGCGATAGCCAGGGCAGGATCTTTGGTGGCTAAGGCCGAATTAGTGATCAGGACGCACCAACACAGGACGAGGATGGACACCATCTGACGGACCAACGATACCCTCCTTTTCCATTCGTTCAATCATACGGGCGGCACGATTATAGCCTATCCTCAATCGACGCTGAAGCATAGAGATCGAGGCCTGACCGGTCTTGACCACGATCTCTACCGCCTCTTGGTAGAGTTCATCAACCTCTTCGTCTTCAAGGGTTAGCCCAGTTTCTGTATCTACCGGGGTGAGGATTCCAGGTTCATATTCCGGCTCTCCTTGGGCCTTCAAGAATTCAATGACGCGGCTGACTTCTTTCTCTGAAATATAAGACCCATGGATGCGTTGGAGCTTAGAAGTCCCCGGGGGTAGGAAGAGCATATCCCCTGCCCCAAGGAGCCTTTCAGCCCCGGTAGTATCCAGAATGGTGCGTGAATCCGTGCGGGAGGAGACCTGAAAGGAAATCCGGGCCGGGAAATTGGCCTTGATAATCCCGGTCAGCACATCTACCGACGGACGCTGCGTGGCCAGGAGGAGATGGATACCCGAGGCCCTAGCCATCTGGGAGAGCCTGGTGAGCGAAGTCTCTACCTCTTTGGAAGAGACGACCATTAGGTCCGCTAACTCATCGACCACGATGACGATATAGGGAAGCTTTTCCTCGGCTTCTTGGTTATACATTTCCAGATTGCGGGCATGGGCCTCTTCTAATAATTGATAGCGTCGTTCCATCTCGGCCACGGCCCATTTGAGCGCCCTGGTGGCCATCTTGGGCTCAAGGACCACCGGATGCAAAAGGTGGGGAATACCATCGTAGACCGAGAGTTCTATACGCTTGGGGTCGATAAGGAGGAGCCGCACCTCTTCAGGCGTGGCCTTAAAGAGCAGGCTACAGATCATGGCGTGCAGGCAAACGCTCTTACCGGTGCCTGTGGCCCCGGCAATCAGGAGATGGGGCATACGGGTCAGATCAGTGACCACCGGTCTCCCGGAGATATCTTTGCCCAGGGCTAGGGTGAGCTTTGAGGGAGAGTTTTGAAAGGCCTCGCTCGCCAAGATCTCTTTGAGATAAACGATTTCTCGCTTTTTGTTGGCTACCTCAATCCCTACGGCTGATTTTCCAGGTAGCGGCCCGACGATGCGGACACTGGCTGCCTTAAGACCAAGGGCCAGGTCATCAGCCAGGGCGGTGATGCGGTTGATCTTAACCCCCGGGGCGGGTTCATATTCATAGACGGTGATCACCGGGCCGGGACAGACCTCTACCACCCGGCCCTTGATACCGAAATCAGCCAGTTTTTCTTCCAGGAGCCGGGCTCGGGCCAAGAGTTCTTGTTTGGACTCACTGGACTGCCTTGGCGGTGGATCCTCAAGGAGACTCAAAGGGGGGCGTTCAAAGCGCCCTTTTCCTTTGGGTAAAGGGAGGTCTTTGATTTCAAAGTCTTTGTCTTCCCGTTCTTTAATCTCCAAACCAGGATCTTCCAAAAGAGGTTCTTCGGGGATATGGGGTTCAAAGGCCGGTTCAAGAGGGGAGGTTTTTCGCGGGGAAGAAAGACGCCTGAAAGATAAAAACAGGGTTTTAAAGGCATTTTCGGTCTTTTTGAAGAGCATGGCTGGCGAAAGCCCAGAGACCAGGCAAAGCCCAAGTAACTGGAAGAGGATGACCAAAATAAGAAGCCCGAGCCGGCCCATATACGGAACCAGGGCTTGACCTATAACCCCGAGTATCCCGCCGGAGAGGGGATAACGCCCCCAAAGAAAACCATTCATTTGGGCCAGGGCCGCAAGGAAGGAAAAGGAAAGCACAAAAAACAGCCCACCCAGGGGGAGAGAAAGACTAAACTTCTGTCTTCGCAAGGGGGAGAGCCCGATCAAGATGAGGAAAAGAGGGACCAACCAGGCCGAGAGACCGAAGAGATCAAATAAGAGCCCGGAAAGATAGGCCCCAAAAAGCCCGGTAAAATTCCTGACCCCTTCGGCTCCTGCCCTTCCAAAGGCTGGATCTTGGGGAAAGTGCCCTAGGAGGGCCAGAAAGAGAAAGACCCCGGAGGCCGCCAAAAATAGACCGATAAATTCTTGCCGATACTTGGTAAACATTAATCTTTTAGTTCGGCTAGGGCCTCTTGCTTTAACTGATCCCAATCAAAGTGTTTAAGCCAGGTACGTATTTCCTCGGCACTAAGCCCTTGATAACGGGCAAAGAGGATGATCACCGGTTTTTCGTTGAGGAACACCGCCATAAAACCTTTCTTTTCCGGGCGACTATGGCTGATCAAGAGACGATAGTTTCCGTCTTGGAAGTATTTTAAAAAATAGTCCTTGGTCTCTACCTCAAGACGACCGGAAAGCAGGTGTTGGAACTTTTCTCCTTCTGCTCCCCCGGCCAGGAAAAGCTGTACTCGGGCCCCATCTCGTTGGTAGACCCGCATGATATAAAAGGCCCGCCCATAGGTACTGCGGTAGTGCAAGAAATCCGCCGGGCCAGCTTGCCATCCCTGGACATCGGCCAAAGAAACTACCCCAGCCAAGGCCTGATTAGCACAGAGAAAGACAAGGAAGAAAAGGATGAAAATAGACCTATACATGTTTGACAATTTAGCATTAATTATCGAAAAAATCATCAGTATCAGGCACGATCTTTTAAAGACCAGAGGAGACTCTCTTTCTTTTAAGTCGGTTATAAACTTTACTTCATAAACCTTCTAAGGTACTTTCTCTGGACCTTATATGAAGAGAGTGATCATTTGTCTGTTTATATGTCTTCTCTTCGGTTGTGGGCGTAAAGTAGATCCAAACCCCCCTTACGCCGTACGACCTGTGCCTCCTCAAGACATTCGGGTCACTCTGCATCTCTGGGGAGCGGAATTGAGTTTCAAGGTGCCCCGAAAGAAAGTAAACGGTCGTCCACTGGATCATCTAAAGGGTTTTGAGGTCCTTCGTTGGGGACAGACCGTCGAAGGGCCAAAGGCCACTTATAAAAAATATCTCTTTTTACCCTTCAAAGGGGATTGGGATAAGGTGCGCCGATTCTATTTTCGAGATAGACATTTACTTTCCGGCGTGCGTTATCGATATCAAATAAGGGCCGTACGAGGGTGGCGTTGTATAAGTGACCCAGCCTACTCCCCTATCTTTGCCTGGCACACACCTCCTGAGGCCCCGGCTCATTTGATGGCCAAGGCCGGGGACGGCCAGGTGACCCTCCGGTGGGAGAAAGTAGATACCTATCTTGACGGACAAGCTATCCGGCTTCATCGACTCAAATACCGAGTTTATCGGGTGGTTCAAACCGGAAAAATTCCCTTGAAATTGGTAGATACCAATTACTATCTCGATCAACAGGTCGAGAATGAACACCTCTATTGTTATCAGGTGGCTGCGGTTCTGGTCTATTTTGGTAGCTTGATCGAGGGTCCTTTAAGCCCCAAGGCCTGTGCCAAACCGATAGATATCACCCCTCCCCGGGCCCCGGAAGACCTGGTGGCTGTGCCGATAAAAGGTGGGGTCCTTTTGCGTTGGCACCGCAATACCGAACCGGATCTGGCTGGCTATCGGGTCTTTCGTCGTCGCCCTGGTGGTCTTCCCAAACTTTTGAACAAAAAACTCCTCACTCAACCGGAATTTTTTGATCGGAATATCCCAGGCCCAGGGCTTTATTATTACTGGGTCACCGCCGTAGATTCTTCTCCGAGGGCCAACGAGAGCCCTCCATCCGAGATGGTCGAGGTGGAAATCCTTCCCAAGGAGGTCAGATAAGATGCATCATTTTCTGTATCGAGATGGGGAACTCTACGCCGAAGAAGTCCCGGTAAGGGAGATAGCCCAGGCGGTGGGGACCCCTTTTTATCTATATTCAACCGCCACCCTGAGACGCCACATCCGCGTCTTTGATCAGGCCTTTAGCCGGATCCGACACCTGGTGTGCTATTCGGTCAAAGCCAATTCCAACCTGGCGGTCTTAAGCCTTTTGGCCAAGGAAGGTGCCGGGGCGGACATCGTCTCCGGCGGGGAGCTCTTTCGGGCCCAAAAGGCCGGCATTAAGCCGGAGAAGATCGTCTTCTCCGGGGTAGGGAAGACGCGCAAAGAGATCCGGCAGGCCTTAAAGGCCGGTATCTTGATGTTTAACGTGGAGAGCCTCGGTGAACTCGAAGTAATCTCCGAGGAGGCTCGAAATCTCGGCCAAAGGGCCCCTATCGCCATTCGGGTCAATCCAGATGTAGATCCCAAGACCCATCCCTATATCTCTACCGGGCTTAAGAAGAACAAATTCGGGCTAGACGTGGAGACGGCCTTTCAGGCCTATCTTCGGGCCAAAGAAGACCCCTATCTCGAAATAGTAGGGGTGGATTGCCATATCGGTTCCCAATTGACCCAGGTCTCTCCTTTTGTCGAGGCCTTGCGAAGGATTAAGGCCTTTGTCCTTCGTCTGGCCGAGGAAGGCATTTCCCTTCGATATCTAGACCTAGGTGGGGGCCTTGGGATCGTCTACGGCCAAGAATCACCGCCACCGCCTGAGGAATATGCCTCAGCCCTCCAAGAAGAACTAAAGGACTTAGACATTACCCTTATTTTAGAACCGGGGCGGGTCATTGTGGGCAACGCCGGCATCCTGGTGACCCAGGTGCTTTACTTCAAAGAGACCCCGGCCAAGAAATTCATCATTGTCGATGCCGGGATGAACGACCTCCTGCGCCCAGCTTTTTATCAGGCCTATCACGAAATAAAGCCGGTGGTAGAAAGGCCCCGGGAGAGGATAATAGCCGATATTGTGGGCCCCATCTGTGAGACCGGAGACTTCTTGGCCAGAGATCGCGAGATAGCTAAGGTAAGCCCCGGAGAATTGTTAGCGGTGATGAGTGCCGGGGCCTATGGTTTTGTCATGTCCTCTAATTACAATTCTCGCCCTCGACCAGCCGAAGTCTTAGTCTCTGGTAAGGAATTTTTTGTCGTTCGCAAACGGGAGAGCTATCAAGATTTGATCGCTGGTGAAGAAATACCGGATTTTCTTAATCCAAAACTAAGATGATTTGATTTTTTTCTTGATCGATCAAGACTTATACCCAGTTTAACAAATTAAAACAAATTTTTACAGAAATTCATTTATTATAGGCAAAAATAGTATTATTAAAGTCAAGGTTGGTATTATCCCTACCGATAAAAACTAAAAAACTCAGTGTGTGGCAAATATGATCATTAGGAAACAAAGCCATGTTGCCCCCGAAAGGAGTTTCTGTTTTGAACGGACGCTTTCGCCTCTACGTCAGCCAAAATGGTCTTGAAGCCTACCTCAAGAGCGAAAACGGTGACCAAATTCTTTCTTCTGAAGACTATCAGCAACTTCAAGAAGAATTGAAGAGATTGGGCATTGTCCATGGAATCTTAAAATTTCCTGAATATTCTCACAAGGTTATGATCGTCGCTCGGGGTACCCCGCCTATCCCCGGAGAAGACGGGCGGATTGAGATCTTGGTCGATCTAAAGAGGGGGCCAAGAGAGGAAGGAAAAGGGGTAGATCTCCGAGAACTGAATTCCATTGTTTGTGTAAGGGCTGGCCAAGCGGTGGCTGAAAAGATCCTCCTTTCACCTGGAAAACCAGGGGTCAATGTCTATGGAGAACCCATCCCACCTCCCCCAAGCAAAGAGGCCGTCTTTAAATACGGCAAAGGCCTCCAGATCAGTGAGGATGGTTCTTTGCTCTTAGCTACTACCGACGGGGTTTTGGTCAATAAGGCCGGTAAATTGGAGGTGCTTCCGGTCTATAAACTTGATGCTGATATCGACTGGGACATCGGCAATATTCATTTTTACGGGAAGAAATTGATCATTCGTGGTGATATAAGACCTGGATTTACCATAGAAACCTGGGGCGATTTAGAGATACACGGTCGGGTCGAAAACGGCGTCACCCTAAGAGTTCACGGCAATCTAAACGTTTTTGGTCCGGTTCAAGGAGAAAACACGGTCATAAACTGCAAGGGCAATGCCTATCTCTCGATAATCGAATACGCTAAGCTGATCATCGGTGGAGATCTAATAGTTAAAGATTACATATTGCATGCCCAATGTATCATAGGTGGTAACTTAAAGGCCACCGAAGGGGTAGGGAAGATCGTTGGAGGGGAGTATCACGTCCGTGAGTCTGTGGTGGCTCAGACTTTGGGGAGCAGTGCCTATGTGCCCACCATTATAAAGGCCGGGTACGATGAACTCTTGCAAGAACGCCTTGAAGAAATCTACATCGAACTGGCCATCTTAGAAGAGATGGTCATCAGGCTTCACAAGATACTTGATACAGGATTTAGACTTTATAAAGAGGGGAAACTTGATCAGGAAAAGTTGGCCGTTCTTAAAAAGGTAAAGATAAAATACGAGGAGACCAAACAATATATTAGAGAATTAGAAGAACAAAAGGCACACATCTTTCAACTGGAAGAAACCTCCAAAAAGGCCACGGTGCACGTCCTAAAAGAGGTCTTTCCAGGGGTAGAGATCTGGATCACCGACGACAACTTTTCGGTAGTCAGTCATTTTGACAAAGGCGTATTTTATAACCGAAAGAACCAGATCCTCTTTCGCCCTTCCGCCTAGATCTTATCCCGATCTCTTAGTCAGGGCCAATCCGGTGATATTTTAGGGGGAATAAGGGTGAATCTTTTTGGTGACATGAACCGATATAAGAGATGTGAACTAAAGATGAACTTTTGGCTAAAAATTACCCACGATGGCCGGTGAAGCCGGAAATAAAGCCACCCTTTTTAGGACCGGAGTCCCGGTCCTAGGGGGGCGTTTTAGACTCTATGTCACCCCAGATGGGCTTGAGGCCTACCTAAAGGTAGAAGATGAACATCAGCTCCTTTCCACCGAAGACCTTCAACGTCTCCGTCAGGAATTGCAAAAATTAGGCATTGTCCACGGTATCTTAGATCCTCCGGAGTATTCCCCGCATACGATCATTGTGGCCAGAGGGACTCCTCCGATCCGGGGAAAGGATGGCTGCATCGAGGTCTTGGTAGATCTAGAGCGGGGTCCTAAAGAAAAAGACGGAAAGATCGACCTGCGCGAACTGAATTCTATTGTCTGCGTGAGGGCTGGCCAAGCGGTGGCCAGGAAGATTCCTCCCACTCCTGGTGAGTCGGGGATGGATGTCTTTGGACAGCCGATTCCTCCTACTCCCGGTAAAGAAGTGAATTTTAAATACGGTAAAGGCCTTGAGGTAAGCCCCGATGGGTCCCTTCTCCTGGCCAAGACAGACGGTGTCCTTATCAATGAAGGGGGAAAGTTCAAGATTCAGCCCGTCTATTGCATAAATTCTGATATCGACTGGGACATCGGTAATATTCACTTCCGAGGAGAGAAACTGACCATCCGCGGCGACGTAAAACCCGGTTTTTTGGTGGAGGCCTGGGGTGATTTGGAAATACATGGTCGCGTGGAAAACGACGTGACCATAAGGGTCTTCGGGGACCTGACTATCTTGGGGCCGGTCCAAGGGGAGGAGACAATCATCGATTGCGAGGGGGATGCCTCTCTTTCCATCGTTGAGTACGCCACCCTTTCTATAGGAGGAAACCTCTCGGTTAAAGAATATCTCCTGAGCGCCCAGTGCCGGGTAGGAGGAAATCTCCAGGTGATTAAAGGGGTGGGGAAAATAGTCGGAGGGAAATATCATGTCCGCGAATCCGTGGTGGCTCAGATCTTGGGGAGTAGTGCCCATGTCAATACCTTGATCAAGGCCGGCTATGACGAGTTTTTACAAGAGCGGTTGGAAGAGCTTTCCGGTCAGATAGGCATGGCCGAAGAGATTTTAGACAAATTAACCAGGGCCCTCATCACCGCGACCAGACTCTACAAAGAAGGCCGGCTCAAAAAGGAAAAGGTGACCCTTCTGGAAAAGATCAGGAAAAAATATAAGGAAGTGGATCGATATCTAGAGGAGCTGAAACAGCAAAAACAACACATCCTTGAGACCCTGGAATCCCTCAAAGGGGCCCATGTACAGGTCCTAAAAGAGATCTACCCCGGGGTAGAGATCTGGATCACGGATAAGAAATTCAAAATTTTTCGTCATTTACCCGGCGGCATCTTTTATTACCAGGAGAAAAAGATCCTCTTCAAACCCAAGGGTTAGGTCCCGTTTGAATAGTCTTTGGGGAAGAGCCTTTTGAGGTCCCCTCCTGGATAAAACAAGGCCCAAAGCCCAGCCCTACGGGCGGCCAAGACGTCTTCCTCGAGGTTATCACCGATCATCAGGGCCTGATCAGGCAAGACTTTAAGGCTTCGGCAGGCCAGCTCAAAGAAGGCCGGATCCGGTTTGGCGATACCTAGTTCACAGGCGATAAAGACCTCTTCGAAAAGGTCTAAAAGACCGAAGTCCTTGAGTAGGCGTCTTAGCCTTTCATCCCAATTGGAGACAATGGCCAATCGGCGTCCCTGTTTACGCAAGAGGGAAAGGACTTCTATCCCTGGGGAGGGTCTAAAGGCCTCTTTTCGGGCAAAGGCTTCATAACAGGCCCGGTAGGCCGCTTTTGGATCGGTAAGTTTGCCATAGGGAGAGACGGTGTCCAAAAATATCTGGTACCATTCTTGGAAGCATTCCTTTGGGGTCAATCTCCTTCGATGGCCTCGTTTGAGATGGGCCTGCCAAGCCTCTTGAAAACTTTGATCCAGATCCGCAGGCGAGGCCGAAAGCCCGAAAGGGCGACAGACCTCGGCGTAGATATGCCCCACCGAAGGCCAGATCCGAAAAAGGGTCCCTTCGGCGTCGAACAAAACGACCTTGATCTTTTGCCAGATCTCTAAAGGTAGCATCTCTAGCTATCCAGACCAGGCAAATGGGAAGAAAGATTTTCATAAAAGGCCTTGGGAGAAAGTTCGGGAAAGTCTAGTCCCTGAAGGACTAGATAGCGCCTAACGTCTACACAGAGATGACATTTTCCGGCATACCCCCGGGGATCTGGCTGGAAGCCAAATTCCTTTATGGCCCAGGAGGCCAGGGCTGAGGGGCCTTCTTCCACGAGGATCTTGACCAAAGGAAGACTTGTGGCCTCAAAATTTCGGACAAAGCGGGGTAAATCTTCCACCTTTCCTAAAGAAAGACCGCCGCAAAAGAGGGGGATGTAATTATCGTAAGGATCGAAATGGCAGTGGCGCGAAAGACAGATCTCCTGATAACAATCAAGTCCTCGGAAGGCCTGATAGGGCTTTAGAGACGGGGCCAAGGGGCCAAGTTCAAAGCCAGCTCGTCCCCCGGGGATAAGGGCATACCCCTCCCAGAAGATACGGCCAGCCTGGCTTGGGCCGTAAGTCTCTATCCACCTCTTGAGGGGCACGGGTCTTTCGCGGTCAAAATTGGCGATAAGCTGGATGAAATGTTCCATATAAATCAGGACCTTATCTGGACCAAAGACCTCTTTGGCCGCCTGAATGGCTTGAAGGGTGCGCGCAAGAGGAATGGTCTCCGCGTGGAAGGGGCTCACCGAGATCAGGATATAGCGAAGCCCGGCCTCTTTTAGGAGACGAAACTTCTCAAGGCCCGTCTCTTTGTCCAAGCACCAACCGGCATTGGTCTCCACATATTCGATGGGAAGCCCAAGTTGCATAGATCTTTCTACCCCAAAGAGGAGGAGTTCAAAGTTCAAGAAGGCCTCTCCTCCGGCCAAATGAAGCCCCCGCGGGTTTTCCCAGGTCTCCTTTATGCCCAAGAGTAACTTCTCCAGTTGTTCTTTGGTCATCCAGTCCCGCCACTTGGGGCCGCAGGCATAGACACAATGCCGGCATCCACATTGACAGCGATAAGAAAGCATAAGGCCACACGAATCAAAGGGGAGAAGGGGGTAACTCACCGGAACCTCCTTAAGGGGAGGGCCTTTTGATCCGCCTGATTATCTCGCTGGTAGAGATTGGGAACCGGAAGGGCAGACGGACGACTTTCCCTCCTTTAGATTTGACCAAATCTGCTCCCACGATCTCTTCTTCCGGCCAATCTTCACCCTTGACCAAGACCTCCGGGCTCAGGGCCTCGATCAGCCTTTGGGGGGTATCTTCCTCGAAGATGACCACGTAATCCACGCAGGCCAGAGAGGCCAGGACCAAAGCACGTTCTTCCTGAGGGACTATAGGCCGAGCTGGGCCTTTGAGACGTCGAAGGGAACGATCAGAATTAAGCCCTACCACCAAAAAATCCCCCAACCTACGGGCCTCAAAGAGATAACTTACGTGACCGGCATGAAGCAGATCAAAACACCCGTTGGTAAAGACCATCTTTTGTCCGGTCTGCCGCCGGGAGGCCACTTCCGTTAAAAGACTAGAAAGGGGAAGAATCTTCTCTTCTGGGGTGGTAGTGAGGACCTTTCGCGTCGTAGTAAAAAGTCTCTTTGCCGCTTGAATTTCTTTTATTTCCAGATCAACGGTGAAGGTTCCTGGTGAGCCTTCCAGGGCAAAGATCTCTCGGCCCTCGGGATCAAGGGCCAGACTGTGCCCCCCTAGACTTTCTCCACCGGCCTCACCTGTGGCGTTGACTCCGATGACAAAGACTTGGTTTTCTATGGCCCTTGCCCGCAAGAGATGGACAAAGTGTTGAATACGTCTCCGAGGCCACAGGGCCAAGATCACCAAGACCTGGGCCCCAAGGAGGGCCAGCCTCTTCGAAAGCTCTGGGAAACGCAAATCAAAACAGAGAATGGCTCCCAAACGAAGATCACCAAAAGAAAAAGGCTTGATTAGGCTCCCTGAAATAAAACCCAGCTTCTCGTCAAGACCAGGAAAGAGATTGACCTTAATTCCCACCAAAGAGCGCCCTTGGGGTGATAAAAGTATGGCTCCATTGAATAGTTTTTCTCCTTCTTGATAAGGGACTCCAAGGAGTAAGGGAACCCCCTTGGTCTTGACCGTTTTTTCAAGTTCTTCCAGGGCCTCTTGGTGATCTCCGAGGGGAAGGCTTTCTGGATAACCGAGGAGGGCCAGCTCTGGGGCCAGGACCAGATCGGCTTCGACGGAGAGATAGAGTTCTTTTAGATGGGATAGATTGTCTTTGATACGACCGCTTCTGATCTCGGGTTGGATAACGGCGATTTTCATGGCCTGTATTCTAACCAGCCCGGGCCAAAACAGCTACATAAATCTCCTTGGCTCCGGAGGCCTTAAGTACCTTGGCGCATTCTTCTACCGTAGCCCCGGTGGTCATGACGTCATCGAAAAGGAGCACCCGTTTTCCCGAAACAGAAACACCGCGGGCCAAGGCAAAGGCCTGCCTTACGTTTTTGAGCCGGGCCTTCAAGGAGAGGTCGACCTGGGGTTTAGTATCTCTGATTCTTTCTAGCCACGTCTTGACCGCAGATCGACCAAATATCTTCTGCGCTAAGAGTTGGCTTTGGTTATAGCCTCGTGCAAACAAACGCTTTCGGTGAAGGGGTACCGGGATGACCAGGTCAAAAGGGGGAAGGGAGGCCTTGATCGTTTCTTGCCACAAAAGGGCCAAGGGGCGAGCCAACCATAGTTTCCCTTGGTATTTGAATTGTGAAATGGCCTTAGCCAAGGGGCCTTCATAGCGAAAAGGGGCAAGGACACGCCGAAAAGGTCGGGCCCTCTTGGCACAATCTTGGCAAAGATGTAGATCGTCCTCGCCATGATATGGTCTGGCACAAATTGGACAAGCAGCCCCAAGCAAGATCAGTCCTTCCCGGCAAGAAGGGCAGAGGAGATCCTTGGTCGGTCTTCCGCAAAAAAGGCAATAAGGTGGAAAACAAAAATCCGGAAAAGAAAGGAAAAACGACCTAAAATTCAAGGACCTTTCCTGCCCCTATAGAGATAAAACCCTCTTGGTAGAGATCGGCAAAGATCTCTCGGGCCTTGTCTCCGGTACAATGAGAAGGGGCTACATAACGGACGCCAAGCTGCTCTAAGCCCTCGATGATCTGAAGGATCACCTTTTTAGACTGGTTTAGGAGATGAAACCCTCCGAGGACCAAGACCGGGGGTTGTCCAAAGAGGGAGACCACGGCCTGGGCCATATTGAGGATCCCGGGATGGGCGCAACCGGTGATCAAGGCCAAGCCTTGCTCTCCTTGGACTACAAGCCCGGCTTCAGGTACCGGGCCTTCTAGTCTACCGGTAGTAAAGACCCCAGGGGCTATTTCTTTGGGCTCGTCAATCCATTCCACCGAGGCCCCTAAACGGACGGCCTCTCTGGCAAAGTGCGAAGAAAAGGCAGAGTGTAGAATGACCCTTTTCCCGGGATCTTGGCTCAGGAGATCGAAGAGTCCGCCGGTATGATCCCAATGAAAATGAGACAGGAGGACCAAGTCAAAATCTTTAGGGGCGATTCCCAGGCAGGCCATATTATGGGTGAGGACCGAACCGCTTGAGCCTGTATCGAAAAGGAGCCTTTTTCCCGGGAGGAAACAAGAAAATCCCCAGGCTGCCTCACAGCAAGGGTCTACTTTGTAGTTATCAAAGACGATGACCAAGCGCATAGGCACCTCTCATTGTGTAATTGTTTAAAATTCTCTATAATCTCTGGGCAAAATTTTGCCTAGGAGGAAATGATGCGGTCTGGAAAAAAGACACTGATTTGTTTCTTTCTGTCCTTTCTGATCTTGTCTTCCACGGCCCTGGCCAAAACCAACTATACCAAAGCCCAAGAGCTGGTTGATCGATCGGTAATCGTGCTCAAGCGTTTTCTTGCTGATCCGCAGATGGAATGGTTTCGCCGGCATATCAAAGAGGCCAAAGGGGTCATGATTATCCCCCAGCTCATCAAAGGGGGCTTTTTTATTGGTGGCTCCGGGGGTAGTGGGGTCCTTCTCGTTCGAGATCCAAAGTACGGCTGGTCTTATCCGGCCTTTTACCTTATTGGCTCGGTCTCTTTCGGTCTCCAGATCGGAGGAGAAGTCTCAGAGATTGTCCTCTTGGTCACCACCCAAAAGGGGATCGATGCCTTACTTTCCACCGCGGTGAAACTCGGGGGAGACGTAAGTGTGGCTGCCGGTCCGGTGGGGATGGGGGCCAAGGCCCAGATTGCGGATATCTTGGCCTTTGGTCGCTCCAAAGGAGCCTTTGCCGGGGTGAGTATTGAAGGGGCGGTGATCAAGCCGAAGGATTCTTGGAACAAGGCCTACTACGGTCGTCCGGTGCGCCCGGTAGAGATTTTGGTCCTGCATAAGGTGAGCAACCCCCAGGCCGATAAATTGCGCCGTCTCCTTAACCAATTTAAATAACAACCCCTCATCATTCCTGTATCTTTTGGTTTTCGTCCTTTTAAATCCGAAAAGCCGATAATGTTTTTCATTTTCGGCCTAAGAGAAAGCAGAACCAGGTTTATGGCCTTTAAACCTCATTGACAACGAAATTTAGCCCCATTAAGGGATGGTAAACTGGGAGTAGACAAACTTAAATAAAGCGTCATCGGGCACAAATTTAAAATTTAAATAAGAAGGGGGGTTTTATGAAAAGATGGCGCAGTAAAGGGATCTTGGTGCTGGCAAGTGTAGTTTTGGTAGTACTCCTAACCTTTGTCTTTTGGAAGACGGGTTTTTGTGCTGGTGAGGCCGGAGCTGAGAAATCGGGTTTGGCTTGGTGGATGTGGCCTATTATCCTCTTTCTTTTTACCTTTGTTATCGGCATCATTGCTCCTCTGTCTGGAGTCGGTGGGGGTGTCTTGTTTGTTCCCCTTTCCACGGCCTTTTTCCCCTTTAGCGTAGACTTCATTCGTGGTACCGGACTCATTATGGCCTTGACCAGTGCCCTTTCTTCAGCACCTCAATTTATCCGCAAGGGTCTGGCCAACATCAAAGTCATGGCCCCGGTGGTCTGCGTCTCTATGGTGACCTCGATCTTGGGAGGAATCGTTGGTCTTTGGATAACTAACGCCTTTCCCTCTGGGAAATATTACATCACCATTGCCTTGGGTGTGGTCCTCTTGATCATCTTTGTGGTGATGCTCACCTCTAAACGGGTTGAGTTCCCTGAAGTCAAAGAGCAGGACGGGCTTTCTAAAGCCCTAGGGCTTACAGGAGCTTGGTATGAACCCACCATGGGCAAAGTGGTTGAGTATAAAATTACTCGCCTCCCCATTGGGATCTTCTTTTTCGCCTTGGTGGGTTTTATCGCTGGTATGTTTGGTTTGGGGGCCGGGTGGGCTAACGTCCCGGTACTCAATTTGATCATGGGCGCCCCGATTAAGGTAGCCGTGGCCACCAGTATGACCATCATCACCATTAATGACGCCGCGGCGGCCTGGATCTATCTGGCCAAAGGGGCTGTACTCCCCTTGATCGTGGTCCCTTCGGTTTTGGGGATCAGTATTGGGGCTCGTATCGGGGCCAAACTAGCGGTTAAAGCCAAGCCGGCCTTCGTCAAGATATTGGTAATGGGGATCATGCTTTTGGCTGCTGCTTTAAATATCATCAAGGGCCTTAAAGGTCTTCATATCATTTAATTAAAAAGGAGGGCACCATGGAGAAGAAAAACGATCAAGTATATGTCGATCCCATCAACCTCATCTTTGCCAAGGCCATGGAGATCGTCACCTGGATTGGTCTCGTCTTTATGATCATCTTTGGAGTTCTTTATCTCGCAGGGCTTCCGTCTTTTGTAAACATGAAGGTGGCCATCGCCAATTGGCACCTGCCGGTTGGTCATTTCTGGGAGGAAGTAAAGTCGGTCCATATCCACGGTTATCACTGGTTCTTGGGCAATATTCACCTGATGGACTGTTTGAGCATGGTCGGGATCTGTATCCTTGCCTTAGCGCCCTTTGCCTCCTTGGTGGCCGCCCTTAGTAAGGTGGGTGGTCAACACAAGGCCTTTGTCTTCCTTTTCCTCATTTTGATCGTTGAGTTTGTCTTTGCCATCCTGAAGCCGATCATCATGCCTGGTGTCGGTGGGCATTAAGGTCTAGAAATTTTAACCCCACAGTTTTTAAAAGCCCGGTTTAAAACCGGGCTTTTTTTATTTGCAAAGTTACCGATAAGTTTTAAGGATTTGGACTTGTTGACTGTTAAGCAGGAGGCGCACGATGAGGCAAAGGAAGGTCTTTTTTTTATTGATGGCTGGTGTCTTTTGTCTCTTGGTCCTGGCCAACACCTGGGGGAGTCCGCTCCCTGAAAGCCCTCCTTTAAAAAGTGCCCCTCAAGAAAAGCTCTTTAGGCTCAATATCTTCGGGCGTATTGTCAACCCTCATAAGAAGGGCGTAGGGGATGTAAGGATTGATATCTTTGTCGACGGAGAAGAATACCATCCCCACTTAAAGGGGCATCATCACAATGAAAGCGTGCTAAAGACAGAAAGAGATGGGAGTTTTCAAGTAGAATTGGACCTTCCACAGCATGTGATTCAAAACGGAGAGATTAAGCTTATTCTCTTTAAACCAAGTTATGAAAAAAAGACCTTTATTCTTACTTCTAAAGATTTTGCTTTTAAAGACGGTGAATATTATAACAAATTAGAAATTATGATTAAACGTACTAAAGGTCCTGCTTTTTGGATAGCCACTGTTGTTTTTGTGCTAGCCTATATTTTAATCTCTTTTGAACTTTTGCATCGTACTATTGCCGCTATGCTTGGAGCGGCTATTATGTTGGTTATCAGTTATACTATTGGTAGTTTTAATCCTGAATATCAAATACTTACTTACGAAAGTGCTATCAGTTCCATTGATATGAATGTTGTCTTTCTTTTAATGGGTATGATGATCATTGTTGGGATTCTTAAAAATACCGGTGTGTTTCAATGGTGTGCTTATAAATGCTATCAATTAGCTAAAGGTAATGTTATTGTTCTTTCTATTATTTTGATGACCTTTACTGCTTTTGCTTCAGCCTTTTTAGATAATGTGACTACTATGCTGCTTTTGACTCCGGTTACTATTGAAATTTGTCTCTCATTAGGTATATCTCCCCTTTCTTTGTTGCTTCCTGAAATTTTTGCTTCAAATATAGGTGGTACAGCTACTCTAATCGGAGACCCGCCCAATGTTATGATCGGCTCTTTTGCCGGGTTGACCTTCCTCGATTTCGTTAAAAATTTGGCCCCTGTATGTATCATTTCCATGATTTTTCTTTTTATTTATTCTAAGTTTGTTTATAACAAAGAATATAACAAGGCAAAAATTACAGATATTCAAGCCTTTATTAATAAATTGCGTGAAGAATATAAGATTACAGATGCTAATCTCTTAACTGTTGGTCTGATCATCATGGCCATTGTCATTGCTTTGTTTTTGACCCACGGTGTATGGCATATGGAAGTAAGTATCGCTGCCCTTTTCGGAGCCAGCCTCCTTTTTACTTATGGAGTGATTACCAGAAAAGTGGATATGTTACACCTCATCGAAAAAGACATTGAGTGGTCCACCCTTCTCTTCTTTGTCTTTTTGTTTATTCTGGTTGGCGCCGTCGAAGACGTTGGTTTGCTTGATCTAATAGCCGATTGGGTCCTTGAGCTTTCCCACGGGAGTTTGGTGGTGGCCATTTGTCTGATCCTTTGGGTGGCGGCCTTGATGAGTGCTTTTGTTGATAATATCCCCTTTACCGCAACCATGCTTCCTATTACGGCTTATCTCACCCGGGTCATCCCCGGGGCTGAGAGCAACGTCCTTTGGTGGGCCTTGGCCTTCGGGGCCTGCTTCGGTGGTAACGGGACCATGATCGGTGCCAGCGCCAACGTGGTCACCTTGGGGATCGCTGAATCCGCTGGTTATAGGATCAAATTTTTCGAATACATGAAGGTTGGTTTCCTTTACATGGTCCTTAGCGTGGCCTTGGCCAACGTCTGGCTCCTTATCTTTTATTAAAAAGTTCTTTAAGCACACGGAGGCCTAAAATGACCAATAAAGAGCTCCTTCCTAAGATGGGTAAGGTCCTCATTCCCATAGAAGAGAGTGTGTGTTCAGAACGGGCCTTGGTCTTTGCCGGGTGTCTGCTCGCCCGACTCTCCCCGGAGATAACCCAAGAGGTCTGGGTAGTCCATGTGCTTTCAGCCACCTATCTCCAGACCATGGCCCAGCGTCTTGATTTTCGGGTGGAAGTTCTAAAGGATACGGCCCTTTTTCGAAGTCTGAGGGAAAATTACCTGAAAGAAAAGGTCTACCCCCTGTTGGATAAGGCCCTTGAACAACTGCGTGCCTTAGGGGTCAAGGCCGAGCTTAAAAAGGAAGTCTTGCATGGCGATCCGGCCAAAGAGATCATCAATCTGGCCCAGGAAGGCGGTTTTCAGACGGTAATCATGGGCCGCCGAGGGCTTTCCTGTTTAAAAGAGAAATTTCTGGGCAGTTGTAGCTTGGCGGTCTCTCATCGCTCTGGAAGCCACACCACTTACATCGTGGGGCAAAAGATAAAGGACCACACGTGTCCGCCTCTAAAGATAGTCGTTCCGGTAGATGGGTCAAAGCCCTCATTAGGGGCGCTTAAAGAGGCCTCTGGTCTGGCGTTGGCCTTGGAGGATAAAGTAAAGGCCGTAAGCCTCCTACACGTAATCGATGCTGCTTATGAATTGGATCACCTGCCAGAAAGGATCGAAGAGGCCAAAAAACTCCTCGAAGAGTTCAAGAATAAGGCCTTATCCTACGGCGTCCCAGAAGGGATGCTCCGGACTGATATGCGCATAGGGCGTCCGGCAAGCGAGATCATTTCCTATGCCAGCGAAGAGGGCTTTAATCTCATTATTATGGGCCGCCGAGGGCTTACCGGGCTAAAAGAGTTTATCCTGGGGAGTGTCTCCAGTAAGGTCCTCCATAAGGCCGAGGATTTTACCGTGGCCTTGGTCTCTGAATAAGCAAGGGGAGCTTTGCTCCCCCTGAGTTTTCCTGGTCCTTCTCCTCGATTCGCGTTATCATTAGCCTTTCCAAGAAAACCTCTGGGTGGAAGGATGAAGATAGGTATCCTTGGTCTGCCTCAGGCAGGTAAAACGACCATTTTCCAGGCAGCAGCCGGGCAGTTTGCCAGCCGAGAGGAAAGGGCCGGACTCGTCCGCCGGGCTGTGGTCAAGGTCCCTGATCAACGCCTTGATGTCCTTCAGGAATTCTTTGGGTCGCCCAAGAAGACCCCAGCTCAAGTGGAATATCTAGACCTAGCCTTTGACCTACGGGAGAGAGAAGGACGGGGGCAGGAATTAGAGCGTCTTTTAAACGAACTCAAGCCAACGGCGGCTTTGATCTTGGTGGTGCGAAACTTTGAATTGGCCGGGCTTCCGCCGGAGCCTCAAAGAGAGCTCGACATCCTCCACGAAGAGATGATCCTTTCTGATCTAGCCATTGTGGAGAGGCGTCTTGAACGCCTGGAAAAAGAGGTCAAAAAAGGCAAGGTCCCCAAGGAAGGAGAGCTTGAATTATTATATCGGGCCAGAGAACTCTTGGAACAAGGGCAGTCCCTCAGGGTGGATCGCAAGCTCCGAGAAAGTCCTTTGATGCGTGGTTACACCTTTCTCAGCATCAAGCCTTTATTAGTGGTCATCAATTGTGGGGAGGAAACAGGGCCTCCGGAGCTTGAGCTTCCGCCGCAGACTGAAGTTATGGCCCTCAAGGGGAGACTTGAGGCCGATCTTACCGAACTATCTCCAGAAGAAGCGGCCATCTTTCGAGAGGAATACGGTCTTTCTGAACCGGCTTTACCAAGGCTTATCAAAAAGAGTTTCGAGATCCTAGACCTGATCTGCTTTTTTACCGGTGGAGATAAGGAGACCAGGGCCTGGCCGGTACGTCGGGGGACCACGGCCCAGAAGGCCGCCGGAGTCGTTCACTCCGATATGGAAAGAGGGTTTATCCGGGCAGAGGTCATTAGTTTTGAGGAACTGGTCTCCTTTGGTTCTTACACAAAGGCCCAGCAGGCAGGCCGTGTTCGCTTGGAGGGAAAGGACTATCTAGTCCAAGACGGAGACGTGATCTTTTTCCGTTTCAAAGTGTAAATTCTATAAAAATCCGTGCTCCCTTAAGAAGTCCAACGAAATCTTGTCTTTTTTGAGATAAGGTTGCAGGAGTTTTTCGATATACTTTCCGATCAGGTCTACCTCTATGTTGACCCGATCTCCCGGGCGCCTGAAACCCATAGTAGTAAGTTTAGCGGTATGAGGAATGATGGCCAGTCTTATTTCCGACCCGAAGACCTCGTTTACCGTCAAACTTATACCATCTATGGCGATAGAACCCTTCTCGATCACGTATTTGCTAAGTTCGCTAGGGATCTTTACCGTGTAAAAGATAAACTCACCGGTCTCTTGGCGGCTGACCACCTCGCCTACTCCGTCTACGTGGCCGGAAACCAGATGCCCGCCAAGACGATCTCCCAGGCGAAGGGCCCGTTCCAGATTGACCTTGCTCCCTACGGAGAGTTCTCCCAGGGTGGTGCGGCGCAAGGTCTCTGGTGAGACATCCACGGCAAAACAAGGGCCAGAGATATCGACCACGGTAAGACAGGCCCCGTTAACAGCGATGCTGTCACCCAATTTGGTATCTGAAAGATCGAAGGGGGGCTTGATGGCAAAGCGATACCCCCTGGCCGTAGGCTGCTTTCCCAAAATCTCTCCCAACCCTTCCACAAGCCCGGTAAACATGACCATCTCCGGTATTTGTTTTTTTGATTTAAACCATAACAGGTAAATCTATTCGGCCAAATATCAATGTACTCAGAGGAAATGAAATTTTGGATTTACAATTAAGAGATGGTGATATTTATGGTTTTTCGTCTTTCCATGACATGCTCTCGCCGGGGTAGAGGATAAGGGGGGTGAGGCCGGCTTGATAGGCGGCCTTTTTGAAAAGGCGGGGAGGGTCATCGAGTTCTTCATCTCCCAAACGATAGGCTCCCCAGTGAATGGGCATGGCCTGCTT
>CAZROA010000077.1:0-3509 GCA_964601575.1 uncultured Thermodesulfobacteriota bacterium
CGGGGCGGTGGGGATTGAGGCCCTTTCCCGAGGGGCCAAAGAGGTTGTCTTTGTCGATGCCAGCCCTAAGAGTTTGGCCCTTATTCGCGAAAATCTAAGACGCACTGGTTTTGAGTCTCAAGCCAAGGTCTTAAAACGTACCCTCCCTCAGGGACTAAGGAGTTTGGCCTCCTTCGGGCCGTTTGATTTTATTTTCATCACCCCTCCCTATGGTCGAGGGTTGGCTGCCAAAGTATTAGAGGCTTTGGAAGGAGATTTATTGACCCCCAAGGGTTTGGTCATCGTGGAGGAACGGGAAGGAGAGAGGCTTTTTTCCGAGACATCCCTCTTGACCTTGATCGATCAGCGGCGTTACGGTCAGACAGAGCTCTTTTTTTACCGGAGGAAGTGATGGCTGAGCCCAAGATTGCGGTCTACCCCGGCACCTTTGATCCCATCACTTACGGACATTTGGATTTGATCAAGCGGGCGTTGCGTCTCTTTGACCGGCTCATCGTCGCTATCGGTGAAAATCCGGCTAAAAAACCGCTCTTCACCATGAAAGAACGCAAAGAGATGGTCATCGAATCACTGAAGGAACTAAAAGACAGAGATGGTGAACGAGTCATAGTAGAAAGCTTCTCTGGCCTCCTGGTTGATTTTGCCGAGGCCCATGGGGCGTGTGCCATCGTTCGGGGGCTCAGGGCAGTCTCAGACTTTGAGTACGAATTTCAGATGGCCCTGATGAATCGTAAGCTCAACCGGCGCATCGATACCGTGTTTCTCATGCCTGGTTTTAGATGGATCTATATCAGTTCGACCATCATCAAAGAAGCAGCCCTTTTCGGCGGAGACATCTCCGGTTTGGTCCCACCGATTGTCGAACAAAAACTGAAGGAAAAATATGTCCTTCAATATTAAATTCTTGATTGTTTTGTCCTTTTTTTGGGTGCTTAGCGGCGTAATTTGGGCCCAATCCCAGGTCCTCCGGTATCAGGTCTCTTGGATGGGGATTCCGGCAGGCCGGATCACCATTGAGATAATTCCTCAAGGGTCAACCACCTACGTGCGGGCCAAGGCCCGGACCACAGGCCTAGTAAGATTGATCTTTCCCTTTCAATCCGTTTGGGAGACTTGGATGGGGCCAGATGGCTATCCTCTTAAGACCCATATCTGGCGGAAGAGAAGGAATAAAGTGGTGGTTAAAGAATTTTTCTTTGATCAAGAAAAAGGCGAGGTCAAACGGGTCCAAAATGGTAAAATCGAAATCGATAAGGTAGGCGGCAGGGTCTATGATGAACTCTCGGCCTTTATTGTCTCTCGGAAGATTCCTTGGAAAAGGCCTGGTGAGATCAAGAAGATGCGTATCTACGCCCACAAGCGCGCTCGCGAAGCGACCATGCAATACATAGCCAATGAAAAGATAAAGACTTGGTGCGGATGGATTACCGCCCAGAAGATAAAGGTCGAGTTTGGTTTTGAGAGTGAGTTGGTCAGACGGGCGAAAAAGGCCCTTTTTTGGGTGAACCAAGGGGAAGTCTTTGAGGGTGAGGGAGACCTGCCCTTGGGTCACCTAACCGCTATCTTAGCTAATCCGAGGTGTAAGCCATGAGGTTTCCCAGGACATTAGTGGCAGAATTTGCGCGAAAATTGGCCTCCCATGGGCTTATTGTGGGCTCAGAGGGAAATGTCTCCTTGAAGGCCAAGGAACACATCTACACCACCCCCACCGGGGTCCTGAAAGCCGAGCTTTCTCCAAGTCAGGTAGTGGTCATGGATTTAGAGGGCAAGGTTGTGGAAGGGGGGCGGCCTTCTTCTGAATGGCCCATGCATGTAGCTATCTATCAAAAGAGGCCGGATATAAAGGCCGTGGTCCATGCCCATCCTCCATACACCTTGGCCTTGAGCCTGGCTGGCTTTGATTTCAGTCAGCCCTTCTTGGTAGAAGCGGCTATCTTCCTTAAGGAGATAGCCCGCATTCCCTTTGCCCTGCCTGGGACAGAAGAGGTCCCAAAGGCCATGGAGCCATACCTCCATCAAGGCCAGGTGTTTATCCTGGAACGCCACGGAGCAGTGACCTTGGGCAAGGACCTGGCCGAGGCCTTTAACCTGATGCTCATCCTGGAACAAGTCTCGCGGGTGACCTGGCTGGCCCTTTCCCTTAATCCTGAGGCCAAGTCCCTTTCTCCTGAGGAACTTGAGAGGTTGAGGCAAAGCTAATTTAAAGCCCTGGGCAGAGGAGACGGGTCCTTTCAAGCAGGGCAAAGAGGGTTTCGGCCTCTGGGCCAAGGGCCTCTTGGAGGCGAACCAGTTCCTCATGCGGAAGGGCTTCCTGGATATCCTCGCAGAAATAGTTTCGACAAAGGAGGGGCCTTACCCGGAGCAGACATCCTTTTTCGGTGAGAAAAAGACACCAATGATCTTTAAGACGTTTTTCTGGAAACTCCACCCCTAGGTAAAGGTTCACCACCAAGAGGGTGTCTTCACAATAAAGTTCCATTCCTAGACCACAACAGACCTTAGTCGTTTGGCCGCATTGAGCGCAGATCTTGTCTATCCCAGCCTGGGCAAAGGCCGCCTGGGTAGCGTTAAAGTTTTTTTCATACTCAACCAAAAGATCGTTAAATTTTTGATCCTGAGCCAATCTTTCCCGGTAGCGCTCAAAAAACTCTCTTACCCGGGCCATTTTTTCCTGAAGAAACTTTTGTGTCGTCATGGTTAGCAAGGAGGGCCTTGGTTGGGAAGGATTTCAAAAAACACCGTGCCGGTGAGGATCTTTGGAAAGAAGAAGGTAGATTTATGGGGCATGACTAGACCGGCATCGGCTACTTCCTGAAGGGCCGAAACATGGGTTGCCGGCAAAAGGAAACCAAACCAACCCTTAGGCGCTTTTTCTAATATCTCTTCCACCCATGGGGTATAGATGAGCCTTTCGGCCTCCTTCAGCCGGGCCTCTTCTAAGTTTAAGGCCTCTTTTAAAAGGCTGGTAAAGAGGGCCACCGGAAGCCTTTTTAAAGGCCCGGCAAGCCTTTCTCTGAAACGAGCAAGCATCCTCTCCCGCGGCTTAAAAAGAAAGATTTTGTCCTTTGAGACCAACAAAAATTCACCAGGACAAAGACCTTCAAGTCTTTTAAAGATCTCCTCTTTTTCGTTAAAAGGCTCAAATTCTCCAAAGGCAGAAAGCTTTCTTATCAGGGCTTTTTCTTCCAGATCAAGCTTTATCAAACGATGCGTAGGGAGGACAAGTAGCCCTGGTTCCTCAAAGGGGCAGAGATACATCATCACGTAATGAAAACAACGAGGAGGTTGGGCACCAAATTGGTTTTCCATTTCTTTCATGTAAGCCAGGGCTGTGGTGTAACGATGATGACCATCGGCTATATAAAGGACTTCTTTTTGAAAGACCTCGGCCACGACCTGTTGGACCTCCGGGCTTGTCACCCGGGCCAATTCGTGAATAAATCCCTGGGAATCCGGGACTTGGAAGATGGTTTCCGCTTTTTCTTCAAGGCTTTGAATGCTTTTTAGGG
>CAZROA010000078.1:0-5152 GCA_964601575.1 uncultured Thermodesulfobacteriota bacterium
CTTATGTCTCTCCTTGCCGCCCTCTGCTATACATTTAATATTCTTAAACTCGGTTTGATTATCCTGCCCTTGGTTCTAAATCTTGTGGCCCTCGGGTGGGCCATCGGTCTCCTTACCATGGGACTCATCTTGCGTTTCGGACAGGAGGCCGAGATCTTGGCCTGGGCCTTGGCCTTTCTCTTTATGCCGGTCTCGGCGGTGTTTTATCCCGTAGAGGTGTTACCATCTCTCCTTCAGAGGATAGCCCTTTTTGTCCCCTCGGCCCATGCCTTTGAAGGTATGCGTCAGGTGATCATCCAAAAAGGTATGCCCGTGGCCCATCTTTTGTGGGCCACGAGCCTTAATCTGGTCTATCTTTTGGTAAGCGGCCTGGCCTTTTACCGTGCGTATAAATTCGCCCTGGAGAAAGGGGTCATCCCCAAGATCGGAGAATGATTAGCCGAGCTTCTTGGCCACCTCCTTGGCAAAGTAGGTCAAGATGATATCCGCCCCGGCCCGACGGATGGAGATAAGGCTCTCCATCATGGCTCGTTCTTCATCAAGCCAGCCTAGACGCCCGGCGGCCTTGATCATGGCGTACTCCCCGCTTACCTGGTAGGCGGCCAGGGGGTGGTTGGTCTCTTCGCGCAGGGTGCGAATGATGTCCAGATAGGGCATGGCCGGCTTGACCATAATGATGTCCGCTCCTTCCTCGATGTCGAGCATGGCCTCGCGGATGGCCTCACGGCGATTAGGTGGGTCCATCTGGTAGCTTCGTCGATCGCCGAACTGCGGGGCAGATTCTGCGGCCTCACGGAAGGGCCCATAAAAACTCGAACAATATTTAACGGCATAGCTCATGATCGGGATGTGGGTAAAACCGGCCTCGTCCAAGGCCTCGCGGATTCTGGCCACCCGACCGTCCATCATATCTGAAGGGGCGACCATGTCCGCCCCAGCCCTGGCGTGAGAGACCGCGGTACGGGCCAGTTGCTCAAGGGTGAGGTCATTGTCTACTTCGCCGTTTTTGATGATCCCGCAGTGACCGTGGCTGGTGTATTCGCAGAGACAGACATCGGTGATGACGATGAGGTCTGGTACGGCCTTTTTGATGGCGGAGATGGCCCGCTGGACGATGCCCTTTTTGGCGTAGGCCTCAGAGCCGATTTCGTCTTTTTTCTCCGGAATGCCAAAGAGGATGATGGCCGGAATGCCAAGGTCAAAGACCTCTTTGGCCTCTTCTACCGCTTGGTCCACGGAGAGCCGGAAGACACCGGGCATGGAAGAGACCTCTTCGCGGACCTTTTTCCCGGGGAGGACAAACATGGGATAGACCAGGTGTTTGACCGAAAGCTCGGTCTCGCGGACCATGGCCCGTAAAGGTTCGGTGCGGCGGAGCCTCCGGGGACGGTATTCGGGAAAGAGCATAGGGCCCTCCTTGCTGTTTTTGAGACGAGTTTAGCGAGAAGAGGGGAGATCCTGCAAGCCAAAAAGAGGCCTAGAGCCCGCAAGAAAGTATTCGATCTTTTAGGACCTTTTGATGATAGGCCGCCAGGACATCGTCGCGTTTGATGATCCCGCAGACCTCAAGGGGCCTTTCCTTGCTTACCACCGGTAGAAAAGAGACCGCCCTCCTTTCAAAGACCTCGAAGGCATCGGCCAGAGTGGCCTCTTCGGGAAGGGCCAATACCTTGGTGGTCATGAGGTCAGCGGCGACGACCAGGGGCCTTAGCTCGTCAAAATAGGGTAGGGCAGGGCGTAGGTCCCGCAGGGAGAGCACCCCTTTGAGGTGTCCATGACGATTGAGGACGACAAAATGAGGATAAGGGCTTTCTAAGGCCTTCTTTAAGACCTCTTCTAATTTGGTGTCTACATAGAGCACTTCTTCTAAGGGGCGTAGATATTCGGTGATGGGGATGGAACGCAGGATATTGATATCGTGTCCGCGGACGATGTGATAACCGCGTTTCAAGAGTTTCATTTCGTAGGCGGAATAGCCCTTTAATTTTCGGACCACGGTCACACTGGCCACACAGGCCAGCATCAAGGGCAAGATCAGCTTGGGCTCGTAGGTGAGCTCAAAGATGGTCAGGATAGCGGTCATCGGGGCCAAGGTCGTGGCCGCCACCATGGCCCCCATGCCGATCAAGGCCCCGTTAGAGGGAATAATCGAAAACCCGAGGTGATTAAGCCCAAGGCTTACCGCCGTCCCTAGACAGGCCCCGGTGACCAGAGACGGGGCAAAGATCCCGCCGGACATCCCGGAGCCAAGGCAAAGGCTTGTGGCCAGGATCTTGGCCGCCAGGAGTAAGGTGGCGAGCTTCAGGGGAAGATTTTGGCTAAGGGCAGCGTTTACCGTTTCATAGCCTACACCCATGACCTCCGGGAGGATAAGGGCCAAGGCCCCTAGACCAAGACCACCTAAGGCTGGTTTTATCCACACTGGCCCTGGAAGTCGGTCCCATAGGTCTCCTGCCCCGTAAATAAGCCGGACAAAGAGATTCCCGATCAGGCCGGCCAGGAGCCCGATCAAAAGATAGACCAAGAGAAGGGGATAAGGGCCAGGCCAGAAATAGGCCCCTTTTAGGGCCGGAAGCCCGCCCCACATCATCTGGGCCAGTACCGCGGCCACGATGCCGGCGACGAGGATGTGGCTTAAATGGGAAATTTCAAGATCAAAGAGGATGACCTCTACGGCAAAGAGGGTGCCGGCGATAGGGGCATTAAAAGTAGCGGCAATGCCGGCAGCAGCCCCACAGGCCAAGCCTACTCTGACCATTTGACCAGGTAGGCCGAGGAGCTGGGTAATAGAGGAACCGATGGAGGCCCCGATCTGGACCACCGGACCTTCTCGTCCGACCGAGGCCCCGGCCCCAAGGAGGAGACTGGTGACCAAGGCCTTAAGAAAGGTTACCCGGTGTCGCAGACGACCCTGCCGGCGGACCAAAGCAGCAATGACCTCAGGCACCCCCGGGCCTTTTAATTCCGGGGCCAGGCGAAAGATGATCGGCCCGACTAAAAGCCCGGCCAAGGCTGGGAGCAGGAGGCGCCACCACCAAGGGGCCTTTATTACCTGTTCCAGGAAGTCTCCGGCCCCAGGCCAGAGAAGGTCTTGGAAAAGGGAGATCAAGTGGCGGAAGAGGATGGCCCCGAAGGAGGAGCAGGCCCCGATAAATCCGGCCAAAAAGAGGAAGCCGAGACTATTGCGGAAAAGAAACTTTATTTTAGAAAAGGGATTAGTCATCTTAAAACCTTTGTCGAATAGGCTACCATAAAGAAGAATTTCGCGGAAAAGGAGTGACCATGAACGAGAAATGTATACTCCCTGATTATAGCCAAATTCCCCCAGAGGCCATTTCTTTGGCCCAAAATCCCGGCACCATTGCCATCGTAGGGGCAAGTCCTAAGCCGGAAAGACCGAGTCACCAGGTGATGGCCTATCTCTTGGAGCAAGGACTTCGCGTCATCCCCGTAAATCCCGGTCAAGAAGAGATCTTGGGTGAGAAGTGTTACCCGAGTCTAAAGGCCATCCCTGAAGAGATCACCATTGACACGGTGGTCATCTTTCGTCGGCCAGAATACGTGCCACCCATTGTGGAAGAGGCCATCGCCCGAGGGGCCAAGGCCATTTGGATGCAGGAAGGGGTCATAAACGAGGAGGCCGCTCGCTTGGCCCAAAAAGCCGGACTCGGGGTAGTGATGAATCTCTGTATCAAAAAGGTCCGTCTGGTCTCTGGTCAGATTAGTTAAACCTTCTGTTTGATTAAGGATTCGTTTTTTTAAAGTATTGGCTTCACTTGGGCTCAATGGATACTACCGAATACATCGTCAAGATCCCGGTCTTTGAAGGTCCGCTAGACCTTTTGTGGCACTTGGTTCGTAAAAACAAACTCAATATCTTCGATCTCCCCATGGCCCTCATTACCGAGCAGTATCTTCAATACTTGGAAATGATGCGGGCCTTGAACTTGGAAATAGCCGGGGAATATCTCCTCATGGCCGCTACCCTGATCTACATTAAGAGCCAGATGCTCCTCCCCCGGGAGGAAAAAGGTCCGGAAGAGCCGGTAGAAGACCCCCGACTCCAGATCGTTGAGCCCTTGCTTGAGTTGGCCAAATACCAAGAGGCAGCCAAGTGGCTTTCACAAAGGCCAGTCCTTGATCGAGACGTCTTTGTCCCCCCTCCCCAGATCCCAGAAGACGACCATCTCGAGGTCTCGCTCTTTGATCTGCTTTCCGCCTTAAGGAAGGTCTTAAACAAGAAGCCGCCTGAGGTTTACGAAGTGGCCAGGGCCAGAATCATTCTGGCCCAAAAGATAAAAGAGATAGAGGCCCTCTTGGCCACTAAGGGGAAAATTTATCTTTCTGGGCTCCTGGCCTTGGCCAATACCAGGGAAGAGGCCATAGCCTATTTCCTGGCCATTTTGGAATTGGCCTTTCGGGAAAAGGTCCGTCTCCTTCAGAATACCCCCTGGGAAGAGGTGGAAATCTTGAGACGTGAATAGCCTGCTTTATCTTTTAGCCGCTATTTTGGTACCCCTCCTCGTGATCAAGATGGCCTATGCCATCGGGACCATCCTGGTCTTGCCCAAGACCAAGGGCGCCCTTTTTGTCTCCACTTCAAAGGCCAAGATTAAGGCCATCTTGAACGAAGTACCCCTTTCGCCTGAGGACAAGGTAGTTGATCTGGGCTGCGGCGACGGTCGTTTTCTGCGGGCCATTTGGCGGAGATACCAGGTCTGCGGGGTGGGCTACGAGATAAACCCCTGGGCCTTGGTGGTGGCCAAGACCATCAATTTCTTGACCAGGACCCCGGCCAAGATCTATCGCCGAAATTTCTTAGAAGTCGATCTCTCCCCTTACAATGTGGTCTTTTGTTATCTATTTCCTGATCTCCTCTTAGACCTTGCTCCCAAACTCAAAAGAGAACTGACCCCGGGGAGCATAGTCATCAGTTGCAATTTTTCTCTTCCTGGCTGGGTTCCGATCAAGGTGCTGAAGGTGGTTGATCCTATCTTTATTTATCGAGTCCCCTAAGTCCCGGATAAGAAAAAGGAGAAAGGGCACCAAACCTGGGGTATAAAGAGATTCGACAAACAAACAACTTCACCCAGGAGGTGCCCATGGCCATTTTACCACCAAAGGTCAAAATCGACTTCACCGATGAGCTCCT
>CAZROA010000079.1:0-3890 GCA_964601575.1 uncultured Thermodesulfobacteriota bacterium
CGGGTGCCAGACAAGCTCTCCAGGACGAAAGGCCGGGGAGATCGCCTCTTCAGCCTCCTCGGCAAAGCTTGGCGGCTCTTCTAACTTTGGTGGCTGCCATTCTTCGAGGTAGTCTTTGGCTACTTCTTGGAGGAACCGAGACGGTTTGCTAAAGATGCGCCCTTCACCCGGGGCATAATAAGTGGCCGGATAGGTGAGAAAGAGATTTTCTCTGGCCCTGGTCACCGCCACGTAAAAAAGGCGCCTTTCTTCTTCCAGATCGTCATCTCGCCCTACGGCATAACTTGAAGGGAAACGCCCTTCGGCCAAAGAGATGACAAATACTGTATGCCACTCAAGGCCCTTGGCCGAATGCACGGTGGAAAGGATGAGCTTTTCGTCATCATTGTCTAAGGCCTCGACCTCGGCCACACTGGCCTCTGGTGGCTCAAGGGCCAGGTCAGAAAGAAAGTCCTCAAGGGAGCTATACTTGTGGGCAATGGCCTGGAGCTGTTCCAGGTCTTTGGCGCGCTTGGGATAATCGTCATAGTAGACCTTGGTCAAAATAGGTTCGTAGTATTCGTTAAGTAAGGTAACTCTTTCCTCTGGAGAAAGATCAGCGCGCAAGGTTTTTAACAATTTGACCAAGCGGTTCAATCCCTTTGCAAAGGAAGGCTTGGTAGGGAATTCTCCTAAGGCCGAGAGGGGATCAGGGCTGGCCTTGATAAAATCCATGATCCTTCGGGAAGTCTTGGGGCCGATGCCTTCTACCAAGAGCAAGACCCGATTCCAAGCCAACATATCGTAAGGATTCAAGAGGAGCCTCAGGTGGGCCACCATATCTTTGATATGGGCTGTCTCGATCAGCTTTAGGCCCCCGTGTTTGATAAAGGGAATATTCCTCTTCGCCAACTCAAGTTCTAGATCGAAAGAATGGTAGGCCGAACGAAAGAGCACAGCTATTTCATTAAGCGGAACTCCTTCCTCTCTCAGCTTTAAGATTCGCTCAGCAATGAAACGGCTCTGATCGGCATCATCCCGGGCCTTGAAAAGAAGGGGCTTTTTACCGCCTTCTCTCTTGGTGTAAAGGCATTTGGTATATTTTTCCTTGGCCCGTTCGATGACGGCGTTGGCCAGGTCAAGGATGGGCTGCGTGCTACGATAGTTCTCCTCAAGCTTGATGATCTTTGTTCCGGGGAAAAGCTTAGGAAACTCCAAGATATTTCTGAAATTGGCCCCACGAAAGGCATAAATAGACTGTGAATCATCGCCAACGACCATCACGTTTCCATGCCCTTCGGCCATGAGGCGGACGATCTCAGCCTGGAGGGCATTGGTGTCTTGATATTCATCAACCATGATGAACTGAAACCTCTGCGCCACTACCTGGCGCACTTCGGGAAAGTCCTTGAGCACCCGGTACCAATTGACCAAGAGGTCGTCATAATCCATGAGCTGATGTTCCATCTTATAGCGAACATAGTTCTCAAAAAGCCGGGCCAGGTCTTCTAAATCGTCGATGAAATGGGGGTATTCTTCAAGGATGACCTCTTCTAAAGAACGCCTAAGGTTAACCGCTTTGCTGAAAATGTTGGCGATGGTCTCCTTTTTAGGAAAACGTCGACCCTTCTCCACCAACCCGAGCCCGGTACGCAGGAGATTGATGGCGTCTTCGGCGTCTCCGCGGTCAAGGATGACAAAGTTACGCTTATACCCCAAGAGATGCCCAAATTCCCGGAGCATGACATTGGCCAAGGAATGAAACGTTCCCCCGGAGACCTGCTCACAACGTTCGTTAAGGAGCAGGGCTGCCCGGCGGAGCATCTCCCGCGCCGCCTTACGGGTAAAGGTAAGTAAGAGGATGTTTTCCGGCGGGACTCCTTCTTCTACCAGGCGGGCCACCCGATAGACCAGGGTCCGCGTCTTGCCGGAACCAGCCCCGGCAATGACCAGCACCGGGCCAAAGAGGGTGCGTACCGCCTCTAACTGCGCTGGATTAAGATCCTTGACGTAATCAAGTCGTCTCATAGGTATCTTTAAAGTATCCCATTCTCCTGAAATTGCATCCTGCATTCGAAGTTTTGCCTGTCCCCAAACTTTGCTGAAGGAAGTTTGATTGGCGGTTAAAATAGAAAAATGATGAAAAAGGTCTTTATTCGAACATTTGGTTGCCAAATGAACGAATACGATTCGGAGCGGGTGCTTGCGCTCCTAAAGGATCAATATGTCCTTTGCCCCGAAGTGAATGAGGCTGACCTGATCATCGTCAATACTTGCTCGGTAAGGGCCAAGGCCGAACAAAAGGTCTATAGCCTGGTCGGGCGTCTCAAACACCTCAAACGCAGACGACCAGAGGTCATCATTGCCGTAGTTGGGTGTGTGGCTCAACAAGAAGGAGAACGTATTCTCAAACGACTCCCCCATGTGGATTTGGTCCTTGGCCCGCAGGCGGTCTATCGCTTCCCAGAACACCTGGCCAAGGTCCTGGCCGGGGAAAGACCGATTGTTGACGTTACCTTGGAGAAAGACTTCAGACAACCTTTGATCTTTCCCGAGCTTGACGGCACCAGGCCGGTCAAGGCCTTTGTCACCATTATGCAGGGTTGTGATAATTTTTGCTCTTATTGTGTGGTCCCATACACCAGGGGGCGAGAGATCAGCCGCCCACCGGAGGAGATCCTGGCTGAGGTTGAACACCTGGTCCGCTGCGGAGTGCGTGAGGTGACCCTCTTGGGCCAGAATGTAAACTCCTATGGCCGCAAGGAAAAGGGCTTTCCTACCTTTGCCGAGCTTTTACGGGAAGTAGCCTCCATTCCTGGGCTCTGGCGGGTCCGTTTCACAACTAGTCACCCCAAAGACCTAACCGAAGAACTAATGCGGTGTTTGGCTGAAGAGCCAAAGGTCTGTAAACATCTCCATTTACCAGTCCAATCCGGCTCAGATCGAATCTTGAAGCGAATGAATCGGCGTTACACCCGGGACGAATATCTAAACAAAGTAGCCAAGCTCAAGGCCCTTTGCCCGGGAATAGCCCTGACCACCGACGTCATCGTGGGTTTTCCCGGAGAAACCGAAGAGGACTTTGAGGCCACCCTGAGTCTCCTTGAAGAAGTCCGTTATGCGGAGATATTCTCTTTTAAGTATTCGGATCGACCGTTGGCCAGATCACGTCTGTTTGAGGAAAAGATCCCCGAAGAGATCAAGGCCCAAAGGCTGGCCAAGGTTCACGAACTTCAGGCCCGCATAACCCGTGAGATCAACGAGAGCTTTATCGGCCAGGAGGTCGAAGTCCTGGTCGAAGGACGCAGCCCAGGCAACCCCCTCCTCTGGACTGGGCGGACAACGACCAATCATGTGGTAAACTTTGAGGGGCCTGAGGGTTTGAAAGGCCTCTTAGTCTATGTTTTGATTGAAGATACAGGTCAACATTCTTTGAGGGGCCGGTTCAAAGAGGTAGTTAATCCTTGAGAAGGAGGCTATTTAATGAAAGTCAAAATGAAGATCCAGGCCATCGCCCTGGACCCGGTGTCAAACAGCCCGGTCATGATCCTAAAAGAAGAAGACGGCGAACGGGCCTTACCTATCTGGATCGGGCTGCTTGAGGCCACAGCCATTGCCACCCGCCTTGAAAATATTCAATTCTCACGCCCTATGACCCATGATTTGATGATCAACATCCTGGAGCACTTGGGCATCAAGATTCCTCGAATCGAGGTCTGTGACTTGCGAGATAACACTTATTATGCCCTGATCACCTTGAACATCGATGGTCGAGAGGTCCAGATAGATGCTCGTCCCAGTGATGCCGTGGCCCTAGCCATTCGCACCGGGGCTGAGATTTGGGTGCATGAAGAGGTGCTACGGAAGAGTAAGGCCTTAGAAGAGGCGGCCAAGGCCGAACAGGAAGGCGT
>CAZROA010000080.1:0-5879 GCA_964601575.1 uncultured Thermodesulfobacteriota bacterium
AAATTGGCCGAGCAAAAGATCGAAGTTGATCCGCGGGCAGCGGTCTGTGTGGTGATGGCTAGCAAAGGCTATCCCGGGGCCTATGAAAAAGGCAAGGTGATCAAAGGCCTCTCTAAAGTGACCCGGATGAAAGACGTCAAGGTCTTCTATGCCGGGGTGGCCCGTAAGGGCCGGCAATTTGTCACCGCCGGCGGAAGGGTCTTAGGGGTGACGGCCCTGGGCAAGGATATACCCGAGGCCATCAAAAGGGCCTATACCGCGGTGGAAAAGATCTCTTGGGAGGGGGTGCATTATCGCAAAGATATTGGGGCTAAGGCTTTAAAACACCTAAGGCCACCCCAAGTAGCTATCCTGATGGGTAGCCGTTCTGACCTTCCAATAATGAAAGGCGCGGAAGAAATCCTCCAAAGCTTTGATGTTCCTTATGAGGTTTTGGTAGCTTCGGCCCATCGTCAGCCGGAAAAGGTACGCCAGTTTGCTAAAGAGGCTGAAGGCCGAGGAGTGAAGGTGATCATTGCTGGAGCCGGCCTAGCCGCTCATCTAGCCGGGGCCTTGGCTTCGGAGTGTACGCTCCCGGTGATCGGGGTGCCCATCGCCGCCGGGACCTTGGGCGGGCTTGATGCCCTGCTTTCTACAGTCCAAATGCCTCCGGGTATCCCTGTAGCTACGGTGGCCATTAACGGGGCCAAAAATGCCGCTATGTTGGCCCTAGAGATCCTGGCCACCAGTGATCAAAGTCTGAAGGAGAAACTTAAGGCTTATCGGAAAAAGTTAGCCCAAGGCTAATGGCCAAGGTCTTTTCTGTTGATCCCCAAAAACCGCCGCCGGAGATTATCAAGGCGGCGGTCTCTGTCTTAAGGGGCGGAGGCGTAGTAGCCTTACCCACTGAGACTTACTATGGTCTCGCGGTAGATCCGTTCTCTGAATCTGCGGTCCAAAGGCTCTTTCGGCTGAAAAAAAGACCGCAAGAAAAACCCATTCTCCTCCTCCTGGGTTCCCGAGAGATGCTGATCCAGGTTGTGGCTGAAATTCCCCCGTGGGCCGAAAGGCTGATGGAATACTTTTGGCCTGGGCCGTTGACCTTGGTCTTCAAGGCCCGCCAAGATCTTCCGCGGAGTCTTACCGCTGGCACAGATACCGTCGCGGTGAGACTCCCTTCCCATCTCTTGCCCATACGTCTTTCCCAAGGCTTTTCTAAGCCAATAACCGGGACCAGTGCCAACCTTAGCGGAGGCCCTCCGGCCACCCGTGCTGAAGAGGTAGAAAGGATTTTTCCAGAAGTGGACCTCGTCCTCGATGGCGGAAAAAGCCCCGGGGGATTGCCTTCGACCATTGTTTCGGTGGTTAATTTCCCCCCTCGGCTTATCCGTCCGGGAAAGATTCCCTGGGAAGAAATCCGGAGTTTAGCGGAGTAACAGACCAAAGAGGGAGTCTAAAAGATGGGGATAAAAAAGGTAGATTAAAGCCCCTAGCGAAAGAAAAGGACCATAAGGAATGGCTAGGAATCTCTTATTCTGCACCCTCTGGATGACACCCAAAGCGATTCCGATTACAGCCCCGACCAGAGAAGAAATGAAGATTACCGGAATGAGACTCTTTAGGCCTAAAAAACTACCGATAAAGGCCAGGAGTTTCAGATCTCCTCCTCCCAGGCCTTCGCGTTTGGTGAGGAAATAATAAAACTCACCCACTAAATAGAGACCACCTGCTCCAGCCAAGGCCCCGAGGAAGGAGTCAAAGGGTCCAATAAGCGGGTTCCAGAAAGAAAAGGCCCAACCGACCAAGATTCCAGGGAGGCTGATCTCATCCGGGATGATTTGAAAATCCAGGTCAATAAGGCTGGCGACCAAAAGAGCCGAGAGAAAGGCCAAAAACAGGAGATAGGCCATGCCAAGACCGAATTCTCGATAAAGACTCAGGGAAAACAGAGCCGAGGCGAGTTCTACTAATGGATAACGCCAAGAGATACGCTCCCGGCAATAACGACATCGGCCACGGAGGAAGATAAAGCTAAGGATGGGAATGTTGTCGTACCAACGAATAGCGGTCTTGCATCTGGGGCAGCGAGAGCGAGGGTAAATGATAGATTCCTCGCGGGGGAGACGATAGGCGCAGACGTTTAAAAAGCTCCCGATTATGGCCCCAAAAATAAAGCTGGCTATTAGACCAAAAGCTTCCACTTTTTACTCTATGGTGTTAGTTAGCGATCCTTTCAGGATGCGGTTCCATATTTACTACCGGAAAAAGAACGGATCCCTGTCCAAAAATACAGGTAGAACTCTCTGAAGATGACATCTGTCATTAAATCGGTCAAAATTCGTCCTGAAACAAATATTGACACAAATATTTTGTCTCTCACCTAAAAAGATGGGTTTTCTTACTTTTTTAGGGGCCTGTGGAACGGTTACCGGGAGTTGCTATCTCTTAGAAGCCGCGGGCAAGAGCCTCCTTATTGATTGCGGGCTTTACCAAGGAGAGGAAGCCAAATTTTTTCCCGCGACCTTTGCCTTTGACCCCAAAGAGATCGACTACGTCATTCTTACCCATGTCCATTTAGACCATAGCGGGCGTTTGATCGAATTGGTGCGCGATGGCTTCCGGGGCGAGATCCTAACTACCCAGGCCACCATTGATCTCTTAGAGATCGTCCTCCGCGATCGTTTGCATCTCGAACCCCATCTGGCCCCTGAAAATATTGTCCAAAAGGTGATCGACCTCTGCTGGGCCTTTGAATACGGAAAGAAGTTTGAGATCACCCCAGATCTTAGCTTTCGCCTGCAAGAGGCCGGTCATATCCTTGGCTCAGCCCATATAGAACTCTGGGCCGAGGGGAAAAAGTTTGTCTTCTCCGGGGATATAGGTCGCCAAGGCACCCCGATTATCAGAGACCCTACGCCTATTAAGGAGGCCGACTTTGTGATCATTGAATCCACCTATGGCGGGCGTCTTCACCCTCCACTTGGGCTAGCCAAGAAGCAACTCAAACACGTCATCGAGTTGGCCCAAAGGGAACGAGCCCGCATCTATATTCCCTCCTTTGCCATTGGCCGGACCCAAGAGCTACTCTACCTATTAAATGACCTGATAGAATCAAAGTCCTTAAAGCCCCTTCCGGTCATCCTTGACAGCCCCATGGCCCTGCAGGTGACCCGTGTTTACGCCAAACACACCGAGCTCTACGATGAAGAGGCCTTAAGGCGCCTTGAGGCCGGTGACCAGATCTTTTCCTTTCCGCTGCTCTTTTCCGCAGCCTCCATCGAGGCCTCACGGAAAATAGAGCACCTAAGGCCTCCTTTCTTGGTTATTGCCGGTTCAGGTATGGTCACCGGAGGGCGAATCATCGACCACCTCAAACGGCATCTTCCGGAAAAACATACCTTTGTGGTCTTTGTTGGTTACCAAGCTAGAGGCACCCCAGGCCGCGAAATCCTCGAACACCAACCCAAGGTCAAACTGAATAACGAATGGATCCCTAACCAGGCACGTATCTTTCGCCTGGAAGCCTTCTCCGCCCACGCCGACCACCGAGAACTCCTCTCCTGGCTCAAAAATTTTGACCATACTCCGCGCCGGGTCTTTATCACCCATGGCGAAAGAAAAGCCCGCCAAGCTTTGGAATTGGCCATTCAAAAAGAATTGGGATTGCGGACCGAACGCCCTAAACAAGGCCGAAGATTCAATTTTTAGGGAAGAGAAAATTGCGCAGAATAAGGACCCCTTCGGGAAGTTCCTCTGAAGCAAAGTCCCAATCCCTTGGAGGGCGTCTTAAACGTTTCCAAGCATAGAGTGAGGTACCAATAGATTCTGGGTGAAATTGAACCCCTTCTATCGGAAATTCTCGATGACGGACTCCCATAATTTCACCTTCTTCATCACGCGCGGTGACCACAAGCTCTTTAGGAAGAGTCTCTTCCTCGATTACCAAAGAATGATAACGCATGGCCTCAAAGGGATTGGGAAGTCCAGAAAAGACCCCTTGGCCGTCGTGCTGGATCTGAGAGGTCTTCCCATGCATCAGGCGTTTGGCCCGGACAATCTTGCCTCCAAAGGCATAACCAATGCTCTGGTGTCCAAGGCAGACCCCAAGGATAGGGATCTCTCCGGCAAAACGCTGAATAACCGCCACTGAAACTCCGGCCTCTTTAGGCGTACATGGACCAGGAGAGATAACAATATGCGTAGGCTCGAGCTTAACCAGTTCCTCCACCGTGATCTGGTCATTTCGGAAGACAGAGATCTTGGTCCCAGGGGCTAGTTTTTCACACATGATCCCTAAGAGCTGGACCAAGTTGTAAGTAAACGAGTCGTAATTGTCGATGACCACCAAGTGGATGGACATCAAAGCCCTCCTTGTGCCATCTCAATGGCCTTCATCATCCCCCGGGCCTTGTTCAAGGTCTCTTGGTATTCACGTTCTGGATCTGAATCCGCTACTATCCCGGCCCCGGCTTGTAGATAGAGCTTGGTCCCCTTCTGGAACAGAGTCCGAATGGTGATACAGAAATCCATGTTACCGGAAAATCCAAAATACCCAACGGCCCCGGCATAAGGTCCGCGACGAGCGTGTTCTAGCTCTTCAATGATCTCCATAGCTCGAATCTTTGGCGCCCCACTCACCGTACCAGCGGGGAAGGCCGCCCGCAGGACATCGAACATATCTTTACCCGGGGCCAGTTCACCGCGCACGCCGGAGACAAGATGCATGACGTGAGAGTAACGCTCTATGACCATAAGTTCGTAGACATTGACACTGCCATAGGTGGCCACACGACCGACATCATTACGCCCCAGATCAACGAGCATGAGATGTTCGGCCCGTTCCTTGGGGTCATGGAGAAGGTCTTCGGCCAAGGCTTGATCTTCGGTCTCCGTGCGCCCTCGGGGTCTGGTCCCGGCGATGGGTCGAACTTCGATCTGACCTTCTTCCAGACGGACTAAAATCTCTGGAGAAGAGCCGATCAAGGTCTCATCTCCAAGGCGCAAATAAAAGAGATAGGGAGAAGGATTTATCTTGCGTAAAGCCCGATAAAGATCAAAGGGCCTCAGGTGGTTTTCCCCGGAGAACCGCTGCGAAAGCACAACTTGGATCACATCTCCAGCCTCGATATATTCCTTGGCCCGTTTGACCATCTGGTGAAAACGTTCCCGGGAGATCTCCGGGGAAAGCTCGGTCTTTTTCTCCACCGGGCGGGGAGCGGGATAGATCAAGGGACCTCGAACGCGCCTTACCATGGCTTCGATTTCTGCCAAGGCCCGTTCATAAGTGGCTTCAGGCGGGACTCCTTCTTCCAGACGCGCATTGTAGACCACTAGGAGGCTATGTCGCAGACGATCATAGACGAGAATGATCTCTGGAAACATAAGATGAATATCAGAAAAGCCCGCCGTATCTGGAAGGACAGCAGGCAAGCGCTCGATAAAGCGGACGATATCGTAAGAGACAAAGCCCACCGCCCCACCGAAAAACCGGGGAAGGCCAGGAATATTAGCGGCCTTGAAGCGGGAGAGGATCTCTCGTACTTCTTCCAGCGGGTCTTCGCTTTCAAGACGACGTTCGCCGTGTCTATCAAGGAGGGTGATCTGCTGGCCCCGGCTACGAAAGATGAGAAAAGGATTGACGCCGATAAAACTATATCGGGCCCATTTCTCTCCACCTTCAAGGCTTTCTAGGAGAAAGGCATAGTGACCTACGGAGACCTTGTAAAAGAGAGAAATTGGGGTCTCCATGTCTACCAGGACTTCTTGGTAGACGGGTATGAGATTGGCCTCTTGGGCCAGCTTGAGAAAGGTCTTTCGGTCTGGTTTTGGGTTCGCGATTACCATGATGGCCGCTCTTATACCGGCTAAGCCTTCCTGTCAACCCACTTTTAGGACGGATT
>CAZROA010000081.1:0-19217 GCA_964601575.1 uncultured Thermodesulfobacteriota bacterium
ATGTAAGATAAAAATTTGGTAAGCATCAGAATACTTTCTTACTAAAAAAAGAAGAGGTGAAGCTAATCGTGCTTCATATCGAATTTTTCCGTTTGGCTTTCGGTAACCCCATCCTGCATTCTGAGCTGGATGATTAGTTAATGGAAAGCCTAAAAGATGTCTTTCGGAAAACCAATCTGTTCCGTCAGGATCTAATCTCGCTTGTTTGGGCCACTTATACCGCTTTTGAGGCTCTCCCGTGCGCACGTAAATGTAAACTTCCGCCAAAAACTTCATGGCCTCCTGCCAGGATTTAAAGCCTTCTGCTTTCCATAAAAGTAGTCTTTCATCGTCTCCTTTGGCGAGAGTGTGGGGATAGTATTTGTCGACACATTCTTTCCAGTGCGGAAGATATTTTTCTATTTGTGTAATGAAGTCATTGCCCCACAATTTCTCTTTTAGTTTTAAATCTTCTACCTGAAAGCTTCCCCAGCCGTTGCGGGAACGGGAGCCCACGGCTCCGAAGGCGCGGAAGTAAAGTAGGGCGGTTTTGAAAACTTCGTCTTCAAGGAGATTTTGCGGAAAAGTCAGTTTTAGATAGAAGTGGCTGTTAGCAGGCAAATAGCTTCTTTTGACCCTTTGGCCATCTGGAAAGGTAAGCCCCATTCCGGACAGATAGCATAGTGGCGAAATTTCATGTCTTATTTCACAAGACAGCTTTTTATGTCTTCTACATTCAGGATGTTCTTTTAGGCACTCTTTAGGACAAAAATCTACCTCTGGATGAATTATATTAGAAATTGAAGGCAAATTGTCCCAAACAGGGGCTATATTTTCCTCCACCCCCATCGTAACCAAACTCTTTTGCGTCTCATCTCCCCCGCCGCCGAAGATCCGGCTTTCGTCTTCTAATAACTCCTTGGGAGGCACATCCTTCCTTCCCACTGCCACGCGCCACCAGTAGCGCAAAAGTCCCTTGAAGGGTTCAGGCCTAAGGGCGGCTTTCTGCTCGGCGTCTCCCAGAAACATCGGCGTGACGATACAACAATGTAACGTTAAAAAAACGAGTCTTTCAAAGCGCCTTTTTAATTTCTCAAGCCTTTTTAGACGACCCCTTGACATAATTTTTCCCCTTTGTGAACAAGGCGGCGAGGGTGACTTCTCTTACCTCTGGTAACCAGATACCCATTAAATTTCCCCTAGGAAAAATTTCAACTTGTGTCAAGACAAAACCCAGGGTATGCCCTTCTTATGTTTTCCCTTGAACTGCCTGTGATTCGTGTATGGATAGACTTGGAAGTAGACGAACCTAAGAAACTACCGCGTTATCTCTTTTCGCCTCTACGAGGAGTAATCGGTGCCCATTTGAAAAGGATTTCTTGTGTGGCGAGGAGATATAGCCAATGTCTTGAGTGCCCACTTAACCAACACTGCGCTTACGGATACATCTTTGAGACCCCAAGACCGAAAGAGGCAGATCGCTTGCGTTTATATCCTTACCTGCCGCATCCCTTTACCATAACACCACCTTATCCTACTACCCAAAAGACAACTATTACTTTGGGCCTGACTTTAGTTGGCCGGGCCATTCAGTATTTTCCCCACTTTATCTTGACTTTAGAAGCCGCTGGCACCAAGGGTCTGGATAAACAAAGGGTGCCCTTCAAGATAAGATCTATAAGAGATCATCAAGACCAACAGCTTCTTTACCAAGAAGGAAAGTTGAAACCACCTACTCTGATATCTTCTTTTCCTTCGGAAAACAAAGAGCAATTGAAGCTCTCTTTTAAGACACCGGTTTGTCTTCGTTTTGAAGGCAAGATCGTTAGAGCTAAACAATTTGCCTTTCACATCTTGATTCGCAATTTGCTGCGCCGAGTCTCGGCCCTTTCTTATTTTCACGCCGGTAAAGAACTTTCTCTCGATTTCAGGGGCTTGATCGAGAAGGCCCAACACGTCCGCACCGTGGAAAGAAACCTGAAACTGGTCGAAATAATGCGCTACTCGGCCCGCACCAAACAAAAGATGCCGCTTCGTGGTCTTGTAGGCGAGGTTTCCTTCGAAGGAGAGCTAGAACCCTTTACGGCGTTGCTAAAGATCGGCGAATTGGTACACGTGGGCAAAAATACCAGTTTCGGTTTTGGATACTATGCCGTGATGGAAAATAAAATCAGGCATCGAGGCTAGTAAGGCACGCTAGGCCCTCTATCTAAATATGTTTTTATAGCCCCTGTAATTGATAGATTTTACCGCCCTTTAAACCTTAAGCGGGATAGGAATCCAATCCACAAGGCGGAAGCTTTACAAGCGTTTAAAGGGCTTTTATAGCCTTAGGCATGTGGCCGAAGCTTTATCCACACCCCGAATCTCAGCCGCGGTTGCTTTTTGCCGACGGAAAAGGTCGAATATTTGATCACCCTGAATTACTAGCCCTTGGTCTCTCGGGCTTTGATGTCTTCTTACCGGAGAAGGATGACTTCATTCCCCTGCCCCAGGGGAGTGCCCTTTACGTGCTTCCGGAGCGTCACCCTATTGGCCTTGATCCTAAGACCGAAGAACCAATGGTACTCTACGAAAATCCCTATGTGCCAGGTGAACCGGCCTATGCCGTGGCCGCCTATCTGGCCCCGGCTCACACCCAACTCTATCTTGCCCCTTACCTGGAGGCCCGGGACGACCTCTCCCCTCTCCCTCTCTTTTCTTACGCCTGTGTCGGCTGGTGGCGGGGACGCTTTTGGGCTACGGCCTTTCGCTCGGATTTCGATCACCGCCAGGAGGTGCGTTTTTTCGATGAAGCTCGTCTCGAAAGAGGAGCAATAGAAAAACTGGCCGCCTTTCCCAGAAATCGCTTGGTTCGGCACTTGGTAGAAAATTGTCTTAGGCGCTATCGCTGCCCGGCGGCCCGGAATTTTGTACTCGGACGCTGGGAAGCCCCTATCCCTACCTCCCCAAGCTGTAACGCTCGGTGCCTGGGTTGTCTCTCCGCCCAGGACTCAAAAGGCCCCCATATAGCACAAGAGAGAATCACTTTCGTCCCCTCGGCAGAAGAAATTGCTGAGGCCATGATTCCTCATTTGAAGAAGGCCCCGCGGGCCGTGGTCTCCTTTGGCCAAGGGTGCGAGGGAGAACCCCTCCTTCAGGGTAAAATATTGGAGGCCGCCATCCGCTTCATGCGAAAAGCAACCTCCCGCGGCACCATCAATCTCAACAGTAATGCCAGTTTGCCCGATACCGTGGAAAGGCTACGCCGGGCGGGTCTTGACAGTCTTCGGGTAAGCCTGGCCAGTGCCAGAGCTTGGTATTATGAAGCCTATTTTCGACCGAAGGGCTATAGATTTGAAGACGTAGGTGAAAGTATCAAGCGCATGAAAGAGGCCGGAGGTTTTGTCTCCCTAAATATCTTTGTCTTCCCCGGACTTACCGACGAAGAGGAAGAATTTGAGGCCTTAAGTGAAATAATTGATCTTGGTGTGGATTTTATTCAACTTCGCAATCACGCTATAGATCCCTTGTGGTATTTAAAGAGGCTTGGATTTAGGCCAACAAACCGAATATTAGGAGTAAAAGAATTGGTCCGCCGTTTGGCTCAAAGGTTTCCGCGCCTTCGTTTTGGTTACTTTAATCCTCCTTTGCGCTAATGAAAATGATCAATATAAGCCTCATTTTGGCCATCATTTTGATCCTTGGCCCCTCTTCATCGGTCAAGGCCCTTGAACGTTTTGTCCTCTCAAAGGGCGCCTCCGTGGTGGGAGAACTTACCTGGCATACCGTTTCCAAAAACGAGACCCTCCTTGATATCGCCCGCTATTATGACCTGGGTTACAACCAGATTGTCTTGGCCAATCCAGGGATCGATCCCTGGTTGCCCCCGGTGGGCAAGCCGGTATTGATACCCTCTTGTTACGTTTTACCAGAGAAAAAAGTAGGAATAGTGGTCAATTTGGCGGAGATGCGCCTCTATTTCTTTTGCTTAGAGGGAGGAAAAAGAATCGTTTATACCGCACCGATCGGAGTAGGAACCGAAGGAAAACTAACCAAATTAGGGGTCTATACCATTGTACGCAAGAAACGTAAGCCTTATTGGCATGTTCCCAAATCTATCCGCGAAGAAGATCCCTCTTTACCGGAGGTTATCCCCCCGGGGCCGGATAACCCTCTTGGGGATTACGCCCTTTATCTCTCACGGGGTTCTTATGCCATTCACGGAACCAACAAACCTTGGGGTATTGGTCGGCGGGTCAGTCACGGATGTATTCGATTGTATCCCGAAGATATAGAGGCCCTTTTCCCCTTGGTTCCGTTGGGCACGCCGGTCTTTATCGTTTACCAGCCGTATAAATTAGGCCTAAAAAAGGGCAAAATATACCTTCAAGCCTTTCCAGACTTTGAACAGAAAATCCCCTCTCCTGTCTTTGAGATTATTAGACTGGCTAATTCCCTCCAGGAAAAGACAAATACTCACCTTCTCCTCGACCTGATCAAGGTCAAGGAGTTAATCAGAAAGCCCAACGGTGTCCCCACCGAGGTTGGAGAGGTTCGGCGAAGACACCGTTAAAAATCTTATTTACGCAAGCTCTTTTCAAAGACACGCTCGATCTTGGTCGCCGCTGCATCGGCCTTGGCCGCCGCCTGAGCCGCCCGATTAGCCGCTGCATCGGCCTGCGAGGCAGCCATGGCTGCAGTACGCGCCGCTGCTTCTGCCCTCTGAGCCGCAGCCTCTACCCGCGCCAGAGACTCCTGGATCTGCTGACACTGGGCCGCTGCGGCCTTGGCCTCTTTGGAGGCCTTGATCGCTTCTTCCATCAGGGCTTTGTCCTCTTTGGAAAGCCCACAGCCCACCGGCAGGACCAGAAGGGAAATAAGACCAAGGGAGCCAATCCACTTTTTAAAACCTTTCATCTTAACCTCCTTCCAAGGGCATGATCTTTTCTTATACGAAACTTTGAGATTTTTTCAACGAAAATCCCCGAGGCCTGACGAGGTTTTAAACTAATTTATCGAATCGTTTTCTCTCTTATCCCCATCTTGGCATGAAGTTAAGCCATGGTTAAAATGCTGGCAAATCCTGAAGGAGGCTTTTATGCGCGAAGCAGTGGAACAGGCTCTTAATAAAATCCGGCCCGTGCTTCAGGCCGACGGAGGAGATGTCGAATTAGTGGAAATAACCGAAGACGGTGTGGTCAAAGTCCGTTTGACCGGTGCCTGTAAAGGCTGTCCGATGTCTACCGTGACCTTGAAAATGGGTATCGAACGCTATCTCAAAAAAGAAGTCCCGGAAGTAATGGCGGTTGAAGCCGTAGCCTGAACAAAGGGGTGAAATCATATGGCAAGAATCACTGTTGAAGATTGTCTGCGCCAGGTCCCTAGTCGTTTCAAACTGATCCATCTGGCCATTCAGAGGGTAAAACAGCTCCGCAAAGGGGCTAAACCCATGGTGGAATGTGATAACAAAGAGATAGTGGTGGCCCTGCGTGAGATTGCCGCCGGTAAGGTTTCCTTTGAGAATATTGAACAACTTAGCAAAGAGGTAGAGGAATTTCCCTTGGCGGATTTGATCGATCTCGGGAAATTGCCTGGTGAAAAACAGCCGTGAACAAAAAAGATTATTACGAAATTTTGGGTGTTTCCCCCCAGGCCAGCCAAGAAGAGATCAAAAAGGCCTATCGTCGGCTGGCTCTCAAGTATCATCCGGATCGCAATCCCGGAGACAAGGAGGCGGCGGAAAAATTCAAGGAAATCTCCGAGGCCTATGAAGTCCTTTCTGATCCTGAAAAAAGAGCCATTTACGACGCCCGCGGACACAGTGGTCTGTACGATCAGGGTTATCGTGGTTTCACCGATGTAGAAGATATATTCTCTGCCTTTTCCGATCTCTTTGAAGAATTTCTCGGCGGTTGGGGAGGGTTTAAAAAGAGACGACGCACGGAAAGGCGTCCGCAGACCGGAGCTGATCTCTCTTATGAGATTTCTGTTGACCTTGAGGATGTCCTTCACGGCAAAGAAATCGAGCTAGAGATAGAACGTTACGAAACGTGTATCGCTTGTGGAGGAAGTGGCCTGGCCCCTGGAGCGACACCGCAATATTGTCCCACCTGTAAAGGCCGTGGATATATCGTCCATTCTGAGGGTTTCTTCCGACTGAGCACCACCTGCCCGCATTGTAAAGGCGTAGGGACCTTCGTCTCTGATCCCTGCCCGGAATGCCGAGGAGAGGGTCGGGTTCGGATAAGAAAGGTCCTCAAGGTAAAGATCCCGCCTGGAGTAGAAGATGGAATGGTCATTCGCGTCCCAGGCGAAGGGGAAGGGGGGCTTTATGGTGGCCCTCCGGGGGATCTTTATCTTCGCGTCCATTTACGACCCCATAAGGTCTTTGAGAGACGCGGGCGAGATCTCTATCTGAAAGTAACCGTCCCGGTCACGTACGCCATCCTCGGTGGAGAAATCGAAGTCCCTACCCTAGAAGAGGAAATAAAAGTCAAAATCCCTCCGGGGACCCAACCAGACGACACCTTGGTGGTCGAGGGGTTGGGTTTGCCGGATTACCGCAGTGGGCGGCGAGGGAACCTGATTTTGCAGATTAAGGTCGAAATTCCGAAAAAATTGACCAAACGACAAGAAGAATTAATGCGTGAATTTGCTGAAATCGAGGCCGAAAAGAAAAAAGGCCTCTTTCATCGCCTTTGGGAATCGGTGAAACAGGCTAGTTCATGAAATTTACCCATCTTACCGATGACGGCCAGGCCAAGATGGTAGATGTCTCGGAAAAGAGACCTACCAAGCGGGAGGCCTTGGCCAGGGGCCGTGTCCTTCTGGGGCCTAAGGTTTTCCAAGCCATCCAAGACAAAAATCTCCCCAAAGGTGACCTCTTTGCTGTAGCCCGAATAGCCGGAATCATGGCGGCCAAAAAGGTGGGCGAACTTATTCCCCTCTGTCATCCCCTGCCCATTTCCTCGGTGGAGATCGGGTTTGAATTGAACCCCGAAGACCTGAGCCTGATCATTGAAGCCCGGGTGAAGACCGTGGCGGTCACCGGGGTAGAAATGGAAGCCCTTACCGCCGTAACGATAGCGGCCCTGACTGTCTATGATATGTGCAAGGGATTAGACAAAGGCCTTCGCTTGACGGATATCCGTCTGGTCAAAAAGACCGGAGGCAAAAGCGGAACGATTATTTTGGAGTGAGGAGGTCCTATGGAACCGGAGAAACTGGAATACTTTCGTAAACTCCTTTTAGAAAAGAGAGAACGACTCATCAAGGAGGCCTTAAAGACCGTGGGTGATTTGGCCGACAATTCTCAAAGATTACCAGATCCCACGGATCAGGCGGCCTTTGAGAGTGAACGCGGTTTCGAACTTCGTATTCGGGATCGGGAAAGAAAGCTGATCAAGAAGATCGACCGGGCCTTAAAACGTATCGAAGAAGGCTCTTACGGTATCTGTGAGGCCTGCGGGGAAGAGATAGACTACAAACGCCTAGAAGCCAGACCAGAGGCCAGCCTGTGTATACGATGTAAACGGGAACAAGAACGCCTGGAAAAATTACGCGGAGATTGATGTCTGAACCGATTTGTCTCGCCTTCCTCTGGCACATGCACCAACCCTTCTATCGCGATTGGCAGAAGGGTCGGCTCTCCCTGCCCTGGGTTAGATTACATGCCGTAAAGGCCTATTACGATATGCCATGGGTCCTAAAAGATTTCCCCAAAGTTCACGTCACCTTCAACCTGGTCCCCTCACTCTTAAAACAGATCGAGTTCTATCTTGAGGGAGGCAGTGATTATTTTTTAGAACTCTCGCGCAAACCAGCCGAAGACCTCCTTCCTGAGGAAAGGGAATTTATCGTCCAGTATTTTTTCAGTTGCTATTGGGACACGATGATCCGTCCTTATGCCCGCTATTTTGACCTTCTGCACAAGCGTGGTCTCTCCACAGAAGGCGGACGGATAACCGAGGCGACCAAAAAGTTTAGCCCCCAGGATCTACGTGATCTTCAGGTCTGGTTTAATCTGGCCTGGATTGGTTTTGCCCTCCAAGGACATCCTTTGGTCCAGGAACTCAAGGCCAAGGGCCGCCTTTTTTCTGAAGGAGAAAAGGAAGCCCTTCTCAAACTTCATTTAGAAATCCTTGGGAAGATCATCCCCTTTTATGGTGACCTACAGAAAAAGGGTCAAATAGAAATTTCGACCAGCCCCTTTTTTCATCCCATCCTGCCCTTGCTGATCGATACCGATTCAGCCCGGCGAAATCTCCCCGAGGCCCCCTTGCCTCCGCGTTTTTCCCACCCTGAAGACGCAAAGCTCCAGATCACCTTGGCCCTTGATTATCACGAAAGGCTCTTTGGCCGTCGCCCTCAAGGGATGTGGCCTTCTGAGGGCTCTGTCTCTCCGGAATTGATCCCCATCGTGGCTGAAGCCGGTCTCTCTTGGCTGGCCACCGATGAAGAGATCCTCTATCGCAGCCTGGGGACCAGCGGCCCGGAGGTCTTACTCCAACCCTATTGGGTCTTTAAAGACGGGGCCAAAGTGGCCTTTGTCTTTCGACACCATGAACTCTCCGACCGGATCGGGTTTGTTTATCGAGGGCTTCCGGCAGAAAAAGCCGCCGAAAATCTCCTTCACACCGCCCGTTTATTGGCTGAACAATTTCCTTCAAAGAGACCGCCGCTTTTGGCCATTATCCTCGATGGCGAAAATCCTTGGGAATACTACCCCGACGGAGGGCAGGCCTTTTTGACCGCTCTCTATCAAAAGATCTCCGAAAATAGTGGATTCCGAGCGGTAACTATAGCCGAATATCTTGAAGAATTTCCGCCAGAGAGGGGCTTTTCTGAGCTTTATACCGGCTCTTGGATAAATGCCAATTTTGATATCTGGATTGGACACGAAGAGGAAAATCGGGCCTGGGAACTCCTGGGCAAGGTCCGAAGCTTTGTGAAGGACCCATTTGCCCTCCCGGAGGAGGCTCGTTGGGCCCTTATGGCTGCCGAAGGAAGTGATTGGTTTTGGTGGTTTGGGGATCACTTTACCACTATCTTTGATGACGAGTTTGACCGTCTCTTTCGCCAACACCTCTCTCATATTTTTCGGGTCTTGGGTAAGGCCCCATGGAGTGAGTTGGAACATCCGGTCCGACGACCGCGTCTGATCGAACCTGAAGAACAGCCCACAGCCTTTATCGCTCCGGTCATCGATGGACGTGAAACCAATTTCTTTGAATGGAGTGGAGCGGGCAAGTTTCGCCCTCGGGCCCGAGGTGAAGCTATGTACCTAGGAGAAACCCTGATCGAGGCCCTTTATTTCGGGTTTGACCTAAAAAATTTCTACCTACGCCTGGATATCAAGGGTAAAAACTTGGATCTCCTCCCTGAAAACAGCAGACTAAAGATTTTCTTTGCCGGACACGAACAACAAGTAGAGGTCTCCTTTTGTCCAAGGGCTGCCAATGCCCAGGAGACTTTGGAGCTAAAAAGGGGGCTTCAATACTTTCGAGGAAATGAGGCCGGGGATCTTGCCTGTGAGACTATTATCGAACTGGCTCTTCCTTTTCAAAAATTGGGATTTAAGGTAGGAGAAAAGGTGAGCTTCTTCGTAGAATTGGTAGAAAACGGTCTCCCACGAGAAAGGAGTCCCTGGTCTGGAAATTTATACTTTATTGTCCCGGACGAAAACTTTGAACAGATTATGTGGCAGGTATAGGAGGCTTTATGCCCGAATTAAGACGAGATCCTATTGTGGGGCGATGGGTCATCATAGCCAAGGAACGAGGAAAACGTCCCTCAGACTTTGTCGTCCCCAAGGATGAAGTAAAAGGTGGCTTTTGTCCCCTGTGCCCTGGGCATGAGTATACTACTCCTCCGGAAGTGCTGGCCTACGGAAGACCCCCTGGGGCCCCTCCCAACAGCCCGGGCTGGAGTTTGCGGGTGGTCCCTAATAAATTCCCGGCCCTGCGCATCGAAGGAGAGCTTTGGAAAGAGGGCGAGGGGATTTATGATAAAATGAATGGTGTTGGTGCCCATGAGGTCATTGTGGAGACGCCCAATCACAACGAAACCTTGGCCGAAATGTCACCGGATCGGTTGTTACAGGTATTTTGGGCCTACCGAGATCGCATGATCGATCTCTCTAGGGACAACCGTTTTCGTTATGTGATCATCTTCAAGAATTTCGGTCGGGCGGCAGGGGCCTCACTTGAACACAGCCATTCACAGCTAATTGCCCTTCCGATCGTCCCGCACCTAGTAAACCAGGAATTAAAAGGTTCTAAGCTCTATTATGACTACAAGGAACGTTGTATTTACTGCGATATCATCCGCCAAGAACTGCAAACAGGGACACGGGTGGTCTGCGAGAACCACGAGTTTATAGCCATCTGCGCCTTTGCTCCGCGCCAACCCTTTGAGATGTGGATTATCCCCAAGAGACATCATTCCGACTTCCGGGCCATAGATGACCGCCAATTTCGTGCCTTGGCCGAAATCTTCTCCGAGGTCTTAAAACGCCTTAACACTGCCATCCCCCGCTGCCCGTACAATTTCGTCCTCCATACGGCCCCTCTTCGTGAACCGTATCTGGAACACTATCACTGGCACTTTGAACTACTTCCCAAGCTCACCCATATAGCCGGATTTGAATGGGGCACGGGCTTTTATATTACCCCCACCTCACCCGAAGACGCGGCGCATTTTCTGCGCGAAATTACCCTCTCTGAAGGAGGTCAAGAAAATGCCGGATAGAAAACCGCGCGTTCTCATTGTCGATGACGAAGAAAGCATCCACCTCCTCTATCGCGAAGAACTAGAAGAGGAAGGATATGAAGTCCATTCAGCCATGAATGGTCCAGAAGCCTTAGAATTGGTGGACAAAATAGAACCAGATATTGTCGTCCTTGATATCAACATGCCTGGGATGGACGGCATTCAAGTCCTGCGTAAGATCAAGGAAAAGAGACCTCAACTTCCAGTCATCCTCTGCTCAGCCTATCCTGAGTATAAACAAGATCTCGCTTCCTGGGCCTCGGATGATTACATCGTCAAATCCTATGACCTGAGCGAATTAAAAGACTCGATCAAACGGAACTTGGCTAAGGTAGGGTTTTAGGCCCTCATTTGTTCTTTATACCAGGCTATAGTGCGCTCAAGGCCTCGGCGCAAGTCAACCACCTCTTCTATCTTGAGAAGCTTTTTGGCCTTGCTCACATCAGCCAAAGAGTGTCTTACGTCTCCAGGCCTTGGAGGGGCATAGACGGGTTCTATATCAACGCCGATGATTTCAGCGATAAGGCGATAAAGTTCATTAATGGTTGTATTTTTCCCACAGGCGATATTGATCACCTCCCCCACCACCTCATCTCCAGCATAACAAGCAGCGATGTTGGCCCGCACAACGTTTTCTACAAAGGTAAAATCACGAGATTGGTTTCCGTCGCCAAAGATAATCGGAGGCTCACCCTTAAGAAGGGCGGTGATAAATTTGGGCACCACAGCAGCGTACTGAGAAAGTGGATCTTGCCGTGGCCCAAAGACGTTAAAATAACGCAAGATAACCGTCTCAAGGCCATAGAGAGAAGGAAAGATTTGACAGTAGTACTCCCCGGTAAGTTTGGCTACGGCATAGGGAGAAAGCGGAGCCGGAGGCATGTCCTCCCGTTTGGGAGTGGCCTTCTCCTTGTCTACATCACCATAAGCCGAAGAAGAGGCAGCATAGACAAATCTTTTAACCTTGGCCATAGCGGCGGCCTGTAACATATTCAAGGTGCCAGTGGTGTTTACCTGATGGGTGGTCTCTGGGTCTTCCACCGAGCGGGGGACCGAACCCAAGGCGGCCTCATGAAGGACGAAGTCCATCCCCTCGCAGGCCTGGCAACAAGTAGAAAAATCCCTTATGTCTCCACGGATGAGTTCGAAGCGCTTTGTGGCCCCGGGGATATCTCTAACAAAGGCCAGATTTTCTGGTTTGCCATTGGAAAAATCGTCAAGCACGCGGACAAAATGCCCTTCTTTTAAGAGATATTCTGTGAGATTGGAACCGATAAAACCTGCCCCACCAGTCACCAAAAAATTGGCCATAAAGACCTCCTTCAAGCTAAAGGTCTCTTTTAAAGGCCCATTTCTTCAAATTCTCGGAGTTTATAAAGGAGGGCCTTATAAGAAATACCTAAGAGAGAAGCGGCCTGGCGTTTGTTGCCATCGGTTTGTTTAAGGATGACGTCGATGATCTTCTTCTCGACGATGGCACTCACCTTTTTACTTATCTCCTTGAGAGAGACCGCTCCCCGTTGGGCCCGTGCTATCTCCTGCGAGACCACCTGAATCAGATCCTCATGGGTGGTCATCGTAGAAGATGTCTCCTCTGGGGGTAGCGGCACCCCTGAGAGACGCCTTATCTCCCTTTCTACTTCGTCAAAATCGCGCAAAACGATAAGGCGTTTGATATAATTTTCGAGCTCCCGAACGTTGCCAGGCCAGTCATATCTCATGAAGAGCTGCATCAAGGAGGGAGGAAGTTCAAATTTTTTGATACCGTATTGCTGGCGATATCTCTTGACGAAATAATCGACCAAAAGGGGGATATCTTCCCGGCGTTCCCGCAGGGGCGGGACTTGGATCTTGATGATGTTCAACCGGTAATAAAGGTCTTCCCGAAAATTGCCCTCTTTTATATCTTCTTCTAAGTCATGATTGGTAGCGGAAATGACCCAGACATCGACCTTGATCTCGCGCCGCCCACCAAGGCGGCAAAATTCGTTATCTTGAAGGACTTGCAGGAGCTTAGACTGGAGGGAAAGGGGCATATCACCGATCTCATCAAGAAAGATGACCCCACCATTAGCCAACTCAAATTTACCTGGTTTTTCTCGATCAGCACCGGTAAAGGCCCCTCGTTCATAACCAAAGAGCTCACTTTCTAAGAGATCACCAGGGATGGCGGCACAATTGACCTTGATAAAGGGACCTCTAGAACGATGGGAACAGGCATGAAGGGCCCGGGCCACCAGTTCTTTCCCTACGCCGCTTTCACCATAAATGACCACGCTGAGATCTGTATCAGCCACCTGCAGGATAAGTTCTTTGATACGTCGGATAGGAAGACTCTCCCCCACGATATTTCGTAGGGGCGCAATATCAAACACATCTTGCGTTATGAGCGTACTCACGTTACTTGTCATCTGATGTCAAGGAGGTGTTCTACATTACAAAACACTTTTCGAGGAATTTCTCAAGTCAAAAGTCTCTTATAAATAGTTAGAGGTCTAGAAATGCCCTGTGATTTAAGAATATATCGACAAAAAGCCGAAGAAGCTCGAGCTTTCTTGGAAAAAGAACTCCCATTTCCCCCCTCCATCGTCTTGATCTTGGGCACAGGGCTTTCTGGTGCCGCGGAGAAGATCTCTAAACTTATCGAGATACCCTATCAGGATATACCACATTTTCCGGTCTCCACCGTCGAGAGCCATCGAGGTCGATTGGTGGCCGGGTATTTCGGTGAAAAGTACGTAGTTGCCTTTCAAGGGCGCTTTCATTATTACGAAGGCTATTCCTTAAGGGAAGTAACCTTCCCCTTGCGGGTCATGGGGCTCCTTGGGGCCAAGATATTGATCGTCTCAAACGCCGCCGGAGGCTTAAATCTCTCCTTCACCGCCGGAGACATAATGCTTATCAAGGACCATATCAACCTTATTCCTGATAATCCCCTTCGTGGGCCTAATATTGACGAATGGGGGCCTCGTTTTCCGGATCTCTCCGAGGCCTATAGTCTGCGCCTGCGGACCCTCTTAAAAGAAATAGCTGGTGACCTGAACTTGAAGGAGGGAGTCTATGTAGCTGTACCTGGCCCAAGCCTTGAGACACCAGCGGAGACTAGATTTTTGCGCCTCATTGGGGCCGATGCCGTGGGTATGTCTACGGTGCCGGAGGTCATCGTGGCCAGACATGCTGGAATAGAGGTATTGGGGCTTTCAGTGATTGCTAACGTCAATGATCCAGACAATTTCAAACCCATCCTTCTTGAAGAAATCATCGCTTCAGCCCAGGCCGCCGAAAAAAAATTAGTGAGTCTGGTAGAGAGATTTCTCGAGGCCTTACCGGAGGAGTGGCTAACCGACCAAAATGTCTGAACTCTTAATTAATTACGCCCCTTACGAAACGCGTGTGGCCTTGCTGGAAGACGGCGGGTTGGCTGAATTCTACCTTGAACGACCACGTGAACGGGGTTACGTAGGCAACATCTATAAAGGCCGCGTGGTCCGGGTCCTTCCGGGTATGAGGGCGGCCTTTATTGAAATCGGCCTTTCACGCACGGCCTTCCTCTACGGCGGTGATCTTTGCCCCCGGTTGATTGAGGCCGAAGAACTCTTCGGTGAAGAGGTCTCTGAGATCCGGGTCGGGCCGATCGAAGATATCCTCAAGCGCGGCCAAGAGATCCTGGTGCAGGTAGTCAAAGAGCCAGTAGGCAACAAAGGGGCCAGGCTCAGCACCAATATCACCTTGCCTGGTCGGTATCTGGTCTTTCTGCCGACCATGACCCATATCGGTCTTTCGCGCAAAATTACCTCGGAGAGTGAGAGGGAGCGCTTGCGTTCCCTGGTGGAGGAATTGCGCCCACCTGATACCGGATGGATCGTCCGTACCGTGGCCCTTGAAGCCAGCAAAGAAGAAATCAAGGCGGAGATGGATTTTCTGCTCTCCCTCTGGCAAGACATCCGTCAAAGGGCAGAAAAGGTCTCGGCCCCGGCCCTGATTTATGAAGAACTCGATATAAGTCTTCGTGCCGTGCGCGATCTAATGGCCAGAGAGGTGTCCTCTCTGGTGGTAGACGACCGAGGGGTCTACCAAAAAATCCTCTCTTTTATGGACCATTTTGCCCCCCATCTCAAAGGCTGTGTCAAATTACACGAAGGACCACCCTCCCTCTTTGAGGCTTACGGCATAGAGATAGAGACCTCTAGGCTCCTTTCACGAAAGGTCTGGCTCAAATCCGGCGGTTTTATCGTCATCGAGCCCTGTGAGGCCTTTACCGCCATTGACGTAAACACCGGGCGCTATGTAGGCAAGGCTGACCTGGAAGAGACCGTCCTTCGGACCAATCTCGAAGCAGCCAAGGAGATCGCCTATCAGCTCCGTTTACGGAATATCGGCGGGCTTATCATCATCGACTTTATCGACATGGAAAAGAGTGAGAGCCGAGAAGCGGTTTTCCAGGCGCTCAAGGAACATCTCAAAAAAGACCGGGCCAAAACCAATGTGCGCCCCATGTCGGAATTCGGGGTCATAGAGATGACTAGGGAAAGACGCCGGGAAAGTCTCTACGATCTCCTCACCGAACCCTGCCCTTGTTGTCACGGGGAGGGCTATACCAAGAGCAAGCGCACCATTTGCTACGAGATCCTACGGCGTTTGGAAAAAATGGGGCCTCACGTAAGGGGAAAAACCGTAATCCTAAAGGTTCATCCTTCGGTGGCCGAAGCCCTTACCGGTGAAGAAATCGAATTCCTGGAACAGATCGAGAAACGCTTTCAATTCGAGACTTCGGTCAACGAGGAACACGAATTTCTACCCTGGGAATACAAATTCTACATCCAGGATCAAATCGGATTCGAGGAACTCGAAAAATAGGGGGCACCTCGGCCCCCTTAATCTTATTCTTCGTTTCTCTCCTCTTCTTCCATGCGTAAGAGATCTTGGAATCGAATATCCATCCCGAGGATGCCTATCACTTCTTCGTATTGATTGCGAATGGGTCCAGCCACGGTGAGGCACAGGGCCTGGGTGACCTTTGAGGTGTAAAAATCGGTGACGAAGACTTTACCGGTCTTAAAAGGCATGATGAACCAGGGTCGATCGGAATAGTCTTCATCCTTTAAGAGGTGTTCATACCGAGCCCGGTCTTCCACATGAGTAACCAAGGGGGTGATTCGTTTCCCTTCGTCGTTAATGACGTAAATGAACTGGATATAGGGGTGTTCTTCCAATACTTCCCGTAGGAGGGGAACAATCTTCTCCGAATCCATGGAACGTATTTCTGGACGTTCGGTAAGTTCTTCAACTAGTTTGACCAAGAGTTGAGAGGCCTTCTCCTTCATGCGATCAAGCTCAGAGACAAAGAGTTCAGGGATATAACGGCGAACCAGGTGCATCATCTCCTCATTGGAGATAGGCGTGATCCGTCCGGCTTCGTATTGTTTGATGATCTGTTTGTAGATCTTCCCTACCCCGGGATGACGTTTGTCGATGCGCTGGTCTCCTTCAAGACCAAAATGGGTATTGATCCAATAAGCGATGCCGGCGGTACCACTCTTGTCGGTGATAATGATCCCGATGGGGCGTTTTAAGAGCTTTAGAGTATTGAAGGGGTTATAAATCTCCTCGTTTTTGAGGATACCGTCGATATGGATACCGGCCTTGGTGGCGTTAAACTCTGAGCCCACAAAGGGCTGGTTGGCCGGTATCTTGTCCCCGAGTTCTTTTCGATAGTACTCGGCGATATCGGTGATGATAGTGGTATCCATACCATCATGAGTGCCCCGGAGAGAGATGTACTCAAAGATCATGGCCTCAAGCGGGGTATTTCCCGTACGCTCCCCGTAACCAAGGAGGGTACAGTTAATGGCAGCACACCCGTAGAGCCAAGCTGTGGTGGCATTGATCACCGCTTTATAAAAATCGTTGTGTCCGTGCCATTCAAGGAGCTCACCCGGCACTCCGGCCTCTTCGATCAAGGCCCAAACCAATTTAGGGACGCTCCGAGGAAGGGCCGCCCCGGGATAGGGGACCCCGAGGCCTAAGGTGTCACAGAGACGAATCTTGATATCTATGCCGGATTCTTCACGCAGCTTCATGAGCTCGATGGCAAAGGGGACCACAAAGCCAAAGATGTCCGCCCTGGTCACGTCTTCAAAGTGACAACGGGGGATGATACCCAGCTCCAAGGCGGCTTTAACAATGGCCAAATAGTCTTGCAGGGCCTGGCGCCGAGTCTTTTTTAACTTCAAGAAAATGTGATAATCCGAGCATGAGGTAAGGATACCGGTTTCCCGCAAACCCATTTCTTTGACCAGCTTGAGATCCTCGGCTTTGGCCCTGATCCAACCGGTGATCTCGGGGTAACGATGGCCGAGTTCCAAACACCTTTCCACCGCTTCCCGATCCTTTTTGGTGTAAAGAAAAAATTCAGATTGACGAATGATTCCCTTGGGCCCGCCTAACTTGTGCAGGAAATCATAGAGGGCCACAATTTGGTCTACAGTATACGGGGGGCGAGCCTGTTGACCATCACGAAAAGTAGTATCGGTAATCCAAAATTCTTTGGCCGGACGGGGGGTCAGAAATTTGTGATCAAAATCAACTAAAGGGACGTCATCGTAAGGAAACACCTCTTTCATCAAGTTGGGTTCTTCGACATCCCGCAGGGTATAACGCCAAAATTTGGTATGTTCATGATCAAGGAGCCTTCTTTCTGGGTTCCACTTCGGCATAGTTTCCTCCTTTTCTTTCATTGGCTAAAGAAACTACTAGAAGGTGCAATACCTCAAAAGGTATGTAAAACTTTGGAGGCCATGTAAGGCCATATATTAAAGAGTCTCTTTAACATAAAATCCGTCGGAGATGAAGAGCTAAAACAAAATGATTATTTAATTTAAATCTTTCTAAGAAAGTTCGGTATCTGAATTTCAAAAAGCGATTTACGTTAGAGTAGAAGACCTTTAAAAGAGGCTACCAAGATACTTGATGATCACCAAGAGGATAATGAGCAGTAGTCCCCATTTGATCGGGCGTTCAGGGATAAATTTTTGGGTCTTGGCCCCTAAGTATCCACCCAAAAGCCCTCCCAAGCCAAAAAGAAGACCGAGATAGACATCCGGTTTGGTATTAAGCCCCTGGGCCCCAAAGCCCAAGGTGTAGATGATGGCCCCGGCGGCTGAACTGATAAAAGTCCCAAAAAGAGAGGCCCCGGCCACGGTGTATACTGGAAGTTTTAGGACCGTAAGGCAATAGGGGGCAAGCACTGCCCCGCCACCGATACCATAGGCCCCTCCAGCGGTACCAACTAAAAAGGCCACCAAAAAGACATGCCGTGGATCATAACTGTAAAGGATATGGTCAAATTCAAAGGAAACACGCTTAAGACTCAAGAGACGCGTCTTGATCAGGGCCTTTTTATCCGGAAGGTCTAAGGAAATATCTTGCAGGAGGTCCTTCCCCAAACGATAGGCCAGATAGAGCAGGACAAGGGCAGCAAAAGGTTTAAACCTCTCCGGGTCTGAGAGGAATTTCACACGCAAAAAATAACCGATCAAGATGCCTGGAAGGCTCCCTGAAGAGATGATCAAGGCCAAGGGCCAATTAAGACGCCCTTCCCTCATATAACGCCAGACCGTCCCCGGGATGGCGAAGAGATTGTAAAGGAAATTGGTGGCTGAAACCCCAGGAGCAGTATAACCGAGGATACTCATCTGGAAGGGAAGGAGCAAAAAGGCCCCGGTCACTCCGGCCATGGCCCCAAAGTAAGCCAAGAAAAAGGTCACCAAAGGGGGAAGGAATAACCAGGTCTTGACCCCGGAGATTGGAAAGACTATCTGCCTGAACAAAAGGGTCTTCAAACCAAAAGACATCGAGCTATCCCGAAAAATCTCTCAAAAGACAAAGGGCCGAGACCGCGTGCCAGGTGGCATCCAAAAAGGGAGCTGCCCCCGGACGGCGGGAAAAACCTCCTTCAGGTTTTTGACAAGCGGATAAGAAATTTTGAACCGCTTCTAGACCTCGAGGCCTGACCTTGAGCAAGTACAAGGAGCGCAGGGCATAATGGGTATTTTCGACAAATGAGGTCGTCCCAGGCCTAAAACCAAAGCCTCCGTCCCCGTTCTGACAGGCCTTAAGCCACGATGACCAGCGTCCTCTCTCCCCTTTAGGGAACCTTTTAAAGATCTCTTTTTGAAGATAGAGCCTGAAATAGACCTCCTTTACCACCGGCTCCGGAGAAAGACCAGGTAGTTTGTCTTTCCGAAAGAAGACCCGTCCAAGCCCAAATTCTCGATGGATCTTACCAAAAAAGTAGAAGGCCTCCAGGCGATGAAGGTGCGCCAAACGTTCAAGAAGCCACCTTTGAACGACCTCCTTGCTTGGTCCTAGGCCGACATAAGAAAAAAGTCTCAAGACCTGATAACCGCTCTTTAATCCCAGTTCCCCCTCTTCCCATTTGATCTTGAGAAATTGGATGTCCTCCCGGGTCAAAAGGGCGTTACTTT
>CAZROA010000082.1:0-7721 GCA_964601575.1 uncultured Thermodesulfobacteriota bacterium
GTCTGGCTCGTGAGGAAGCCCGGCGGGCGAAGGAGGAGGGCTAGTGCGCTCTAAGTTTTTGGTGGCTATTACCGGAGCCAGTGGCGCCCCTTATGCCGTGGCCTTTTTGAGGCTTCTTAAGGAAAAAGAGATCCCGGTGGATTTGATCGTCTCTGAAGCCGGGGAGAAGGTGGTAGAACATGAGACCGGTCTTTGTTTGAAGGACCTCCGTTTGCTTGGCGAGAATCTCTTTTTAGCCCGAGAAATTGCTCTCCTCCGGCCAGTGGCTCTGCCGGCTATAAGGCCATGGTCATCATCCCTTGTACCATGGGGACCCTTTCGGCGGTGGCCCAGGGGGCAGCGCGTAATCTCATCCATCGCGCGGCAGACGTCATGCTCAAGGAAAGGAGGCCTTTGGTCTTAGTAGTTCGCGAAACGCCCTTTAATCTCATTCATTTACGCAATATGCTCCAGGCGGCAGAGGCCGGGGCTGTTATTTATCCGGCCATGCCTGCCTTCTATCACCATCCCCAAGATCTCTCTGAGATGATAAATTTTTTCGTCAAACGGCTAGCAGAATTTTTAGGCCTAGAGATCCCAGAACTTAAGCGCTGGGGAGGTAACGGTGTGGCGTAAGATTCGTATCCTCTTGGAGATGATCAAGTTCGAGCACACCATCTTTGCCCTTCCTTTTGCCTATACCGGGGCCTTTTTGGCGGCTAGGGGTTGGCCCCCTCTGCGAGAGGCCCTTCTGATCTTAGGGGCCATGGTTGGGGCGAGGACGGCGGCCATGACCTTCAATCGCATCGTCGATCTGCCCTTTGATGCCGAAAACCCGAGGACCAGGAACCGCCCCCTGGTTACCGGTGAGGTAAAACTCCGGGATGCCTGGTTGATGTTTATCATCTCTGTGGTCTTCTTCTTCCTCTGTGCCAAAGGGCTAAATCCCTTGGCCTTTAAGCTCTCACCTATAGCCCTTTTAGTAACCTTGGCCTATTCGTACACCAAGCGTTTTACTTGGCTTTGTCATGTCTTTTTGGGCTTGGCCATCGGGCTTGCCCCGCTGGCTGGTTGGGTGGCTATCCAAGGGGCCTTTGATCGTTTGCCGGTCTTTCTCTCTCTTGGAGTAGTCTTCTGGGTGGCGGGGTTTGATATCCTCTATGCCTGTCTTGACGAAGAATATGATCGCCGGCGGGGGCTTTATTCTATCCCAGCCAAGTTTGGTCGCCGGCGGGCCTTTGCCATCTCGGCCTTTTTTCATACCCTGGCCTTTCTACTCTTCCTTTTCGTGGGGATATTGGCCAAGCTTTCATGGTTTTACTACCTTGGGCTCTTGATCACCTTGATCCTCTTTGTGGCTCAAAGGGTGGTCATTAGCCCTGATGATCTTTCGCGTTTAGATCTTTCTTTTTTTACCTTTAATGGGGCTATAAGTGTGGTATTATTTTTAGGAACAGCCTTTGCTCTTTGTTTTTAAGCTTGTCCTTTAGAAAAAATCTTCCTATACTAGTTTAAGCACCGCCTGTTTTAAACGGGCGGTGCTTTTGTTTATGAGTCAAGAGTTGGAGGTATGGGATGGAACGTATTCCTATGACGCGCAAAGGTTACGAAGAGTTGCGAGAAGAACTTCGTAAACTACAGACCACCGAACGCCAGAAGATCATCAAAGCCATCGAAGAAGCCAGGGCCCATGGGGATATCTCAGAAAACGCCGAATATCAAGCGGCTAAGGAGAAACAGGCCCATATCGAGGGCCGCATCCAAGAGTTGAGTGATCGTTTGGCTCGAGCCGAGGTGGTCGATTTTCCTAAGACTCCCCCGGAGCGGGTCCAGTTTGGGGTTAAGGTCACCTTGTTGAATCTAGACACCGATGAAGAGGTGGCCTACCGTCTAGTTGGTCCTTATGAATCCGACGTGAGTAAGGGCCTCATTTCGGTGACCTCTCCCCTGGGTCGGGCCTTGATCGGGAAGGAAGAAGGGGACGAAGTAGAGGTCCAAACGCCCAAGGGGATCAAGGTCTACGAAATTTTGAAGATAGAGGTCTAATGGAAGGTCTCTCCTCCATTGATCAAAGGCTCCTTGATCTCTTGCAAGAGGAGTTTCCCTTATCCCCCCGGCCTTTTTTAATTGTGGGGGAAAGGCTTGGTCTCTCTGAAGAGGAAGTCCTTGAACGCCTAAAGGTCTTAAAGGAGAAGGGATTCCTTCGGCACTTGGGGGCCAGTCTTGATTCCCGACGCCTGGGTTTTGTGACCACCCTTTGTGCCGTAGCTGTACCTGAGGAAAGGGCCGAGGAGGTGGCTCACCAAATCGCCGATCATCCAGAGGTCACCCATTGCTATCTCAGGCGACATCGTTTCAATATTTGGTTTACCTTGGTGGCCAAAGGTGAGGAAGAAGTCAGGCGTATTTTGAAAGAGATCGAGAAAGAGACCGGTTTTCCCCCTAGATCCTTTCCTGCCACCAAGATGTTTAAGCTCAGGGCTACCTTTCGCCTGACGAAGAACGAAGGTGGAAATAGAGATAAATAGCCACCAATACCCCGCAAAAGGCGATCAGGAACCAAGAACCGCGTTTGATCCAGAGCTTGAGCAAGGCTTCGTTTGCCCCTACCAGATAACCGGCCAAGGCCAGGACACAGACCCAAATCCCGGCCCCAAGGGCAGTATAAAGGCTAAAGAGGAAGAAGTTCATCTTGGCCAATCCAGCAGGGAGGGAGATATATTGCCGGATGCCCGGCAGAAGGCGCCCAACAAAGGTGCTGATATGCCCATGCCGGTCAAAGAAATTTTCCACCCGCACCAGGGTATGTTCACCGAGGAAGAGATACCGACCATAAGAAAAGATAAAACGCTGGACCAAAGGCCTTCCAAGGCGGATGGCCAAAAAATAGTTGACCCAGGCCCCGAGGAGGCTGCCAAAGACACCAGAGACAATAACCCAAAAGAGACTAAACTGGCCTTTGGAGGCCAGATAAGCCGCCGGAGGGATGACTACTTCTCTTGGGAAGGGAAAAAAAGAAGACTCTAAGGCCATGAGAAGGATTATCCCCGGATAGCCTAAATGGCTTACCGTCTCTAACAGGAAATTGATGATCCCGTGAAGAATACCTGACATCTCTCATTCAACCGCAACCTGCGGTCTAACCCGTTGCTCATTTAAATCCCGAGCTGCCCGAGCCACAGGAAGAAGTGATATTCTGGGTGCCAGTAGAGCAACTGAACGAGGAAAGCAATTTTTTGACCCTGGAGCTGCCACAAGAAGGACAAGTGATTCCCTGGGCCTCCTTGATGGAAAGGCAAAGTTTTTCAAAGGTGGCCTGACAATCAAGACAATAAAATTCATATATAGGCATAGGGACCCATCCCCCTTTAGGCAAAATGGTTTTCCGGCAGAAAGATAAGCGATGTTAGGAGAGATGCAAGGTCAGAGGCTGAGAATCTATACCTTAGGGACCAGCACCCGTAGCTTTGAAGAGTTTTTGGCCATTTTGAAACATTACGGAATCAAGCAAGTGATAGATGTGCGCTCTTTCCCCAAGAGTAAACGTTACCCTCACTTTGATCGGGAAGAACTGGCCGAAAAATTACCCTTTTATGGTATTGTCTATTGGTGGTTTGGGCCGGAGCTTGGTGGTTATCGCCGAGGAGGTTACAAGGCCTATATGCAGACCGAGGCCTTTGCCAAAGGGCTTGTCCACTTGATAGAAAAGGCCAAGACTAGGTCGACGGTCCTCATTTGTGCCGAAAGATTTCCTTGGAAATGCCATCGACGCTTTATCGCGCAAAAACTAGAGGAAAAAGGCATCGAGGTGATCCATATCCTGGACAAGGAACGCACCTGGCAAAGATCGTCCCAAAGACAATTGGTCTTAGATTTTGATAAATGAGATGTACTTGCCGGTCCGGAAAAATCAAAAATTCCAATAAAATATCTAGTTATTTATAAGGTATTTCGATGAAGGATCTCCCTTTGATGACCGATTGGAGAGACATGCGGCGGGCTAAGCTTCTCTTCTTCTCTCTCCTAGTAGGGCTCTTGTTTATCTCGGGATGTCTCAAACATAGCCGGCTAGATAGGATCAAGGAACGGGGAGAGCTGCGGATCGTGACCTTAAATGCCCCTACTACCTATTATGAATATCGAGATGAACCCGCTGGTTTTGAATATGAGCTGGCCTCAGCCCTGGCCCGGCATCTAGGGGTCAGGCCTCGTTTCATCGTCAAAGACACCATTACCCAGGTCTTTGAGGCCTTGGAGGATGGGGAGGCTGATCTAGCGGCGGCGGGCTTGACCCTTACCCCGGAACGTCAGAGGCGCTTTCTCTGTAGCCTTCCTTATTATGAAGTGGTGCAACAGGTGGTCTGCCGGCGAGGGAGTCCCTGCCCCAAATCCGTAAAGGACCTCATCGGGCGCACCTTGGTCGTCCCCAAGGACAGTAGCTATGAAGAACAACTCAGGTCTTTGAAGCAAAAATATCCTGATCTTACCTGGAAAAGCAGCCCTGAGCTAAGTACCGAAGAACTTTTGGAAAGGGTTTGGCAAAGAAAGATCGATTGTGTGGTGGCGGATTCAAACATTGTGGCCATCACCAGGCGTTATTACCCAGAGCTTCTTATCTGCTTGAACTTAACCAAGCCCCAAAAGTTGGTCTGGATGATGCCCAAGGACGCCACTGAGCTTCAGGCGGTGGTCAATGAATGGTTAGAGCAATACCTCCAATCCACTGCCTATAAAAATTTGGTCGAAAAATACTATGGTTTTATAGAAATCTTTGATTACTTAGACGTCAAACGTTTTATACGACGTATTCATACCTTGCTCCCGCGGTATCGTCCCCTCTTTGAACTGGCTGCCTCTAAGTACGGATTGGACTGGACCTTATTAGCTGCCGTGGCCTATCAGGAATCTCACTGGAAGCGCTGGAGCCGGAGCCCTACCGGTGTCCGGGGGATCATGATGCTCACCCTCAACACGGCCCGTGAACTGGGGATCACCAATCGCCTTGATCCCGAGCAGAGCATTATGGGTGGGGCGCGTTATCTGGCCAAGATCCGGGCTAGACTACCGGCCTCAATCAAGGATCCAGATCGGGAGTGGTTTATGCTTGCGGCCTATAACGTGGGCTTTGGTCACCTAATGGATGCCCGGGAACTGGCTGCCAAACTGGGCAAGGACCCGGATCGATGGCAGGATGTGGCCGAGGTCTTGCCCTTGCTTTCCCGAAAGAAATATTATCGCCACCTAAAACACGGATACGCCCGGGGCTGGGAACCGGTGATCTATGTCCAACGGATAAGAAACTATGTGGATATCCTACAGCAGACCTTGGGGCTCAAAAAGACCACCGCCTCCAGGAATAGACTCCAACAGGAAGAGTTGGCTGAGACCTCTACATCAACCCTCAAGGTCGCTTCGCCATAATCTCATCAGGCTTAGGGATCGCCTAGTCCAGAGGAATCGATTAAAAATTTTTCCATGAAATTCATTCGCCTGCGGAAGGTCCATCAGCACAATCTCAAAGGCTTTGATCTGGAGTTACCCCTTTATCAGGTCATCGCCGTCACCGGGGTCTCGGGTTCTGGCAAGTCATCCCTGGTCTTTGATACCCTCTATGCCGAGGGGCAACGCCGCTATGTAGAGACCTTTTCCGCCTATCTGAGACAATACTTGGAGAGGCTTCCTCGCCCAAAGGTGGAGGCCATCGAGGCCATCCCACCGGCTATCGCTATTGAACAGACCAATCCGGTAAAGAGTTCACGTTCGACGGTAGGCACGCTGACCGAACTAACCCACTTTACCAAAATGCTTTATTTTCGGGCCTCCGAACCTTGGTGTCCTGTTTGTGGGCGTCCTATCCGTCAGGAAGATCCGGTCTCGGCGGCCAAGAAGCTTCTCGCCCTTCATTCTGGGGAACGAGCGATACTTACGGCGCGAATCAAGGTCGGTGAGGCCAAACTCTTGCGCGAAGGCCTGCTTCAGGCCGGATACTTTCGTCTTTTTTTGGATCAACGGGTCTGCGACCTGGAAGAAATAGAGGACCTGCCTGAAGAAGTAGAGGTGGTCCTTGATCGTCTAAAGCTTGAGCCAGAGAGCCTTTCTCGACTGGTAGAGGCCTTTGAGCGCGGTTTTCAGATGGCTGGTGAGGTGCGGATCCATTTGCCTTATGGCCGGGAAGAGCGCTTTACCCATGAGGCCCGTTGTCCTTATTGTGGCTATCACGTGCCACGAAAGACCCCTAATCTCTTTTCCTTTAACAGCCCCATCGGGGCCTGCTCAGAGTGCCGAGGCTTTGGCCGGGTAATCGACATTGATTGGGATCTAGTCATCCCTGATCACGGGAAGACCCTCAAAGATGGGGCCATCACCGTGCTGGAGATGCCCTTTGCTTGGGAGGTAGAAGAAGACCTCTTTGATTATTGCCGCAAGAAAGGCATCCCCCTGGATAGACCTTGGGGTAAGCTCCCAGAAGGGGTCCGGCAAAAGATCCTTTATGGCGATGGGGATTGGTATGGAATAAAAGGCCTTTTTGATTGGCTGGAGACCAAGCGATATAAGGCCCATGTGCGCATCCTGCTTTCGCGCTTCAGGGCCTATCTTCCCTGCCCAGTCTGTAAAGGAACAAGATTCAAGCCAGAGACCCTGATCTTTCGCCTCAAGGGTCTTAACCTAGCCGAGTTTTATGCCCTTTCTATCGAAAAAGCTAGGCACTTTGTGGCCGAAGTCCTCAAAATGGACCTTGACCGCGCCACAGCCCTCCTGGCGCAGGAGGTCCATCGACGCCTGGTCTATCTTGATGAAGTCGGTCTTTCGTATCTTACCTTAGATCGTCAAAGTCGAACCCTTTCTGGTGGCGAAGTGGCCAGGGTGATGCTCACCCGTGCCCTCTCATCTGAATTAGTAGAGACCCTTTATCTCCTTGACGAACCCACTACCGGGCTTCACCCGCGGGATACGGCCAAGGTAATCGATTTTCTGCACCGCTTGGCGGAGAAGGGCAATACCGCCGTGGTCGTGGAACACGACCCAGAGGTCATCTTGGCCTCAGACTTCGTCGTCGATCTCGGCCCAGGGGCTGGCGAAGCCGGAGGGAAGCTCCTCTATGCCGGACCAGGAGAGGGACTCCTTGAAGCGCAGACCCCTACGGCTCAGGCCTTAAAGGAATTCGGGCAAAGGAGGTCTCTGCCCGAGGCCAAAGACTTTGAAGAATTTTTGATTATTCAAGGGGCTAGCGAAAACAATCTTCAGGAGATCGAGGTCAGGATACCCCTTACCGCCTTTTCGGTGATTACTGGGGTCTCTGGTTCGGGAAAATCTACCCTCCTTGAGTTGATTCTCTACCGCGGACTCAAACGTTTAAAAGGCGAGGCCGCCGAGCCACCAGGGCGATTCTCAGCCATCATCGGGGTGGAAAAGATAAACCAAGTAATCCTCGTGGACCAAAGCCCTCTGGCCCGTTCTCCTCGGGCCAATCCAGCCACTTATCTCAAGGCCTACGACCTTATTCGTAAATTACTGGCCAGCACAGAACAGGCTAAGGAACTAGGTCTTTCGGCCTCGGCCTTTTCCTTTAATTCTCCGCTTGGCCAATGTCCGCACTGCGGGGGGCTTGGGTTTGAAGTAGTAGAGATGCAGTTCTTGTCTGATCTCTATTTTCCCTGTCCGATCTGTAAGGGGCGCCGGTTTCGAGAAGAGATCCTCTCTGTACGCTGGCGGGGAAAGAATGTGGCCGAGATCCTGGAACT
>CAZROA010000083.1:0-12057 GCA_964601575.1 uncultured Thermodesulfobacteriota bacterium
ATCTTCCGCCCGCAGCCCACAAAAAGGACCTCTCCCCCACGGGCCAGCGTCTCCTCAGCCAACGCCAACCCAGGGAAAAGGTGCCCGCCCGTTCCTCCTCCGGCAATAACCAATCTCATAAAGAAACCCAAGTTTTAGTGATAAGTGACCATCTTGGTCCGTTGATCTTCTCCTAGATATTCCGGGGCGTAGGCCAATACGATTTCCCGGAAGAGATCTCCCCGTTCCTGATAATTCTCGAATTGATCAAAACTAGCCGCCGCCGGGGAAAGAAGGACTGTATCTCCGGAGACCGCCTCAGAGATGGCCAAGGCCACCGCTTCTTCCAAAGTAGGGACCAACCTGGTCAGCGTGAGGTCTCTCAATTCTTCGGCCATGAGATGTCGCGAATCACCCATCAGGATCAAGAGCCTGACCTTTTCGCGGATGGCCGAGGCCAAAGGCCGATAGGAAGCCCCTTTGTGTTTACCACCTAAGATAAGGATGATCGGTCCAGCCAAACCTTCCAGGGCCTTTAAAGTGGCGTCCACGTTGGTAGCCTTAGAATCGTTGACGAAATAGACCCCGCCGAAACAACCGACAAATTCCAACCGATGGGGAAAACCGATAAAGCTTTGGATGGCCCGACTTACCCCTTCTGGGGTAGCCCCGGCCAAACGCGCCGCCAGGGCGGCAGCTACAAAGTTAAGCCGATTGTGTTCCCCGAGGAGTTTGAACCCGGCAAAGGTGTATCTTTCCGGTTCTTCGGCCAGCCTGAGCTCAAAGGCCCCTTCCCTTAAGATTGCTTGAGCCCCTTTGCCTTTGCCAAAGAAATAGACCCGGGCCCGGATCTCTTCTAAGGCCTTTTTGAGATTCGGTAGCTCCTCCGGCAAGATAGCGGCCTGATGCGGGCCCTGAGCGGTGAAAAGCCGCCATTTGGCCCGGGCGTAATCTTCAAAACTCAAATAACGCTCCAGGTGATCCGGAGTAATATTCAAGAGAAGGGCCACCTCCGGAGCAAAGGTGATCGTAGTCTCCAATTGAAAACTGGAGACCTCAAGGACCACCATCTCTGCCTTTTGACCAGAAAGGATAAATTCCGAAAGCGGAGTCCCGAAGTTCCCTCCGACAAAGACTCGATAACCAGAAAGCCTCAGGATATCGGTGACCATAGCCGTGGTGGTGGTCTTCCCGTTGGTCCCGGTAATGGCTACCACCTTCTTACCCTTCAAGTACTGATAGGCCAATTCTAGTTCTCCGATCACCGGTACCCCGGAAAGGACCGCCGAGGCATAGACCTCAAGGGGTACCCCGGGGCTTACCACCACCAAGTCGGCTGAGGTCAAGGTCTCTGGCCTGTGGCCACCGGTCTCAAAGATGACCCCTTGCTCCTCGAAGGAGGAAAGGAGCCCCTGAGGAAGATCTTTTCGGGGGCGACTTTCGGAAACCACCACCCGAGCTCCTTCACGCAGAAGTAACTTGGTCGCCGCCTGTCCAGAACGACCGAAACCAACCACCACTACCTTTTGATTCCGTCTCTCTAGTCTCATCGCCTATCTCAATTTTAAAGTACTCAACGCCACCAGCCCCAAAAGGGAAGAGATAATCCAAAAACGGACGATTATCTTGGGCTCTGGCCAGCCTTTTTTTTCAAAATGATGGTGAAGCGGCGCCATCAAAAAGATGCGCTTACCACCGGTCATCTTAAAATACCCTACTTGAAGCATCACGGAGAGGGCCTCCACCACAAAAATCCCCCCGGCCAGAACCAACAAGAGCTCCTGCTTGGCCACCACCGCCACCGCTCCCAAGGCTGCCCCCAGCGAAAGCGAGCCCACATCACCCATAAAGATCTCCGCCGGGTAAGCGTTATACCAAAGAAAGCCGAGCCCGGCCCCGACCAAAGCCCCGCAAAAGATAGCCAACTCTCCGGCTCCAGGGACATAAGGAATCTGGAGATAGGCCGCCAGTCGGGCATGGCCAGCCAGATAGACAAAGAGCATATAGACCATGGCCACTATGATAAAAGGCCCGATAGCCAGACCATCTAGGCCATCGGTAAGGTTCACCGCATTTGAAGAACCAACGACCACCACCATGGCAAAGGGTAAATAGAGAAAGCCCAAGTCCGGGCGAAAGGTCTTGAAAAACGGGACCGAAAGCTTGGTATCAAAGGCTCCGAGGCGCACAATAAAAAAGACAAAGGCAATGGCCACCAATCCCTGTAAAAGGAGCTTCTCCCGACCGGTAAGGCCAAGGCTCCTCTTCTTGGTCACCTTTTGCCAATCGTCCAAAAAGCCGATAAGGCCGAAAGCGAGCAAGACCCCAAGGGCCGCCCAAAGATAAAGATTGCTTAAGTTCCCCCAGAGGAGGACACTGACCACCACGGCCAAAAGGATGATCACCCCGCCCATGGTTGGGGTGCCGGCCTTGTGTTGATGATCAGGACCGATCTCCCGAATAACTTGCCCGAATTGCTTGGCCCGCATGTAATTGATGAAAGGGGGCATGAGAAAGTAGACGATCAGGCCCGCGGTGATGATGGCATAAATGGTGCGAAAGGTAATGTACCGAAAGACGTTAAAAAGACTGCACCATTTATGCAAGGGATAGAGGAGGTGATAAAACATCTAGATTTTCTCCTCCAAGGCCTTGATTACTTCTTCCATCCTCATCGCCCGCGAACCTTTGACCAAGATAAGACTGGGTTGATCAAGAAGAGAAAGGACTCTCTCAACCAAGGTCTCTTTATCTGAAAAGACCTCGGCCTTAGAGCCAGCCCCTTGGGCCACGGCCCGAGCATGATCCCCCACGATCAGGATATGGTCAAAGACCGAGGAAAGCCTCTCTCCGGCCTCTTGGTGAAGCTCCTCGGCTGCCTGACCAAGCTCTTTCATGTCTCCGATAACGGCGATACGGCGAGAAAACTCACCGGCTAAGGCCTTGACCACCTCAACAGCCGCCTCAAGAGAGGCCGGGTTGGCGTTATAGGTGTCATCAAGGAGAAGATGCTCCCCGAGGTTTTTTAACTCCAAACGTCCGCTTAAGGTCTTCCCCCGAGAGAGCCCTTCGGCCACCTGAGAGAGACTAAGACCAAGGGCCAAGGCCGCGGCTGCCGCTGCCAAGGCATCAAGGACAAAATGCCGACCAAGTAAAGGTAGGGTGACCTCAACCTCTTCTCCTTGATAAATCAGGACAAAATGTGTGCCCCTTCGATCTAGACGGAGCCCACGAGCCCTTACCTCTGCCCCTTCCTCAAAACCAAAGGAAAGGAACCAATGCTCCGAAGACAAGGACTCCACGCGTTTCCGTACTTCTCGTTGATCATAAGGATAGATCAGGGGCGAGCCTATCTTGGCCCTTTCAAAGAGGGCCAATTTCTCCTTTAACACACCTTCTAAGTCGCCCAAACCCTCCAGGTGTGAGGGATGGACCGAAACCAAGACCGCTATATCTGGATCGACGATCTCGGCAAGACGAGCAATCTCTCCTGGTTGATTGGTAGCCAATTCTAACACCCAGACGTGAGCCTCGTCCGAGGCCTGAAAGATGGAGAGCGGGACCCCGATGAGGTTGTTCCAATTCCCAGGATTTTTGGCCACTTCAAAGTGACCGGACAAAATCTGGGCCAAGAGTTCCTTGGTGGTACTCTTCCCACAGGAGCCAGTGATCGCCACGACCCGCCCTGAAAACCTCTTCCGCACCAGGGCCGCCAAGTCACCCAAGGCCTTGAGGGTGTCTTCGACCTGAATAAGAGAGAGGGCCCGATGAAGATCAACGATATTTATATTCTCTGGCCAACGGCTGACCATAGCCCCTTTGGCCCCGTTTTCAAAGGCCTCAAGAACAAATTGATGGCCATCAAACTTTGTTCCTTTTAAGGCCACAAAGAGCTCACCTGGTTTTACCGTGCGCGAATCCGTAGAGACTCCAGTAAAAGAGATCCGCATATCACCATTTAAGAGGATGCCACCTGTGGCTCGAACTACATCTTCCGTAGTGATCATGCCGCCTCCGTGAGCAGAAATTCTCTAACCACTGCCTGATCAGAAAAGGGCCGACGGACCCCTTTGACCTCCTGATAATCTTCATGACCTTTGCCAGCAATAAGGAACACATCTCCAGGGACGAGTCGGGAAAGCCCCTTCAAAATGGCCTCTCGCCGATCGGGAATCACCAGCGGTAAGGCCCCGTTCATCCCAGTGAGAATGTCTCTGATGATCTCTTCTGGATCTTCATGACGGGGATTATCCGAGGTAACGATTACCAAATCAGCCAACCTAGCCGCTACCTCTCCCATTAAGGGTCTTTTTCCCTTATCGCGGTTACCACCGCAGCCAAAGAGACAGAAAAGCCGACCCCTCACCAAAGGTCGAAGACTGATCAGGGCCTTGGCCAGGGCCTCAGGGGTGTGAGCATAATCTACGAATACCAAGGCCTGGTGTATCTCTCCGACCAATTCAAGTCTACCCGGTGGGGCAGAGAGATCAGAAAGGGCCTCTATCGTCTCCTCAAAAGAAAAACCCAGGGCAAGACCGGTGGCCACGGTCAAGAGGAGATTCTCTAATTGAAAATCTCCGAAGAGCTTGGTCGACAGTTCTCGCCTCTTCTTTCCGAACCTCAGGAGGAAAGAATAACCCCTTGGCGACCGGGCCGTAATCGTACCGGTTATATCTCCTGCCTCCCCTACCCTGACTATTTGTTCGCCAAGGGCTTCAGCCAACTTCCGCCCCCAAGGATCGGAGACATTGACCACGGCCCTGCCCTGAAAACTCAAATATTCCTCGAAAAGCTTTCTTTTAGCGGAAAAATAGGCCTCTATATCTCGGTGATAATCCAAGTGATCCCGTGAAAGATTGGTAAAGATAGCTACTTCAAAGAGAAGACCATCAACTCGCCCCTGATCAAGGGCATGGGAGGAGACCTCCATCACCGCGTGGGTAAGTCCTGCTTGGACCATCTCCGCCAAATATCGATGCAGATGAATCACCGAGGGGGTAGTCTCCTTGGCCGGGAGGATACGTCGACCGAGATCATATTGGATCGTCCCGATCAGCCCTGGTCTAAGGCCCAATCTTTTCAGGAGATGCCGAATAAACCAGGCCGTGGAAGTCTTTCCGTTGGTGCCGGTAATCCCGATCAAGGTCAATCTTTCAGTCGGGAAATCGTAAAAGGCAGCGGCCAAGGCCCCTAAAATGGCCTGAGTATCCGAGACCCGGACCAAACCTATCCCTTCAGGAAGGGGGTAAGGCCTTTCGACCACGATGGCCGTTGCCCCTCGGGCCAGGGCGTCAGGGATGAAGCAATGCCCGTCATGGGTCAACCCCCGACGGGCGACAAAGAGATACCCTGGACCGACTTCACGTGAGTCATCGGTGAGACCGATGACCTGTTTTTCGGCCCCTTTCATCTCTAAAAAGGGGATATCTTGAAAGAGTTCCTTAAGCGTCTTCATCCGCCAAGATAAGCCTGCATTTTTTGATCTTCTTTAGCGGTGTCCCTGGGGCAGGCCATTGCTTTACCGTAACCCCGAAACCGGAGAACTGCACCTCAAGCCCCAACCGGGAAAGACATTCTAAGGCCGCCCGGAGGGTAAGCCCCCGCACATCAGGCATTACTCGAGGGGACCAAGAGGCCCTTTTTATCTTTTCTTTGCCCGGAAATTGATAAACCCGCAAGGCCCCGGGTACGACCCGGGTAGGATAGACCGGAAGCCCCCACACTTTAACCCCTTTTAGATAGAGAAAATAGGCGAGCTTGGGTGAACGTTTGGGCCAGAGCCCGGCCAAGACGAAGGCCCCAGCCTTTCGGTTCCCTCCCCACCACCAGAGCCCGCCTTTTTTCAAAGGCTCAAGGCCAGAAAGAGAACGATAACCAACACCTACGGTATAGGTCTCTCCCTTGGTCTTTACCTTCCAGACCACTTTTGGATAAAAGACCCGTCCAGTGACCAAGGCAGCCAGGGCCCTGGTCATCTGGAGGGGAGTGGCCATGACCTCCGAAAGATCATCTACCTCCGGGGGCAAAAGCCCAAGACTTTCCCCGGGTAAATCGATGCGGGTCGGCTCACCAAAACCTAGATCCCGCAGGAAACTGCCCCAATCTTGATAAGAACTCCCCCAAAAGGCCTCCTCAAGGGGTTTTTTTAATATAGAGAGAGGGAGGACGTCGTGTAACAGCGGATTCACCGAAGAGGTAGAGACCAACCCGAGGACTCGCCCGGTCTTTAATTCCATGACCACTCCAGCACCTTCCTTGGCGTGAAAGAGCCGTTGGGCTCGGGTAACGTCTCGGTACAATTGTTGTTCAAGGTCAATGTTAATCGAGGTCCGTAAAACGGAGTCTGGAGAACGCAGAATAGGATCATAGCTGGCTTCAAGACCAGAAAGTCCTTGTCCGCCTTGACTGACCTCTCCGAGAAGAGAGGCGGTGCTCTCTCCAAAGGGATAGAGGCGCTTGTAGTAGTCAAGAAACAATATCCCTGGTAGACCCTCTAGTTCTTTGACCAAGACCTCAGAGACCTCTCGCCGTAAAAGGATGGTCCCTTCTCTCTGAGCCAGGAGGAAACGCAATTGTTGAGGAGATTCTCCTAGGGCCTTGGCCAGGCTATCTATATTTTGAGGAGTGGCCAAAAAGGCCGTAGTGGAGAGAAAAAGGCCTTTAGTCGATCGAGATTCAGCCAAAAGGCGGTTTTCAAAGTCGTAAATTCGGCCCCGAGCCCGACTGAAGTCATAAAGATCGGCATTCCCCTCCTTAGAAAAGAGGCTAGGGACTAAACAAAAGGCCCCTAACAAAAGGATAATGATCCCCAAAAAAACGATCCCGAACCTCATGGCTTGATAATGATCTTTTGTTCTGGCGTTGCTTCCCTGAGCCCTAAGGCCTTGGCCTTGGCGTAAACCACCTCTTTGGCGGTCAAGGCCTGATATTCGGCCAACAATTGTTGATGTTTGATATGCAGAGAAGTCACTTCCTTCTTTAGCCGACATACATGCCGATACTGATTAAACAGCATGGTCCCCAAGGCCAGAGAAAGGACCGCAATCAAGACTAGGGCCGTGCGCCAGATCAATCCCCTAAGCCCCACCCTTTCTTTGGCCCGCTGGCGGGCCCGACCCTTGGGGGTAAAGGTATAAAGAATGGTACCTTGCGGTGCAGAAGCCATTCCCTCCTCCTCAAATCCTTTCTGCCGCCCGAAGCTTGGCACTCCGGGCCCTTGGATTACGTCTAATCTCCTCCCTTGAGGCAACCACCGGCTTCTTGGTCAGGACCTTGAGCCGAGGATCATCCTTAAAAGCCTGTTTTACCAGGCGATCCTCTAAGGAATGGAAAGAGATGACCACCAATCGCCCACCGGGTTTGAGACAGCGCGGGATCTCTTCGAGGAATTGTTTCAGATTTTCAAGCTCTCGATTGACCACGATCCTCAGGGCCTGGAAAGTGCGCGTGGCCGGGTGGAGTCTCCCATATCGCGCGGAAGGCGGCACGGCCTTCAGGATGATCTCTGCTAGTTCCCCGGTGGTCTCAATCCGTTTTTGGCGCCTGGCCTCAGCAATGGCCTTGGCAATCCTCCGGGCAAAACGTTCTTCACCGTAAGCCCGGATCAATTCCTCAAGTTGAGGCGCAGGAAGGGTATTGACCAAATCTCGGGCCGTCTGAGAAAAACGGTCATCCATACGCATATCCAGGGGTTCGTCCCGTAAGAAACTGAATCCGCGTCCCGAGCCCTCAATCAAAAAGGAAGAGAGCCCTAAATCCACCAGGACCCCGTCAACAGGGATCTTCTGAAGGTCTTCGAGGACAGCACGTATCCTGGCAAAATTTTCACGAACAAGGAGAAACCGCCCGGCAAAAGGGGCCAAGCGTTTTTCAGCCAGGGCCAAAGACTCCTTGTTCCACTCAAACCCCACCAAGAACCCGTTGGGGGCCGAGGCCTCCAAAATGGCTTGACTATGCCCCCCGAGCCCTACGGTTCCATCTACATAGAGGCCCCCTGGCTTGACCGCCAACCAAAAAAGGACCTCCTTCACCAAGACCGGTTCATGTTGAGACCTCTTGGCGGCCAAGTTCGGCAACGACCCGAGAGAGTTGGGAGAAATTTTCTCTTGCTTTTTTAAATTCGGGCTCGAGGCGCTTTGGGCTCCAAATTTCAAAGGAATTAAGCATCCCAAGGAGTACCACCTCGCGATCTATACCGGCTTCTTGTCGGAGGTGGGCCGGGATCAAGATCCGGCCTTGACGATCAGGGAAACACTCCTCGGCTGAGCCCAAAAAGTAGCGTTTGTACAGGCGAAGTTCTGGAGGATCAACTGCATAACTAAGGAGTTTCTCCTCCAGCTTTTGCCACTCTAACCAGGGATAGGCCACCAGACATTCTGGCAAGTTAGTAATGATCAAGCCCTGATTACCGTAGCGCTGTTTCAATACTTCACGGAAGCGAGCAGGGATACTCAGGCGCCCTTTGGCATCTAAGATATGGTTAGAGCGCCCCCGAAAGAACAATGGACCACCTCCGACCACTTTTTACCCTTTCACACCACCTCAAGCTAGTAAGTCCCTATCGACCCTGTCAAGCAAAAACTTAATACAACTAAATATAGCATTTATGTTAAAATTATATACTATATTTTGTGATTTTAGGCGAAATTTTATCCTGTGGTACGAAGTGGGGAAAGCAGGCGACAAAAAGGCTGGTTAGACCCCTTGCCCCGAGGCTTTAGACAAGCGGGTTTGATTGATCTAAAAATAGATGATCCTAGGCGGCCTTGGCCCTTTTGAAGATCAAATGAGGTGGGAAAATGATCTTGAAGGTGCTCCCTGTCCCCAGCTCGCTTTCTACCTCAATCTTTCCTCCCCAGGCCTTGACCAAACTGTAGACTACCGAAAGCCCAAGACCGGTGCCGTGGGGTTTAGTGGTAAAGAAGGGTTCAAAGATGCGCGGCAAAATATCTTTCGAAATCCCTTCCCCGTTATCATGCACCAGCAGGGCCCAGGAACCGTTTTCTTCCAAAAGACGCATTTCCACCACAGGCCGAGGGTGGTTTTGGCAGGCTTGACAGGCATTAAAACACAGATTCAAGAGTACCTGTTTGAAACGCCCTGGTTCCACTTTGACCCACATCTCCTCTGGGACAGAAAGCTCAAATCTCAGGCGAGAAAAATCCTTCCGACAGGAGAGTTCTTCCAGGACCTCTCGGCAGATCCTAGACAAATTGACCTCTTTAGCCTCTCCTTGGCTTGGTTTGGCAAAAAAGAGAAAATTGGTCACCAGCTCATCCAGGCGGGCACTTTCTCTCTCCAAGATGTCCAGAAGGCGAAGCCCTTGGGGCTGAACCAAGTCACCCTCTTTAAGGAGTTGGATGGCCCCGGAAATGGAGGCCAAAGGGTTTTTGATCTCGTGAACAAGACCAGCAGCCATAGTGCCTAGGGCCGCCAAACGTTCGGCCTCACGTAATTTTTTCTCCTGTTCTTTGATATGGGTGATATCTTGAAAAAGAAAACCGTAGCCGAAAATTTGGTCTTTTTCGTCTCTGAGGGGAAAGAGACTGTAGCCCAAGTAACGTCTCTTCTCATTGTAGATCACGATTTCACTTCGATGTTGGGCCTTATTGAGGTCTATTTCCGAAAGGATCTCGCCCAACTTCCTTCCCTCCAAAGGAGACAGCCCCAAAATCTCACGGGCCTTTTGATTGGCCGAGGTGATGCGGCCCTCAAGGTCGGTGATAATTAATCCAGAGGCCATGGAGCGCATGATATGTTGATAAAGCTCTTCGATACGATAGAGGGCCGCCTGGGTCTCCTCGGCCCAACGACGATGGCGGGTAATCTCTTCGGCGAAACGAAGGGCAAGGAGCCCCGAGGCCCCCATGGCCCCAAGGGAGATAAAAAACTGGATCAGGGTCTCTGGCTTTATCTCTGGAAAAGGGGGCCAGAGCCAAAAAAAGAGATAACAGGAAAGGGTAAGAAAAGTCAGTATATCTGCCCCTCGCCTGCCTACATGAAGGGTCCCCAAGAAGATGAGGAGGGGATAGAGAAACACGAAGGGGCTCTCGCGCCTACCCGAGGCCAAAATCAATAAGGAAACTAAAAAGACGTCAAAGATCAACTCTGCCCAAAGGAGGGAACGAAGCCCGATCTTTCTTTGTAAAATAAGGAAAGCGATCCCGCTTAGGAAAAAAGCGAGAAAGAGGGCCCAAGACCATGGGGCAAAAAAATTCTCTCCGGCCTTAAAAGACCAGTCCCAAAGGCCCAAGCCTAAGAGGACCAAAAGTAGGCGCAGGTATTGGAGCTTGATAACGGCCAGCCTAGATAAATTCATGAGAGTCTATACTTGGCCAATCGATAACGAAAAGACCGAAAATTAAGGCCTAAAAGTTTGGCGGCTTCGGTCTTGTTACCGTTGGTCCTTTCCAGGGCCTGTTTGAGAAGAGAGACCTCAATCTGATTAAGCAAGGCCTCAAGGTCAATACCTCCTTCGGGAAGAGAGATCTCAAATGATGGCCCTTCTTTAGAGGTCTTGAAGCGTCGGGATTTGAGGTGCGAAAGGGTAAGACTTTCCGGGAGGATCAAAGGGCCAGTCTCCAAGGCCACAGATCGTTCGATGATGTTTTCCAGCTCACGGACATTTCCGGGGAAGTCATATTCCATTAGGGCCTTTAAGGCAAAATCAGAAATGCCTTCGATTTTTTTACCCAGTTTTTGGGCATACTTACGGAGAAAATGCTCGACAAGGAGGGGAATATCTTCTCTGCGCTCCCTTAAAGGAGGAAGATTGATCGAGATAACGTTCAGACGATAAAATAGATCTTCTCTAAAGCGACCCTCTAGGACCTCTTTCTCCAAGTCTCGATTGGTGGCCGAAATGATACGCACATCGGTCTTGACCTCGCTTGTGGCCCCCAGGGGTAGAAAACTCTTTTCTTGGACCACACGAAGGAGCTTTACCTGGAGCTCGGGTGGCAGCTCCCCCACCTCATCGAGAAAGATGGTCCCCTTATGGGCCAGGGCAAAAAGGCCTGGTTTTTCTTTGGTAGCCCCGGTAAAGGCCCCGGTCTTGTAACCAAATAGTTCACTCTCTAGGAGATTAGGCGGAATACCCCCGCAATTGACCACGATAAAGGGCCTGTCTTTACGGGCAGACAATTGATGGATGGCTCGGGCCACCAATTCCTTTCCGGTACCAGATTCACCGGTGATCAGCACGTTAGAGGGCACAGCCGCCACCCGGGGAAGCATTTCGAAGACGCGCTGCATCGCCGGGCTACGACCGATAAGGCCCATAAATTCATAGTCTTTGGGAGAGGAGATCTTTTCTTTCTTCTGGAGGGCCTTGTTTACCAGGGCTCGAAGCTCATCGAGTTTGAAGGGTTTAGAAACATAATCAAAGGCCCCTTCTTTTTTGGCCTCCACCGCCGAGTCCAAGGAGGCATAAGCGGTGATCATGATGATGGGGAGTTCGAGACCTTTGCGGCGCAAGAGTTTCAAAAATTTGAGCCCATCGACCTTGGGCATGCGGATATCGGCCAGGACCAGGTCGACCGAGGTCTTTTCCAGTAGTTTTAAGGCCTCCTCACCGTCTCCGGCGGTAAAGACTCGAAACCCCTCTTTGGCGAAGAAAATTTCCAAAAACTCCCGAAGACTTTGATCGTCGTCAACGATGAGGATGGCCCCGTTTTGTTCCTCCCTGGGAAAAAACATCTCTTCCTCCTCTCCAAAGGTTCGTCCCCCTCATCGCCCAACTTAAAATTTTTGACCATGAAATGACAAAATTTGTCAGTAAAAACACAGCGGAGTCCTTATAGACCTGTTTATTTTTAAAACTTCGCCTTTAAGGCGCCGATAAAACAGGAAAGGATTGGCACATTAGTTGCATTTAAAAAATCAACAAAGAGCTAACGAGGTGGCCACCTCAAAAATTAACAAAAAGGAGGAATAGACGATGAGGACCAAGAAGGATCAACGCAAGAAGAACAGGAGAAAAGGTTTTACCTTGATCGAACTATTAATTGTCGTAGCTATTATTGGTATTCTGGCAGCAGTAGCCATCCCGCAATTCACAAAGTATAAGAGAAACGCAGC
>CAZROA010000084.1:0-10546 GCA_964601575.1 uncultured Thermodesulfobacteriota bacterium
GACTCCTTTTTCGGTTACGTTTATTTCCTCAAAGGCCCCCGGTGGATACCCATTGAGGTATTGATAGATTACGCTGAAAGGGGCGGCAAAGGCCGTGCTAGCTCGATCCTCGACCCGTTGCCATTCTCCGGCCTCGGCATCGAAATAAAGCCCGAAATCAAGGGCGATCTGCTGGGGGGTGCCGGTAAAATTGACTGTAAAGGCTGGGAGACCATCCGGTAGATCTTCTGGGTTCAAAGAAGTGGTATCCCCAGTCGGGCTGGTAATAAGCTCTAAATTCTCGATACTTTGAAGCTCTCCCGCAGAACCAAAATGGAGTGCTCCGGTGAGAAGACAACCGGCGTATTCTCCTTCTCCGCGCCAATCTTCGGATGGGTCCATGGCCACTAAAAACTCAAAGGTACGTGCCTGATCGGTTCGGTCAAGATATAGTGAAAGTTGATGTTGTTGACCGATACTGTCCCAGACAGGTAGATCAACCTTCAGTTCATACCCTCCGGGACTGATAGGTTCTTCTTGGGTTCCGTCCCATTTTTCTAAGAGGCTAAGATTGATGGCCTCAGGCGGTTTAGAACTATCGCAATTCAATTGGAGAACGATGTTAGAGGTTGGTTGCCCGGAAATATTTTGTGGAATCTCGACCGGAGTCAAGGTCCCAGAAGTAACCGTCTCTCCATCTGTGCCCTCAGGGACCGCCCAACCATAAAGGTCATAGCCAGAGGGGGTGGAGAGACGCAGGTTATCCTCTACCTCACGCAGGACAAAACCCCCGTCTCTGGTGTAAAACACGTCTTCTCCATCAGAGACGGTAAAAAAGCCCTTTCCGGTAATGGCCAGATCCGTGGGATTATCCGTGACCTTGATCGGCCCCTCGTGATAAAGGACCTCGATGGTTTCGACCGCGGTGCCAAGCCCCTTTTGGTCACTCGGAGGGGCTTCATTGGTGGCGCTGAGCATCAGGTCTTCAAACAGGGCTCGGCTGGCTCGAAAACCAGTGCTTTCTAGATTGGCTACGTTATCGGCACTTACCCCCAAGCCCTGGCTCATGGTGTTGATCCCGCTTTTACCCAAGTAGATGGTACCAAAGAGGCTCATTGCCCACCTCCATCAGCCATGATCTCCTGAATGTCTTCGAGTTTTATTTCGCGTTGACCATTAAAGAGGAGGGTCGAGGAATCTTCTTTGAGAAAGGCCCCGGTAATCCGACCAACGGTCTCCAAAGAGATTTTGTCCTGATCACCTTGGGTCTCTAAGACCAACCGGTAATTACCATCTGGCACCGTTTGACCATTATCGTCCTTGGCGTCCCAGGAAATTTCGTGTTCACCAGGAGAAAGTCCACCGAGATTAAGCGTCCTGACCAGGTGCCCGTCTGAAGAAAAGACCTTGACCGTGGCTTGAGAGAGGGGTTCTTCGATTTTTAGCCTGGCCCCTAAAAATTGGCCGTTTTCTACCCGACCAAGCTGTCCCTTGACCCTTACCAAGCGCCCGATAAGGGAGGTAAGGACGGCCATTTCTTGGTTTTTGGCCGCCTTCATAAAGTCTTCTAGCCTTTGATTGATGGAGAAGAGCTGATCTACTTGGTTAAACAAGGCCAATTGGGTGGCCATTTCATTGTTATCCAAGGGTTTCATTGGGTCTTGGTATTCCAGTTGTTTGATGAAAAGGAGCATAAAATCATTGCGATCAAGGACTTTTTTGGGGACCCTTTGTTTAGGGTTAGGGTCCAGTTCCTGAAAGAGCTTTTGATCCGTACCTTTGGGACTTAGGCTAGTCATCTTTCCTCCCCTAGACGCGAAGATCGATCAATCCCTTGGGTCTTCGGTTGATCCGGGCCTCAGATGAGGCCAAAGAGAGATCTTTTTCCGGGGCCATGGGTCTAAAATCAACATACCGTTGTTCTTGAAAGGGCTGATGTTTGCCCCCGGAAAGGTCTATTTGACAGCCTCCCAATTGGAGACCCACTTCAGCCAAGGATTTGGCCAATTGATGTATTTCCTGATGTAAGGCCTGGGCCGCTTGGGGATGTTCTACGGTAAATAGGAGACGAACTTCGCCTTTGTCTACAGAAAGGGTGACGTGAAGTTCCCCAAGATGCGGTGGTTCAAGCCGAATACGGGCCTCGTTTCGCCCTAGACGATTGGGCTTAAGGACGAGTTCTTTGACGAAATCCGGGATCTGTGAAGGCTCTAAGCTGATCAAGGGCCGTGGGTGATGTGGCCCGGATTCCGGCGATTTGATATTGATGACCGTGTTTTCTTGATGATGAAAATGATGCCCCCGGGGGATCAAATGTTCGGGTGCCTTTGCTTGGTCTAAGGGCTTTTCTAAAAAGAGATGGTTCGCCACAGAGATACCCTTGGCCTTGTGTCCTTGCCCTTTATTGAGCACACTCGATTCAGTCCTCTCTTCGCTAGGGGGCCAGGGGAAGGCTTGGTTATCTTTGGCTTCTTTACGAGAAGGAATATGCCCTTCTTTCTTATGAATGAGTTTTTCTATTTGGTCTTTAATCGGTAAGCCCTTCCAGGGATTTTCTATTTTTTCTGGCTTTTTCCTGTTTGGAGATGTGGATTGATTATCTAAGTATTTTTTAACTTTATCCCTCTTAAGCCCGTGGGCCTCAACGAGGTGAAAGAGGCGGTCTTCCTGTCCTGTGTCCGTTAGCTCCCCTTTTTTCGACCCCGTAAAGACCTCATTTTCTCGGCGTAGATAAATCAATCCCTCAAGGATAAAATTAAGGATAGAGTTTATGTCTTGGTCTTTGTTTTCTCTGGCCAAGGTGCTCAGTTCTTTGATGGCCTGAAGGACGGTCTCCTGAGCGACGTGTTTTCCTTCTTTGAGAGAATGGAAAAGGTTTTCGAGTCTCGGGAGCTCTTTGCCCTTGGTTTCTATACTCTTTAGCAGCGATTCGAGTTGAACCGTAATTTCCTCTCGGGAGATCTCCCCAAAGTTTGGGCTAGATTTGCCCATGGATATCTCTTCTTTTGGCGGGGGAAAAAGCCCCTGCAAAGGGCTTAGTTTTTCTTCGGAAAGCCATTCCGTAAATTTAGGCCCTTTAAAAGGAAGCCCTTCCTGGATTTGGGTCTCGGTTACCTTTTCGCTTGAGAGATCTATCGAGCTTGAATATATGCTATAGGATTTAGTATGTCCGCCCACGATTACCTTTTCGCTTGAGAGATCTATTGAGGCTTTGAACTCAGGATTAAAGAGTAAGGCAAAGAGGATGAGCCAGAAGTCACCTGGATCTGTAATCTCTTTGAGTCCCTTTCCTGGTTTTGATATTTGGGCCCCAAATACTCCCTGAGGATCTATCTTGAGATTCATAAACTACCTCCCTTGGCCGATTGATAAAGCAAGCTATATGCCAGTGTGTACTTTAAGGTCCCCTTGGGGAGAAAGGTGTTTTGAAGGTGGCGGGGAGGTGAGAACTAGGCAATTTTTGCCGGGGAGGAAAATCTTTCCTAGGATGCTTCTTTCGGTTTCCTTGACATGGGTACTGGGTGAACTTACCTTCCCAAACGCAAAGGCATTAAACCTTTTTCGATAAACTCGTGACTTAGGGAATAATAAAAGTAACTTAGGGAATAATAAAAGTAATTGAGCGGGTTTGTGGATCCCGCCTAAAGAGACCAACAAGAGAAAGACACAGGGGGTGTAAATATGCGTTTAGAAAAATTTACCTTCAAGTCTCAGGATGCCATTCAGGAGGCGCAGAGGCTGGCGGAGACCCGCGGCCATCAAAATATGGAGGTAGAACACCTGCTCAAGGCGCTGGTGGAGCAAGAGGGCGGTATCGTGCCCATGATCCTCGAGCGCCTGGGGGTGAATAACAAGCTGGTGGCCTCGGATGTGGACGAGGTGTTGGATAAGATCCCTTCGGTCTCCGGTGCGGGTTATCAGGTCTATCTCTCGCCCACCCTAAAGCAAGTACTTGAACGGGCCATGCGGCTTGCAGCGGAGATGCGCGATGATTACGTCTCCACCGAGCACCTGCTACTGGCCATCCTGGAGAGCAATACGCCGTCGGCGGAGATCCTGCGAAACCGAGGCCTTACCAAAGAAAACGTCATGGAGGTCATCAACCAGATCCGCAAAGGCCAGCGGGTGACCGACCAGAATCCAGAAGAGAAATACCAAGCCCTTGAGAAGTTCGGGCGTGACCTCACGGCCCTGGCCAAGGCCGGCAAACTTGATCCGGTGATCGGGCGTGACGAGGAGATCCGCCGGGTGATCCAGATCCTCTCCCGCCGGACCAAAAACAATCCGGTACTGGTCGGTGAACCCGGTGTGGGTAAGACGGCCATCGTCGAGGGCCTGGCCCAGCGGATCGTGGCCGGTGACGTACCAGAGCCCCTTAAGAATAAACGCATCGTCCAACTCGACATGGGGGCCTTGGTGGCCGGGGCCAAATACCGGGGTGAGTTCGAGGAACGGCTTAAGGCCGTGCTCAAAGAGGTCACCGAGAGCGAGGGTGAGATCATCCTCTTCATCGACGAGATCCACACCCTGGTCGGGGCCGGGGCGGCAGAAGGGGCCATGGATGCGGCCAATATGTTAAAGCCTGCGCTTGCCCGTGGTGAGCTCCACTGCATCGGCGCCACCACCATCGAGGAATACCGCAAGTATATCGAGAAGGACCCGGCCCTTGAGCGTCGGTTCCAGCCGGTCTACGTGGATGAGCCGAGCATCGAAGAAGCCATCGCCATCCTGCGCGGGCTTAAGGAAAAATACGAGGTGCACCACGGTGTGCGTATCACCGACAGCGCCATCGTGGCTGCAGTGCAGCTTTCGGCCCGGTACATTACCGACCGTTATCTCCCGGACAAGGCCATTGACCTGATCGATGAGGCCGCGGCCAAGCTGCGCATCGAGATCGACTCCATGCCCACGGAGATCGACGAGATCGAGCGCAAGATCAAACAGCTTGAGATCGAGCGTATGGCCCTTGAGCGGGAGACCGATCCGCGGGCACGGGAGCGGCTCAAGAAGCTTGAGGAGAGCCTTGAGGAGCTGCGCAAGAAGTCTGAGGAGATGAAGGCCCAGTGGAACCAGGAGCGCGAGGTCATCCAAAAAATTCGTTCTATCAAGGAGAAGATCGACCAACTGCGCATCGAGGCCCAGCAAGCCGAACGTCAAGGTGATCTCAACCGTGTGGCTGAGATCATCTATGGTCGTATCCCACAGCTTGAAAGGGAGCTAGAGGAATGGAACCAGAAGCTAGCTGAGATCCAGAAGGAACACAAGTTCCTCAAAGAAGAAGTAGATGCCGAAGACGTTGCCGAGATCATCGCCAAGTGGACGGGGATTCCGGTCTCAAAGCTCCTGGAGAGCGAGCGGGAGAAGCTCCTCAAGATGGAAGAGCGGTTGGCCCAGCGTGTGGTGGGGCAGGACCACGCCATCAAGGCCATTGCCAACGCCGTGCGTCGCGCCAGAGCTGGCCTCAAGGACCCGAACCGTCCTATTGGCTCCTTTATGTTCCTTGGGCCCACGGGTGTGGGTAAGACTGAATTGGCCAAGGCCCTGGCCGAGTTTATGTTCGACACCGAGCAGGCCCTGATTCGCTTTGATATGTCCGAATACATGGAAAAACATGCCGTCTCCAAGCTCATTGGTGCCCCTCCGGGGTACGTAGGCTATGAGGAAGGCGGGCAACTCACCGAGGCCGTGCGTCGCAGGCCTTACTCGGTCATTCTCTTTGATGAGATCGAGAAGGCGCACCCGGATGTCTTCAACATCCTGCTTCAGATCTTGGATGATGGGCGCCTTACCGATAGCAAAGGGCGCACGGTAAACTTCCAGAACACTATTATCATCATGACCTCGAATATCGGGAGCCAATGGGTGCAAGAGCTCCAGTACGATCGTCAAGAAATGGAGCGCCGGGTGATGGAGGCCGTACGGGCCCACTTCAGACCGGAGTTCTTGAACCGGATCGACGAGATCATCGTCTTCAACAATCTGACCAGGGAACACCTGAAGCGTATCGTCGAGATCCAGGTCCGTTATCTCCAAAATCGCTTGGAGGACAAACACATCGTCATCCACCTGACCGATCGGGCCAAGGAATGGCTGGCCCAGGTGGGCTACGACCCGGTCTACGGGGCGCGACCGTTAAAGCGGGCCATTCAGCGTTATATCGAAGATCCGTTGGCCATAAAGCTCCTTGAAGGGACTTTCCAGGAGGGTGACCATATCCTGGTAGATTACGACGAGACCAAAGGTCAGCTTGATTTTCGGAAACATTTTCCCGAAGAGATTCCCGAAGCAGCCTAATCTTGGGGCGTGATCAAAGGGCGGGCCAAGGCCCGCCCTTTTGAATTTTGGATAGAAGATGAAAAGGTTCTGGTGGCTTCTCCCTCTGCTTGGTCTTTTTCTGGTCCTCATCTACTTTTTCCGTCAATTCTTGTTCCTAAAGGTCTTTGAACAAATTCTGTCTCGGGCTGGGGTGACCTTCTCCTGTGAGGAGATGGTAATTACCGGAGGGAGTCTGCACTTCAAAGGGCTTCGGTTGGCAGAGGAGGGCTTGGCCCTTACGGCTAAGGAGGCCGAACTAGAGTTGCATTTTTTCCCCAAAGTAGCCTTAGGGGCCAAGCTTTCCGACTTCCAAGGGGTTTATCATCCCACCAAAGGGCCTTGGGCCCCGCCGATCTATCTCTCTCGATTGGAGTTTTCCAAAGGGCGCTTTTTGATCCAGGGCGAGAGACCTTTGGCCCTTGCCATAGAAAGGCTTGAAGTAAAGGGGCTTAGGTCCTTTTGGGCTGGCTTTCGGAAGGGGCCAAGGCTGGCCTATCAAATAAAGGCCCAGGCTCAAAGGCCATCCGTCCCCAGACTTTCTTCCTTAAAGGAGGCCCCGTTTGAAGCCGACCTGCGGGTGGATCTCACCGCCTTGCCCCTTAGCCTTCCCTCTGGCCTGCGGCTTACCCAGGGGAAACTCCTCCTTTCTTTGCGAAGTCATCCAAAAGGAAAAGACCTCTTTTTTTCTGGAATAGGGCGTCTTGAGGATCTTTCTCTTAAGGGCCCAAAGGGTCAGGCTTCGTTTTCCGGGTGCTTTTCCCTTTCCGGTAAGTTTAAGCCTAAAGGCCAAAGGCTATCCCTCAAGGCTAAAGGAGAGGTGACTCCGGGGCTTTTCTTTGCAGGAGAGTTCCTTAAGGAAGGACAAAAGGAACCTCTACTAAACTTTACCGGGCGTTTTGAGGCCTCTCCGGCCTTGGTGGCCACCGTCTCAAATCTTTTTGGCCTTAAATTTAAAGGGAGGCTCTCTGGCACGGTAAAGGGTGATCTTTCCCCCCTAAACCTAGACACCCACCTGGTGGTCGAAGGCCTGGGCTTTGAGCTCTCCTCTGAGAATCTAGGGGAGGGCATTGACCTCCTCCTTGAGAGTCGCCTCTCAGCCAAGGGGAAGGACTTGGCCTTTAAAGGGCATCTCCTCCTAAAGCAAGGTGAATTTTTCCTTGATCCCTTTTATTACCGGTTATCGAAACCTCTTGAGGCCCGGGGTGAAGGCCGGTGCCAGGCCGGGGGCTGTTTCTTGAGAAGCCTTGAAATAAATGGTCCCTTTGAACTCAAGGCCCAAGGGCTTAGGGTTGGGTTGCCCCTAAGGCCTCCCAAAAGCTTCGACCTACGATTGCGGGTGGAAGATTTCTGGGGCCCTTTGGTGCAGGAACCTTTTGGGGAGGCCCATCCCATGCTGACCTCGCTTTCACCCCGCGGACTTTTGGAATTGCAGGGACGCGGAGAGGATCTTTCGCTTTCTTTTCACGGGGCCCTGACGATCTCCGGAAGTCACGAATTTCAAGGTCTGCGTCTGTCCTTGGGCTATGATCTAAAAGGGGCCTGTCGCCCTTGGGTCTTTTCCTGGGAATCGGTAAAGAGCCCGATCCTTGCCCTGGGGGATCTTCATCTCCGGGGAGAAATCTGTGGGCAACGGTTTACCGTGGCACCTTTTGCTTTGGATCTTTTTCAGGGACACCTTAGGACCGGCCCGGGAGAAGGGGTATGGAAAGCCCCGGTAAGCTTTGTCCTGAAAGATGTGCAACTTTCCGACTTGCAGCCACCTTTACCACCGCCCTATCAAGTCTTGGCCCCAGAGCTCAAGGCCTCTTTTAAGGAAGTACGTCTGGAGGCTGGCAGACTTCTGGCCCGCGGAGAACTTGACCTGCATCTCGCTCGGGGGCTCTTGCGGGTGCGAGACCTCTTTTTTGAGCCGGGCATCATCCCTCGTTATGGCGGTGAGGTCGAGATTGAGGGGCTAGACTTGGCCCTTCTTACTGAGGTCTCTGGTTTTGGGCGCATTACCGGGCGCCTCAAGGGCCGTATTAAGCACCTGATCATGGCCGGTAGCCTGCCGGAAAGTTTTGAGCTCTGGATAAGAGATGATCCTTCCTGGAAGGGGTCGCGTCGAATAAGCCTCAAGGCCGTGCGTAACCTGGCAGAGCTCGGAGGCGGCTCGGCCAGTATTATAGTGCCCTTTGTCAAAAATCTGCGCTACAAGCACTTGGGGCTCTATTGCCGCTTGAAAGACGACCAGTTCCACCTGCGTGGACTCATCCGAGAAGGTGGTCGTGAATATCTGCTCAAAGGGCCTAAACTTTTCGGGGTAGATGTGATAAACCACAATCCCAAAGGGGTGATTAGTTTTCGCGAGATGCTTCGGCGTCTTGAAAACATCTTGGGGGGAGAAGATGAAGAAAAAAGTGCTTCTTAGCCTTTTGGCCGTGGTCCTGATCTCCTGCGTAACCATCAATATTTATTTCCCGGCGGCGGAGGTCCAAAAGGCCGCCAAGGAAATCACCGAGGAGGTTCGAGGCCTAAAGGAGAAGCCTCCGGCCAAGCCTTCGCAGGGTGAAGATCACTCTTGGCTTAAAGACCTTTTCATAAAAAAGGCCTATGCCCAAGAAGAACTTGCCGTCAGCAACGCCTCCATCCGTCAGCTTAAGGCCCGAATGCGGGCCCGTTACCCCAAGCTCAAACCCTTTTTGGCCCGTGGGATACTCGGTGAATCCTTGGACGGCAAGGTGGTTTTACGTAACCTTGGGGCCTTAACCCTGCGGCAACGAGCAGAGGTCAAACGCCTTATTGAGGCGGAAAACAGGGATCGGGAGGCCCTTTACCAGGAGGTGCGCCGGGTCCTGGGGATAGCACCCAAAGACATCGTCCGCGTCCGACGTATCTTTGCCAAGGAATGGCAGCGCACCGCCCCCAAGGGGACTTGGATAGAGACGGCTCCGGGTAAGTGGGTGAGGAAATAACCATGGCGGAAAAGTGGCGTTTGGTCTTTATGGGCACACCGGCCTTTGCTGTGCCCATCCTAAAGGCCTTGCTTGCCGGTGAAGACGAAGTGGTGGCGGTGGTCACCCAGCCGGATAAGCCAGCGGGTCGGGGTAAAAAACTTACCCCTCCACCGGTCAAACTCCTGGCCCAGGAATACGGTGTGCCGGTCCTTCAGCCGGTCAAGATCAAAGATCCGGAGTTTTTGACCAAACTTCGGGAATTGGCCCCGGACGCCATTGTAGTGGCGGCCTACGGGAAAATCTTGCCCAGGGAAGTACTTGAGATTCCACCCAGGGGCTGTATCAACGTACACGCCTCGCTTCTTCCCAAATTCCGCGGGGCAGCGCCGATCAACTGGGCCATCATCGCCGGTGAGTCAGAGACCGGGGTAACTATCATGCAGATGGACGAAGGGATGGACACCGGTGACATCCTCCTCATGGAGGCCATCCCTATAGGTCCGGAAGAGACCGCTGGAGAACTACACGACCGTTTGGCTGCCCTTGGGGCCAAACTTATCGTTGAGGCCTTGCGCGGCCTCAAGCAGGGGAGGATCAAACCCAAGAGACAACCAGAAGAAGGGGTCTCCTATGCCCCCATGCTCAAAAAGGAAGACGGCTTCCTCGATTTTACGCTCCCTGCCGAGGAATTGTCACGCCTCATTCGTGGGCTTGATCCCTGGCCCTCGGCTTACGCCTATTTTCGGGGAAAACTGATCAAGTTCTTTAGGCCTGAGGTCATTAACCAAGAGGCCCAGGCGGTACCCGGGGAAATCGTCGCCGTCGGGGAAGACGGTTTCCTCATCGCCACCGGAAAGGGTCTTCTTCGTGTACGCGAGGTCCAGGTTGAGGGTAAGAAACGCCTTCCGGTGGCGGATTTTATTCGTGGTTGGCGGCCTAAGCCCGGCGAGCGCTTTGAAGGGCGCTAAGGCAGATCCTTCCCGGTGGTAGTCATGGCCAATTGACAGTGAAGAATACCCTTTAGGGAACGGATGCGGTCAGCCAGGTCCTGGATATTTCGGGCCCGACCCCTGACGATGACCACCTCTAGGCAATGATCATGATCCAGGTGGACGTGTTGGGTGGTGATAATCTCTTCATGATAATCGTGTTGGATGTCGATCAGTCGATCGCTTAGTTCTCGTTTGTGATGATTGTAGACATAGGTAATGGTGCCGATTACCTCTTTTTCGCTCTCTCGCCATTCTTCTTCGACCAATTTTTCCCGGATGAGATCCCGGATGGCCTCGGAGCGGTTGGTGTAATGCTTGCGGGCA
>CAZROA010000085.1:0-16337 GCA_964601575.1 uncultured Thermodesulfobacteriota bacterium
TAACATGGCCCCGACCTTGGCCGCAGTAAGGCCTCCGATGCCGGCATCCACCTCATCAAAGATCAAGACTTGGGTCTTCTGATCTTCAGAAAGGGCGGTCTTTAGAGAGAGAAAAATCCGGGAGAGCTCACCACCTGAGGCCACCTTAGTAAGAGGCCTTGGCTCGGCCTTGGGATTGGTGGCCACCAAGAACTCCACCCGATCAAGCCCCCAGGGGCCTAAGGCCGCAGCCCCGGCCTTCTCGCTCTTTACTTCCACCACAAAACAAGCCTCAGCCATACCGAGGGCTGCTAGACGCTCCATGACTGCCTGGGAAAGACGCCTCCCCGCCTCCTTGCGCTTCACGGAAAGCTCCTTGGCCAGAGAAAGGGCCTTTTCCTCCCTTTCTTTCAAAGTGAACCCAAGCTCTCTCAAGCCCTCTTCGCCAAGCTCAAGCTGCTGGTATTCTTCTTTCAAGACCTCAAGTTGGGTCAGGACCTCTTCCAAGGTTTGACCGTATTTGCGCTTAAGGCGATTGAGCTTATCCAGGCGCTCTTCGATCTCCTCAAGCCGGCCCTCATCGGCGGAAAGCCCGCCTAAATGATCGCGAAGGGAAAAAAGCGTATCTTCGAGTTCGTAAAAAAGGCCTTCCAGACGTTCAACCAAGGGATCCAGACGATGATCAAACTCAGCGGCGGAAGAAAGGTTTTTTTTCGCCCGCGAGGTGGCGGAAACACTACTTTCTAAGTCTTCCACCGCCTGGCCAAGGAGTTCCTGAAGCCTGGCCATGTTTCTCAGTACTTCGCGTTCTTCAGAAAGGGCTTTATCCTCTCCTGGCACCGGGGCCACGGCCTCGATCTCTTCAATCTGAAACCTTAAGAAATCTCTTTCTTTCTCGAGTCGGCCAAGTTTTTCCGCCAAGGCCTGATATTCTTGTAAGACTTGCCGATAGGCCTTAAAGGCTTCTTGGTAGCGAGCAAGAAGCCCTCCTACACCGGCAAACTGGTCAAGGAGCCTTAAACGATCTTCCGGGTTGGCTAGGAGCTGATGCTCGTGCTGACTGGCCAAAAGGATAAGGCCTTCGGTAAGGCGTGAAAGCATCTGAAGGGTGGCTGGTGAGCCGTTAATATAGACTCGACCTTTGGTCTTAGTGATTACCCGCCTAAGGAGGACCTCTTCCACAGGCTCATAGCCCATCTCTGAAAGGCGCCTGGCCAGCACCTCTCCCCCGACAATCACGGCCTCAACTACCGCCTCCTCTGCCCCAAGCCGGATGAGATGCGGCCCACCTCTTGCCCCAAGGAGGAGGCTTAGCCCCTGCATCAAGAGGGACTTCCCCGCCCCGGTCTCGCCGGTGAGCACGGTAAACCCCGGGGCCAAGATCAAATGAGCCTCGGGGATGAGGACAAAGTCTTTAAACCGCAATTCCAAAAGCATCCTTTTTATAAGACCAAGTCTCCGAGGAGCTTTCAACCGGATAAAAATTGGTTTGCCTTTCTAAATAATCTGTGGTTTTAGTTGGTAAGCCCTATGAAGATTGCCCTTTGCGGTAAAGGTGGAGTAGGCAAATCCACTCTGGCGGTACTTCTTAGTGGGGCCTTACTGGCCAAAGGCTACGAAGTACTGGCCATAGATGCTGACCCAAGTCCTCACCTAGCCAGGCTCTTCGGTTTTGAAGAGGCAGAAAAGGTCATCCCTATCGCCGAAATGAGGGACCTTTTGGCCGAACGTTCCCAAAAAGACGGGCCATTTTATTGTCTGAACCCAAAGGTAGACGATCTCCCTGAAAGGTTCATGTTACGCCGAGGTCCGCTCCGGCTAATGGTCCTGGGGGCCATCAGGGAGGCTGGGGTAGGCTGCGCCTGTCCAGAACAAACGGTCCTCAGGCGGCTCTTGGCTCTGCTCCTCCTTCGGGCCAAAGAGGCGGTGATCATAGACATGGAAGCCGGGGTAGAACACTTTGGCCGAGGGACGGTGGTAGGGGTGGATTTTCTGTTGGTCGTGGTCCAACCCTATCGGGGAAGCATTGAGACCACCAAGCGTATCAAGGTCTTGGCGGATCAGCTCGGGCTTAAAAACGTCTTTTTGGTAGGAAACACCCTCAGGCCAGGAGATCAGGCCTTTTTAGAAAGAGAACTCGGAGGAAAATTATTGGCCGCCTTTCCCTTTGACGAGGCCTTATGGCAAACCGAACGAGAAGGAAGCCCTTTAAGTCAGGTGGCCAGTCCTCTCCATGAAATAGCCCGGGATCTTATTTCAAAGCTGGAGGGACTCAAAGGACGTGAAACTTAAAGACGTTCAAAGTCTTCCTGACCATCGCCAGATCGAGATCGACAAGGTAGGCATCAAAGGCATTCGCTATCCGATCTCTGTCCTTGATCGAAGCAAGGGCGTCCAACACACCGTGGCTTCCATTAATATGTACGTAGATCTCCCCCATCAGTTCAAAGGTACCCATATGAGCCGTTTCGTGGAGATTCTCAATGAATATCGTCACGAAATCCACATCAAAAAGATCCCTTGTATCTTAGACGAAATGCGCAAACGCCTTTCGGCCAAGGTGGCCCACTTAGAGATCGAATTCCCCTTTTTTATGACCAAAAAGGCCCCGGTCTCCGGGGAGGAAGCCATCATGGAATATGGCTGTAAGATCTACGGGGCCAAGGGCGATGATTTTAAAGATTTGGTCCTAGAAGTTCATGTCCCGGTGATGACCGTCTGTCCGTGTTCGCGAGAGATAAGTGAGCGTGGGGCCCATAACCAACGCGGTTTGGTCAGGGTCCAGGTCCGGTTCAAAAGATTCGTCTGGATCGAAGAATTGATCCAATTGGTGGAGTCTTGTGCCTCAAGCCCAATTTATCCCCTTCTTAAACGGCCAGACGAAAAATTTGTCACCGAATGGGCCTATGATCACCCCATGTTTGTGGAAGATATTGTGCGGGAGGTATGTCGTAAACTTCTAGAACATCCAGAAATCACTTGGTTTGCTATTGAGGCCGAAAATTTTGAATCGATTCACGCCCACAATGCCTACGCCTTCATAGAGCGTCGGAAAAATTAGGCTGACTCTGTTTGTTCCTCCTCGAGTTCGATCTCCATTTCAAAGAAACTTTCTCCGCAATCGTAACATTTCACATCAAGGGTATTATTCAGGAGGGAGACATATATTTCATCACACCCACACTTGCACGGTCCTTGGACCTGTTCTTCCACAATCTGTTTGATCTGGTCGTGAATCTCCGTGGGTATGTCAGGGTCAAAAAATATCTTCACCGCTAACCTCCTCTTTTAGACGCGTGCGCATGATAACAACCGGTTCCTATATTGTAAAGCCAATCAAGGTCTAAATTAAGGGTTTTTGGTCAAAAATTTTAACTCTTTTGGGGACTGATACCCTCGCCAAAAACGGAGCACTCTGGCCACAAAGGAGCGGGTTTCAGGGATAGGAGGGAGACCTCGGGCTTCGATTACCCTTTTAGGCCCGGCGTTATAAGCGGCCAGGGCCAAGATAAGGTCCTGAAAATAGTCCAAGAGGTCACGCAAATAGGCCGCGGCAGCCATAAGGTTTTCTTCTGGATTAAAGGGATCTCGAACTCCGTATAGGCGGGCTGTTTCTGGCATGAGCTGCATAAGCCCCAAGGCCCCTTTAGGAGAGATAGCCTGTGGATCAAAGGCCGACTCCGCCCGAGCAATGGCCTTGAGCAACCGGGGATCTAGACCAAAACGATGCCCTACCTGATAAAAGAGATCTTCGGTCACCCTGGCTCTGGAAAACCGAGAAAAATGATAACGTTTCCAGTGATCACCCAAGGGGGTATCGGTGATATGGATCACCCCTTGAGCATCACGATAATAATACAACTCAGCAAAGGTGGCCTGGGAACAAAGGAGGATCAAGACGAGGAAGAAGAGGCCTTTTGGGCCAAAAATTTTTGACGACATTCTTCACTGCAAAAGTAATAAACTTTTCCTTTATAAATGGCACTTAGGGCCTTTTTCTTTGGACAATACACCCCGCAAACCGGATCCTGAACTAATTGATCGGTGACCGGGAGGTTAGAGCTTGAATCAGAAGATGGTTTCTTCTGAGACCTTTGTCTTTTTAATTTAGCTAAATCTTCGAAGATTGATCTCCCAAGCCAATAAATGACTCCTAATAGGAGGAGGATGAGAATAAATCTACTCATTTTAGATTGATCGAAAGCTTCTTGACCTCAGGCCGCCGAGGGAGTCGGGCCAAGAGATCCCGAAAACTTTCCTTCGTTATCGGATGTTTCCCAGATGGATTGAGTTCTGTCAAGGGGGTCAGGACAAAACGGCGTTTATCCAGGGCCGGATGAGGAAGGGAAAGAAAGTCTGTCTCCAAGATCAGATCACCGTAAAGGAGAAGATCGAGATCAAGGGTCCGGTCGGCCAAGGTCTCTGCCCGCTGACGACCAGCCTGAAGCTCAATAGTAAGGAGAACAAGAAGGACTTCCCAGGGCGAATAAGCCGTCTCCAATTCGACCACCAGATTATAGAACCAATTCTCTGAAACAAAACCGACCGGTTCGGTGAGATAAACACTTGACCAACGGCGTAGATGAAACCCCTCCTTCTCTTGAAGGGCCTTTAAGGCCCAGGCACAATAACCAGCCCGATCCCCCAGATTAGAACCTATGCCGATATAGATCTTGGTTAAAGCTTGAGGGAGGCGATCCGTTCTATAGCCTCCTTAAGACGCATTTTGTCCACAGTAAGGGCCAGTCGAAAATACCCTTCCCCGGGATCACCAAACCCGTTGCCAGGAGTGACTACAATGCCAGCCTCAGAAAGGAGTTTGGCGGCAAAGGCCGAAGAAGTATATCCTTTAGGGACCTTGGCCCAAACGTAAAAGGTGGCCTTGGGTACTTCAAGCTCAAAGCCAAGTTTTTTCAGGCCCTCGACCACGACATCGCGCCTTTCACCAAAGATACGCCGAAACTCGGCCACACAGGCCTGGTCACCGGAAAGGGCCGTGATCCCAGCCTCCTGCACGGCCTGAAAGGCGCCAGAATCTACGTTGTTTTTGACCTTGGTCAGACCGGCGATCAGGTCTTCGTTGCCTACTGCAAAGGCAATGCGCCAACCGGTCATGCAGTAAGTCTTAGAAAGGCTGTGAAACTCTATGGCGACCTCTTTGGCCCCCTCTACCTGGAGGATGCTCGGGGGGCGAAAGTCCTCGAAGTAAAGCTCGGTGTAGGCAGCGTCATGGGCTACTATAAGGTCGTGTTCCTTGGCAAAGGCAACCACCTTGGCAAAAAAGTCAAGATCCGCCACCGCGGCGGTGGGGTTGTTGGGATAATTCAGCCAAAGGATCTTGGCTCGTTTGAGAATTTCGGCGGGAATACTCTCTAGATCCGGTAAAAATTGGTTTTCCTCAAGCAAAGGCAAATAATAAGTCTCTCCTCCAGCAAAAAGGGTCCCAATATGATAGACCGGATAAGCTGGTGTAGGTACCAAGACCACATCTCCAGGATTGATAAAGGCCAAGGGGAAGTGAGCAATGCCCTCTTTCGAGCCGATGAGAGTAACGACCTCTTTATCCGGATCAAGGGCCACCCCAAACCGAGTCTCAAACCATCGGGCCGCAGCCTCTCGAAAGGACCGCATCCCCACACTAGACGGATAATGATGATTCTCCGGGTTTTGGACCGCCTCCATGGCTGCCTTGACGATATGCGGGGGGGTGGGGAGATCCGGATCACCGATGCCCAGGTCGATTACATCCACCCCCCGGGCCACAGCCTCGGCCTTTAGACGATCAAGTTCCACAAACAGATACGGTGGAAGCTTTTGTAATCTCTCTGAAAAGCTGATCATCCTCTCCTCCGCTATCTCTCACGTTTGCCTTCGATAAACTCGATCACCATCTGCCTGGCCAGATAGTCTGGATACTGCTCCGGAGGATGTTTCATGGTGTAGGCAGAGATGGAAATAAGCGGCCCGGCAATCCCTCGATCACGGGCAAGCTTTACACAACGGATGGCATCCATAGCTGAACCGGCGGAATTGGGCGAGTCTTCCACGCTGAGCTTAAGTTCAATGTACATAGGCACCCCGCCGAAGAGCTCCCCCTCCAGCCGGATATAGGCGATCTTTCGATCTTTAAGCCAGGGCACCCAATCCGAGGGACCGATATGGATGTTATCACTCCCGATGTCATAGGGCATGATCGAGGAAACCGCCTCGGTCTTGGAAATCTTTTTGGTTTTTAGCCTCTCGCGGGCAAGCATATTGAGAAAATCGGTATTACCACCAAAATTCACCTGGTAGGTCCGTTTTACCGGTACGCCCCGATCGACCATAAGCTTGGTAAGAACTCGATGAACAATGGTGGCTCCTACTTGGGACTTGATGTCGTCTCCCACCGCCGGGATACCAGCCTCGGTAAAGCGCTGCCCCCACTCTGGATCAGAAACGATAAAAGTAGGCATGGCATTGACAAAAGAAACACCGGCCTTAAGGCAGGCTTCGGCGTAAAAACGGGCTGATTGTTCCGAGCCCACAGGAACGTAGTTTATGAGGACCTCGGCCCCAGTGTCTTTTAGTACGGCGACCACGTCTTCAAGCTCATCCTCTTTGGCCTCGGAAAGCACAAAGGTTTTGTCTTCAGGAAACTCCTTCATGTGCGGGGCAACACCATCGAGCACCTTACCTTTTCGCACGGTGACCCCAAGCTTAGGGACATCGCGATAAAAGACCGTGGTACAATTAGGCAGGGCAAAAATGGCTTCAGAGACATCTTTACCCACCTTACGAGCGTCTATATCCCAGGCGGCCACGATTTCTAGATCCCACGGGCGATAGCCGCCTATATCAGGGAACATTACCCCTTGGACAGCATCAAGTCCCTTTTCTTTGTAGTAAAAGATTCCCTGAACCAAGGCACTAGCACAATTACCAACGCCGACGATCGCCACTGGGACCTTCTTCCCCGACATCTTTCACCTCCAGAAAAATAATTTTTAAAGGCTTAAAGTTGCCCAGAGATATTGCCGATAAAAAATTTTTCAATAGCAAACATTAACACTCTTGGACGTCACAGCAAGAAATCTAGGGCTGTGACTTGAAAAAATTTATAAAAATTTGTGCTGTAGGGGAAAGAGTCCTCCTTTCTGGCACGATCAAATAAAAATGTCGTTTGATGCGAAGCCCTTCCACCGGAACCTCCCTTAAGACGCCGCTGGCCAGATCCTCGGCCACCGCCCGACGGGAAAGAAAGGCCCCACCAAGACCGCTTTTCACCGCCTGGCGTACCGCCTCCGTTGAACCGAGTTCAGCGACGATGTGGAGCTTGTCCGGAGGACAACCGATCTCCTTAAGGGCCCTTTTGGCCGTAAGCCAAGTGCCTGAACCTCTCTCACGGACCACCAGGGGGATCTTTCGCACCTCTTCGGGCTTAATGCTTTTGCTTCCTAGCCCTAGATTTTGGGGGACAACAAGGATTATCTCGTCTTCATAACAAGGCTCATAGGACAAGTTCGACTCCAGGACCTTGGCCCCGACGATGCCCAATTCCAAATCGCCTTCGGCTACTAAATGAGCGATTTCGTCGGTATCAGAGATCTTCACCGAGACCTGAATCTCGGGATAAGTCTCTTTAAAACGACCTAAAATCTTTGGCAGGATATATTGCCCTGGGATGGTACTACCACCGATGAGGAGTTTCCCTTTACGCCCCCCTTTGAAAAGGGCCATTTCTCTTTCGGCCTCTTCTACCAAACGGATGATCCTCTTGGCGTAACGGTGAAGCAGAAGACCCGCCGGTGTTGGGACGACCTCTCGGGTGTGCCGGTCCAGAAGAGTGACCCCGAAAAAGTCTTCCAAGGCCTTTACATGGCCAGAAACTGTAGGTTGAGTAAGATTACTGAGTTCAGCGGCCTTAGAAAAACTTCGTTGTTCAAGGACCAAGGCAAAGACTTGGAGCTTTCTCAGGTCTAACAAGACTTTTCCTCCGTCTCTATAGTTCCTATGACCGCTTCTCTAATACGAGCAGGCAAAAACCGCGCTCCCACCTCGGCGATTTGTTTGATCAAAGAGACGATATCTTCCTCACCAGACCAGTGCTCCCGGAGAACCTCTTCATCTACGTGATTAATGAGACGGATCAAGGCCAAGGCTACCAGATAGAGATCATCTACCATCCCGAAGAAAGGAATGGCATCTGGGACAAAGTCCGCTGGATTTAGCAAATAGGCAATAGCTGCCGCCAAAATAGCCTTATCTTGGGCGGAAACACGGGAATCCTTAAGGAGCCCCAAGAGGAGTTTCAAAAATTTGGGCACTAAGGAAAGATATTTTTTAAATCGCAAAGAAACCTCCTTCAAAACCTATTTCGAGGATATAAATCTTCCAGACCGGATTTATAGTCTAGGCCTATAGCGACCCGTGAGCAAATGATATACATTATACATTTGGGTTGACAAGGGGAGTTGAAACAAGAATTTCCGACAAAGAAGCTAATATGCCTATTAAACGCAAACCAACAAGGACTATTTATGTCGGAAACGTCCCGGTGGGTGGCGGGCACCCGGTGGTGGTGCAGTCTATGACCAATACCGACACCCGCAACGTCCAGGCCACCGTGGCCCAAATCAAGCGCCTTGAAGAGTGTGGATGTGAGATTATTCGGGTAGCGGTACCAGACGAAGAGGCTGCCCAGGCCCTTAAAAAGATCAAAAAGGCCATCGGCATCCCCCTTATTGCTGATATCCACTTTGATTGGCGCTTGGCGGTTCAAGCCCTTAAGGCCGGGGCCGACGGTATTCGTATCAATCCTGGGAACATCAAAGGGCTAGAGAACGTAAGACGTATTATCCAGGCAGCCAAGGCCCACGGAGCTGCTGTGCGGGTCGGAGTAAATGCCGGCTCACTTGAAAAGGATCTTCGTCAGAAATATGGCGGGCCTACGGCCAAGGCTTTGGTGGAAAGCGCCCTCCGGCACCTAGACTTTATCGTTGGAGACCTGGGTTTTGAAAACCTAAAGGTCTCTCTCAAGTCCTCGGATGTCTGGACCACCATCGAGGCCTATCGTCTATTCTCTGAACGAAGTGATTTTCCCCTCCACTTGGGGGTGACCGAGGCCGGAGGCCTTATCCCTGGCACAGTAAAGAGTGCCTTTGCCCTGGGGCTTTTGCTCTCCGAAGGCATTGGTGATACCCTGCGTGTCTCCCTTACCCGTGATCCCGGTGAAGAAGTCCGGGTGGCCTATGAGATCCTCCGCGCTGTAGGTCTTAGAAATCGTGGCCCGGAGATCATCTCTTGCCCAACATGCGGACGTTGCGAGATTGATCTCTTTGCCATTGCTGAAGAAGTGGAAAGATTTGCCCAAAGGATCGAAGCCCCAATCAAATTGGCGGTTATGGGTTGCGTGGTTAATGGCCCGGGTGAGGCCCGGGAAGCGGATGTAGGCTTGGCTGGCGGACGCGGAGTAGGTCTTATCTTTCGTAAGGGTAAAATAATCAAAAAAGTCCCGGAAAAAGAGATCCTTCCAGCCTTTTTCGCCGAAGTAGAGGCCTTTCTCAAGGAAACCTCCACCTTTAAGGATTCTTCTCACTAATCGATAAGAAAATAACAAATCAAAGGCTGGAAAAATGTTTTACTTAGCCCTAGCCGGTGGAATTATCTTCTTTTTGATCATTCTGTTCTTCTTGCGTCCTTCTCGTGAACCACTTCAAGAAAAGACCAAGATCCGTAAACCCAAAAGGGAAGAGATTGCTGGGCCTCAATCGCCAATCTTTAAGAGGGAAATAGAAGAACGAAAAACAAATCGTCGGATATATTTCCTGGTCTCTTACAGAGAGAAACCACATCAAGAACTCACTCCCCAACAACAAGAAATCCTCTATCAAGAACTGAAGCATTTCCCTTTACCTTCTGGAGCTGCCCTCAAGCTTTCGGAACTCCTCCGGGATCCCTACGCTGATTCGCGCCAGGTAGCCTCTTTGGCTGCTACCGATCCGGTCCTTTCCGCCAAAATCTTGGCCATAGTGAACTCGGCCTATTTTTTACCTTCAACCTCCAAACGGGTAACCTCTATCCATCGGGCCATCCTCCTGCTGGGATTTAACCAGGTCCGTAACCTCCTCCTCCAGACGGTCCTGGAAAATGCGGTGGCCAAACACTCCCCCCTACCCAAGGAAGAAATTAAGAAGATCTGGATGCACTCAGCCACCGTTTCCGTGGTGGCTGGACATATATCAAGCCTCTGTGAGACCTCCACCGGCCTCGCCCTCACCGCCGGCCTGGTACACGATATCGGTAAGTTCTTTTTGCCTTTTTTTGAAAAGGGACAGGCTGGTGGTTCTTACGGCTTACAAGAATCAGAAGAGGAACTCCCGCCCCTTATCCAAGAAGAGATGAAATACGGTTTCAATCACTGTGTCATTGGGGCCACCCTTTGTCGGCTTTGGAAATTACCTTCTGAGATCACTCAAACCGTAGCTTTTCATCATTTTCCTAGCCTCAAAAGCCTTTCAAATCTTACGCCAGAGACCCGAAAGACCGTCTTGATTGTCGCCCTGGCCGATTATATCTGCCATCTCCTAGGCGTCTCCGAGGAAGACTCCTATCTTTATGCATGGCCGGAGAATATCGTAGAGACCTTAGGGCTTTCGGGAAACCCGGAGGATTTGATCACACCTAAGGTCCAAAAAGAAGTGGAAAAGATGGCCAAGATGCTTGAGAGCTTCTATGAATGATCAGCGGTAGGCGGTAAGTTTGATCTCTTTCATATATCGTTCTATCCCCCTAGCCAATCCCTCGGCTACGGTCTCCAAATAACGAGGATCTCGGAGGCGTCTTTCCTCGAAACGGTTGCTGATAAAGCCGATCTCCACCAAGACAGCAGGCATCCTGGTACCGATCAAGACCACAAAAGGCGCGGTCTTGACTCCGCGATTCCTGACTCGACGATAACGACGACTCAAGGTATGCACTAATTCCTCCTGGATATCTCTGGCCAGACGGCTTGATTCTTCTACTTTAGAATGGAGGAGAATGTTCTTGAGAAGGTCTTGTAGTTCGCCAAGGGAGCGGGTAGAGGCTGCATTTTCCATGGCGGCCACCCGCATAGCCTCTTTGTCAGTGGCAAAGTTGAGATAGTAAGTCTCTACACCCCTGGCCCGCCTATTGGGAGAACTGTTGACATGGATGGAGATGAATAGATCGGTGTGTTTCATATTGGCGATGGCCGTTCGCTGTTCTAGAGGGATAAATACGTCCTTGGACCTGGTCAGAATGACCTCGCAGCCCAGGCGTTCACGTAATTTCTTAGCCAATAATTTCGAGACCTTGAGCACCACATCCTTTTCTCGTAGACCATGGCGACTCTTGGCCCCAGGGTCTCGACCACCATGCCCGGGGTCGATCACAATCCGCCTTACGCAAAGCCCCAACTGTTGGGCCAGAGAAAAGGGCCCTTTACTCGGGAGCTTAGGACAGACGATCTTTGTCTTTTCGCTCTGTCCCACCAGATCGATGACCAACCGAGGGGGTTCGTCCAGGAAAAACACCCGATAATTGGTCAGACTGTTGAGATCCAGGACGACGCGGACGGTTTTGGGCCTGTACTGTCCCAAACGGACCTGTTTGAGCAACCCGTCTTTGATCGGGATCAGCGGCGTCAAATAGGGGGAGAGCTTGGCCGGGGTACAATCAATATAAAGCCTGGGCGGTTTACCGGCATGGGCCTTGAGAGTATGGACCTTGTAGATCGGTTTTCTCGAAAGATCAATGACTACCCGACTGTATTCCTGACTTGACCAATGACGAACGTTTTTGATCAAACAAGGGGTAGGGGGAGAGGTCTTGGCCGAGTTGGAATGAAATTTCCTGTGATGAGAAGTCTTTGAGGCTAAATTTTTGGGTTTGGACTTTTTGCCCCCTGCCCTTCGAAGGCGGCGTTTCAACTTGAGGGCTGTCACCGGATCTCTTAATTTTTTTTCGTAAATGGAGATGGCCCGTTTGAGGGCTTCATCAACCAAGGAGCTTCGAGGGTATTTCTCCCATAAGAGCCGATAATGCTTAAGGGCCTCAAGGAGGTCTTTCTTACGGCCTGAGTAACCGTATAATTCCTCCCAAAGCCTTGCCGTTTTATAGAGGGCCTTGGGAGCTACCTTACTCTGGGGGAACCGAAGATAGATACGTTCAAAGCGATAGATTATTCGCAACCAATAACGGCGATATTTAATTTGTTTGGAATAGGCAAAGTGCTTTAGTTCTCTTTCGGCCCTTTGATAGGCGATTTCGGCCTCGCTCTTGGCCCAAGAGGGGAGACTCTGAGAAAAAAAGAGCAGGGAAAACAAAAATAGATAAAACCAGTTCCTTTTTAGAAAGGGGTACCAGCTTATCTTCATCAACTACTCTCTTCGGCCAGGCGTTTGAGTTCAAAGAGGCATTCCAGGGCCTCAAGCGGGGTCATCCGATTTGGATCTAGGGCTCGTAATTTCTGCTTAAGCTTACCATCACTTTGGAAAAGGGGTAGGGCAAGTTGCTTTTGCCTGGGAGAAAGCTCTGGTTTCTGTTCTAATCTGGCCAAGATCTCTTTGGCCCGTTTGAGCACTTCCTTGGGAAGACCGGCCAAGGCCGCTACCTGGATACCATAAGACTCACTTGCTGGCCCGGGTAGCAAACGATAGAGAAAGACGATGGAATCCTCCCATTCCTTGACGGCCACGTTGTAGTTTTTGACCCCGACATTTTCTTTAGCAAGCTCTGTAAGTTCATGATAATGGGTGGCGAAGAGGGTGCGTATCTTTCGTTTGACCAAATACTCAGCCACTGCCCAGGCGATGGAAAGCCCGTCGAAGGTGCTGGTCCCCCGGCCTATTTCATCGAGCACCACCAAACTTTGCTTCGTGGCCTGGTGGAGGATGTGGGCGCATTCGGTCATCTCGACCATGAAGGTGCTTCGTCCACGGGAGAGCTGATCCGAGGCCCCGACCCTGGTGAAGATGCGATCACAGACACCGATGCGCGCGTATTCTGCAGGCACAAAACTTCCCATGTGAGCCATAAGGGTAATCAGGGCCGTCTGGCGAAGGATGGTCGATTTACCGGCCATATTTGGACCGGTGATGATCAAAATGGTGTTTTCTTCGTCATCAAGCAGGATATCGTTAGGGACAAATTGACCGGCAGGAAGGGTCTTCTCCACCACCGGATGCCGGCCTTCGCGTATGTCGATCACCCTTTCGGTGGTCATTTCTGGGCGTACATAATTGTTTTCTGCAGCCACTTCGGCCAGGGCAATCAAAACGTCAAGGGTGGCCAGGGCCTTAGCTGTCTCTTTTAATTCCTTGGTCTTACCCGCTACCTCTTCTCGTAACTCAACAAAGAGTTGATATTCCAGCCCTTTTAATCGTTCGTCGGCGGAAAGGACCTTAGCTTCAAACTCCTTGAGCTCTTGGGTAATAAAACGTTCCCCACCAACCAAGGTCTGTTTACGAATATAGTCCGGAGGGACTTTCTTGAGATGACTCTTAGAGACCTCAATGTAGTAACCAAAGACCCGGTTGTATCCTATTTTGAGATTGGGGATACCAGTCCGTTTGCGTTCTCGGACCTCAAGTTCGGAGAGAAAAGAGAGGCCATCGGTCTTCAAACGTCGCAGTTCATCGAGTTCAGGATGAACCCCTTCCTTGATCAAGCCCCCTTCTTTAATATTCACCGGGGCTTCATCCCGAAGGGTCTGTTCGATCTTCTTGGCCAAATCGGATAAGTCGTGAATCTGTTGCCTCAACTCCTCAAGGAGTCCGGGAACTTGATCCGAAAGGGCCTCACGAATCCTGGGCAAGGCCTTAAGAGAATCTTTTAGAGCCAAAAGGTCTCGGGGATTGGCTAACCTCATGGCACAGCGCCCGGCCAAACGTTCAAGATCCGAGACTTTTTTTAATTCGGTGCGCAGGCCCTGGCGTAAATGATAATGTTCCAGGAGGAATTCCACGGCTCGATGGCGGGCACAGATTCCTTCAAGATCCCGCAAAGGATAAAGGAGCCAATGTTTAAGAAGCCTTCCTCCCATCGGGGTCAAGGTCTGATCCAGGACCCAAAGGAGGGAACCCTTCTTGGTACCATCAAAATTGTTGCGTAAGAGTTCCAGATTACGCTTGGTGGCCTCATCGATCACCAAATAGCGAGAGAGATGATAAAACTTTACCGGCGAGAGGTGCTCAAGGGCCATCTTCTGAGTCTCTTTGACGTACTCAAGCAAGGCCCCTGCACAGGACAAGGCCTCTTTGGATCTATTCAAACCAAAAGCCGAAAGATCGACTATTTGATACTGTTCTTTGAGGAGACCTTCAGCCCGTTTTGGTTCAAAGGAAAGGCTTGGTCTTGGAGAAATAAAGATGGTAGGCAAAACCTCTTTTATCCTGTGTAAAAGCGGACTTTCTTTCAATTCCTCGGGGATGAGGATTTCTTTAGGCTCACGGCGGAAGAGTTCACTTAAGAGCTCTTCCTCTTCGGTAAGTTCTGTGGCCCAGAATTCACCGGTAGAAAGATCAAGCAAGGCCAGCCCCAAGCGTTTTCCCCGGGAGAGAGCGGCTAAAAAGTGATAATCCTTAGCGGCCAGAGAATCCTGATCCACGTTTAAGCCCGGGGTGATGATACGGATCACTTCTCTTTTGACTAATCCCTTGGCTTGGCGGGGGTCTTCGACCTGTTCACAAATGGCCACTTTATAGCCGGCTTCGACCAAGCGATTGATATAAGGAGCGGCGTTGGCCGCTGGTACCCCACACATGGGGACCTTCTCTTTGGCCCCTTTGTCACGAGAGGTAAGGGCTATATCTAGGAGGCGAGAGGCCACTTCAGCGTCTTCAAAGAACATCTCATAAAAGTCACCCAAGCGAAAGAAAAGGATGGCATCGGGGTAGCGGTTCTTGATCTCAAGATATTGTCGAAACATAGGCGTCAGCCGAGTCATAGTTTGAATTGTAACCGTTCCTTCAAAAGTGTGTAGGGCTTTAAACACCCGCCTTCTTCTAAAATTGGGCTCAATGGTGAACGTCTTTAAAAAAGAGGTGCAAGTTATGGTAGGCTTATGAAGAAAGAAGTTTTTTTCGATACAAAGAGTTGAAAAGAAAGAGAAATGAAGGCACTATTCCTCTATGGAAAGAGAGAGTCAATGTCTCTTGAGGGAAATTCAAAAAAATTTCCCCCTGGTATCAGAACCCTATAAAGAATTAGGAAAACGCTGCGGTCTTTCGGAAAGAGAGGTCTTTGAATATTTAGCCAAATTCAAGAAAGAAGGCCTTCTCAGGCAGATCAGCGCCATTTTTAACCCCCAGGCCTTGGGTTATCGGACCACCTTGGTTGCCGCTTCGGTACCACCCCAAAAAATAGAAAAGGCAGCCCGGGTAATAAATGCCTACCCCGGGGTAAGTCATAACTATCTGCGTGATCATCACTATAACTTATGGTTCACCATCGCCATTCCGCCGGGAAAAGATCTGGACGAGACGGTCAAAAGGCTCCTAGAAAAGGCCGACGTCACTAATTATTTGCTCCTCCCTATAAAGCGGGTCTTTAAGATCGCCCTTATCTTAGATCTTAACGAAGAAGGAAATGGTAACGGTCAGGAGGCAAAGGTAGTGGTCCAAACTGCCCCTCCACCGGATGAAAAGATCATCTCCCTGGTACGCCTTACCCAAGAAGATCTCCCTCTTGTCTCGCGCCCCTTTACCACTATTGGAAGAAAAATTTCCCTCCCCGAGGAAGAAATTTTAAACTGGCTCAAAGAAGGCCTTAAAACCGGGCTTATCAGACGCTTTGCCGGGTTGGTCAGACATACTAAGGCTGGTTTTCACGGCAATGTCATGGTGGCCTGGCGGGTACCAAAAGAGCAGGTAGAAAAAGTAGGGCCAGGTCTTGCCAGCGAACCGGGAATCACCCATTGTTATGAACGCCGTTCCTATCCCCATTGGCCGTACAATCTCTACACCATGCTTCACGCCAAGGAAAAAGAAGAAGCCCTCTCTTTGGTAGAATCTCTGGCCCGCAAGTATAGTCTTCGAGAATATCTTCCTTTAGCCACCCTCAAAGAGCTAAAAAAAATCCGCCTCAAACTCTTCTGGGAAGAGTAGAAAAAATTTCTCAATGAGAAAAAAATTTCTCTGGAATGCTTCCTGTTTTTTGGACCAGTTAAAATGTTAGGGGTAGCGAGACCTCCCCGAGAGCAGGAGGTCAGTCATGTAAAAGAACCGTTTCTCCATTGAGCAGATCATCAAAATCCTCGCCGAAGCCGAAACCCCTGGCAATTCTGTTGCCGTCACCACCAGAAACTACGGCATCTCTGAACAGACCATATACGGCTGGCGACAAAAATATCGCGGCTT
>CAZROA010000086.1:0-7352 GCA_964601575.1 uncultured Thermodesulfobacteriota bacterium
TTTCTGGGCATAATGCGCCTGTCTCTTGTTCAGGAGGTGTATGGTGGGAAAGTATCGGCAAGATCCCCAATATTGTCGCCCTTGTTTAGAGAGGCTTACTAGGCAGGCCATCGGCCTTGCCTGTCCCCAAAGTCCGGAACACGAGGCCCAGGCCTTAAAGTGGCTTGATGAGTTCTATTCTCCCGAGCTCCCGCCGCCGTTGATTGCCTCTCGGTTGCATCTTAAGATCAAGGCCTATTGCCAAAACCCCGATCCGTACCTTCCTATGAAGGAAAAAGAGATAGAAGTAGCTCAAAGGCTCTCTCAAGAACTTTTGCCTTATTACGAAGGTGATCTCGCCGGGCTCTTGGCCTTTGCCCTCCTGGGGAACGCCATTGATTTCTTTCGGCCACCGGAAGAGATCGAAGCCGCCTTTCGGGAAGGGGTTAAACTCGCCGTAGATCATCGACCGGCCATCCTTGAGGCCCTTGAAAGATCACGCCGAATACTCTATCTCACCGACAATGCCGGTGAGATCTTCTTCGATCTCCCTTTACTTAAGGCCCTTTCAGAAAAGGGGCTTCAAGTCTATTACGCCGTCAAGCCCGAACCACTCCAAAACGACCTTTGTCTCGATGATCTAAAGCGCTTGGGGCTTGAAATTCCGGCCCAAGTGGTCAGTACCGGGGCCAAGATCGTTGGCCTCCTGCTTGAAGAGGCCTCTCCCGAGTTCCAAAAACTCTATCAAGAGGCTGATCTCATTTTGGCCAAGGGTATGGGACATTTTGAGACCTTAAGCGATGGCCCAGGGCTTGGCCGCCTGGTCTTTATGCTATGTGCCAAGTGTATTCCGGTGAGCAAGGCCTTGGAGGTGCCTCTTCATTCTTACCTCTGCCTTAAGACTTAAATTTAGGCGTTATTCCCGGTAGTATATAAAATCTTCCTTTTATACCGACGATCTTGCCTGCTAAACGAATTTAAAGCCGATTTTTAAAGAATCTCAGCCCGGCGCCGATGAATAGGCATGAATTCCAAATACCAATCTCGATCTAGGAGGTCTTATGTTTGAACATGAAGGGAATTGTGCTCGCCAGATCATCCCCCAAGCCTCTGATGCCAAGAGCTTTGAAGGCAAATTAAAGGCCGAACGAGAGGCCTTGCTCAACGCTTGGATTGCCTTCTTAGAACTCCAACGACAGAAAAAAGTTCCCTTTCCTCCGCAATACGCCGATGCCTTTTATGCCGCCGCCAAGATAAATCAAAAAGAAAACTATATTTTAAACCTCCTTATCGAATGCAAAGGGCTCTTTAACAATCTATTACAGAAGATCCATCCCAAGGCTGCGGCTACTTTGGGGCTTACCGAAGATATAAATCGTATCACCAACTATGTCCGCCGTATCGAACAATTGGAAGAAGAACTCTCTTTCCTAAGAGAAAGTTATTTGCGCGATCAATTGACCGGATTGTGGAATCAAAATGCCTTACAAAAGTTCTTTTATGAAGTGGTTAAAGAAAATATCTTCGAACAGGATTATCTGTTATGTTATTTTGATCTGGATAACTTTAAGAGTATCAATGACCACTATGGTCACCGCATCGGCGATAAAGTCTTGATTGCCTTTGCCAAGTTTCTACGCCACAACCTTAAACGGAAGGACTTTCCTGTGCGTCTACATGGTGATGAGTTTTCAGCCGTTTTAGTCGGCGCCCGAATAGAAGATTTTATCCCTTTTGCCGAGCGCCTTTACGAAGAAGGTATGATGGTCAATCTACCCGATGGCAAGAAAAAGATTTCTTTTTCTATTGGCCTTACTAACGTTATTGCCGCCGATACCTTAGAGGCTGTGTTAGAAAGGGCCGACTTTTCTATGTACTGGTGTAAACAACACAAAGGAATAAAACCCGTCAGGGTCTAAAACGCTGATAGAATCTCTTCACTTCTGTCAGTATTTTTTCTAAATCTTGAGGATGAAACCACTTTATTTCAGGATCAGCCCGAAACCAGGTCAACTGCCGCTTGGCATAATGTCTGGTATCGCGTTTCATAAGACGAACGGCCTCTTCCCAGTCTACCTCCCCCTGAAGATAGGCGATTAAATGTCGATAACCTATGGCCCGAAGGGGTTTAAGGTTGGGATCATAACCCCGGGCCAAAAGGGCCTTGATCTCCTCAAGGAGCCCGGCGGCCAGCATTCTATCCACCCGTTGGTCAAGCCGCCGGTAAAGGACTTCCCGGGGAATGGAAAGACCTATCTTGAGACACGGATAACGCCTCTCGGAGAAGGCGTGTTGGCGGGCCAGTTCGGAGAAGGTCTTTCCCGTAGCATAATAGACCTCAAGGGCCCGCAAGATACGAACCCAATCCGTCTCTGGAAGGCGGGCTGCGGTCTCTGGATCTAGGTGTTTTAACTCCTGATAGAGACTGGCAAGACCCTCTTTTTCCAACCGGGCCTTTAATTTTTCCCTGATCTCAGAGACATCGCCCACCTCAAAGAGCCCATGAAGTAGGGCCTTTAGATAAAGCCCCGTCCCTCCAACCAAAATAGGCCTTTTGTCCCGTTCGTCTATCTCGGCGATGACCTTGTCCGCCAACTCCACAAAGGCAGCGGCGTTAAACGGCTCATCGGGCTCCAAAAAGTCGATCAGGTGATGGGGAACCCTCTTTCTCTCTTCGACGGTGGGTTTGGCCGTACCGATGTCGAGATATTTGTATACTTGTACGGAATCAAAATTGACAATCTCTCCGTCTACTTGTTCAGCCAAGAAAATGCCCACTTCGGTCTTGCCTACTCCGGTGGGACCGACCACAGCCACCAAAGGGACCGGTTTAGGTCTTTCTTCCGAGGCGTTTTTCGATTTCATGATAGTCTATCTTCCAAAAAATAGGCCGCCCATGGGGGCAGGTAAAAAGGCCTTGGCCCTCTATCTCTTTTAATAACTCTTCAGCCTCCTTAAGGGTAGGCTCTTGGCCGGCCTTTATCGCTGCCCGGCAGGCCATAGAGGCAAAGACCTCTTTCAATATTTCACCAGGAGGAGAAGCCAGGGCCTTCTCCAGGATCTCCAGCAAGGCAGGAGGGCCTTCTTCCCCCAAGATCGAGGGGACCGAAAGGAGACGTATCTCTTGCGGACCAGCGGGTTCAAATCGATATCCCAGGCGTTCTAAAATGACCTTATGATTCTCTAATCTCTCCAAGGCCTTGGCAGAAAGGGTCATGACCTGAGGGAAAAGGAGGTGTTGTTTGGGAAGACCTTCGGCCTCATAGGCGGCCTTTATCTTTTCGTAAAGGAGCCGTTCATGGGCGGCGTGGAAATCAAGGATCAGAAGGCCTTGAGGGGTTTCGTAAAGAAGATATTTTTGGGCCAGGACTCCTATGGGCCTTGAGGGCGGTCGATAAATTTCTTGGGTCTCGGAAACCTTGCCCAAAAAGGCTGAGCTAGTGTCCCTTAGATCGGGCGCTTCCTCAAAGGAAGGGCTTGATTCAGAGAGGCTGGGGCTTGAGGCCAGGGGAAGGTCTTCTTCTTGTTCCTCGGTCCTTGAAAAGATAGACACTTTGGGTCTTAGACTGTGTTCCACCGCCCGGCGTACCAAGGTAAAGACTTCTTTTTCTTCACGAAAGCGGACTTCCCATTTGGCTGGATGGACGTTTACGTCAACAAGCTCCGGTGGGAGGTTAAGGGCCAGGACCGCGGCTGGATATTGCCCTTTGGGAAAGGCCACACTGGCCCCTTGTAAAAAGGCACTCATCAAGAGACGATCCCTCACTACCCGTCCGTTGACCAAAAAATAAATATGTCTTGTCCCCGAAAACTTAAAGGCTGGTGGACTGATGACCAGTTCTATCTGATACAGGCCGGAGTCAAAACATTCTTCAAGTAATTCTTTCTCCGGAAGTTGAGAGAGTATGGCCAAAAGTCCCCGCCGCCCCTGAGCAGCTTGATAGACAAAATGCTTCCGGCCATCGACCAGGAGGGAAAAATTGACCTGAGAGGCCCCTAAGGCCAAGAGCTTTACCATCTCCACCACCCGGGCGGTTTCCACCCTCACGCTCTTCAAAAAGGCCCTCCTAGCCGGCACATTGACAAAGAGATCTTCCACCCGGACCAAGGTCCCTTTCGGGGCCCCGGCCTCCCAAAGCCCCTTCAATTTTCCGAAGACTACTTCTAATTTGGCCCCCCACAAGGATTCCTTGGGCCTGGAAATAATAGTTAGTCTTGAGACAGCAGCGATGCTGGCCAAGGCCTCACCGCGAAAGCCCAGAGTCTTTATGCTCATTAAGTCAGAGACCGAACGAATCTTACTGGTGGCATGGGGGAGATAACAAACTTCAAGATCTTCAGGCCCAAGGCCACAACCGTCATCACGGACCTGAATAAGGGAAAGACCGCCTCTTTCTATCTGAACCTCGATCTTGGAGGCCTGGGCATCAAGGGCGTTTTCGATCAATTCTTTGACCACCGAGGCTGGACGTTCAATCACCTCCCCGGCGGCGATCTTTCGAGCCACTTCTTCCGGCAAGATTTGGATCTTAGGCATCTTTAGGTTGGTGACTAAGATACGACTTAAATTTTTAGCTGACCGACTTAACTTTTCCCAATAAAATTAAACTTTATTGAATTATCAGGAAATACCAAATAAAAATTTTACATTTTGTTCGTCAAAGGTTTCAGGAAAATGGATCTATTTCCGTTTTTCCTCATAAAAAACGGAAATAATCCTTAAGCTTGTTTTTATCCCAAAAAATTTTAGGGAGGACATCCTTGGCCGAGGGAATGTTAAGACGTTTTCTCAGGGAATGGCATACTCTAACCTTTTATGAGAAATTCGAACAAATAGTCACCTTAGTCCTTACTTTGATCATCGCCGTCGTTATCATCTTGGCCCTTATTAATCTGGTTAGAGATAGCTTCATCCTACTCTGTCTTCATGGCTTTGACCCCCTGGATCATAAGGTCTTTCAAAAGATCTTTGGAATGATCATGACCCTTTTAATCGCCATGGAATTCAAACATTCCATTTTGAAAGTAGCCATGCGCAAGGAGGGCATCGTTCAGGTAAAGACCGTCATCCTGATTGCCCTCCTTGCCTTGGTAAGAAAATTTATCATTTTGGACCTTAAGACCTTGCCTCCGGCCAAAATCGGCGCTCTGGCCTTTTCGGTCCTTGTCCTCGGAGGCCTTTATTGGCTTTTACGTGAACAATATCTCCGCCACAGAGAATAATTAACAACCCTCAATGGCTATCTTCTTTTTCTTTGGCCTGGGATGACACTCCCTACACTTGGTAGGGGCGGATTTACCGAATTCCTTGTTCTGCTCTTGATGGCAACTCTTGCAGAGCTTGTGCACCCGTTTTACCACTTCTTTGTGCCCTGGATGACAGGTCTCGCACTGGAAAGGAGACTTGCCCTCTTTGAGCATTTTCTGGATGTGTTCGAGATTAATGGGTTTGACCTCGGTCTTCTCCCCCTTTTTCTCCACGCTCTGGTGATGACATTTGCTACAGGGGAAATCATAGTCTAAGAAATGTTTGGCGTGCGGAAAGGCAACCTTTCCCTTTTTGGTCTCAAAATCCTTCTCCAAGGGTATTTTTAGGTCCTTTCCGGCTTCTATTTGGACTTCCTGACTTGTCCCTTGGTTCTCCTGTGTCTCGGCCTTCAAATAAGAGGCGACCAACAACCCTACACAGAGCAAGACCACCCAAAACACCCGTCTCCAATACCTCATCACCCAACCTCCTTTAAAAATTTTTATTAAACCTAAGATTAAATTTAAGTCTTTTTTGCTAATCGGGAACAGAGGAGCCCTACTTCAAACAACAGATAGAGCGGAACGCCCATGAGGGCCATATTAAAGGCATCCGGTGTAGGAGTAAGGACGGCGGCCAGGATAGAGATAATCAGGATGGCATGGCGTCTAAAACGCCCGGCTTTATAAGGATCGAGAAGGCCGATCTTGGTCAGGATGACCATGATCAAGGGTAACTCAAAGATGAGACCAAAGGCCAACAAAAACAAGCCGACGAAATTGACAAAATGCCCCACGGAGATGGTAGGAATGATCTCTTCTCTTTGAAAGGAAAGGAGAAACTTCACTCCGTAGGGCAGGGTGACGAAGTAACAAAAGCTCACCCCGCCGTAAAACAGCAAAAGCCCGGTCACGATGAAGAAAAGCCCTGTTAGAGGCCGAAAACCAAAGACGTTGGCCAGGGCCAGCCAGATGATCCACAGGAGATACGGGACCAAGGTCAATACCGTACAGACCAAGGCGACTTTTAACAGGGCCAAGAAGGGTTCAAGCACCCCGAAAAAGGCAAGTTCTTGGCCCAAATGGGCCTGAACGATGCCAAGGATACGGGGTGAAAGGGCGTAAAAAGAGACGGTGGTCAGAAAAAACAAGACCCCAAGGGTGATCAGTCTTCTTCGGAGATAGAGGAGCAGGGCCAAAAACTGCTTATAGGCTTCGGTCTCCGCCTCTGGCATTAAAGCAGGGTCTCTCGGATATATTGGATGGCGTTTTTAAAGATAACCAAGCCCAATTCCTCTTCTGAAACAGGACCTCTGGTCCAGCGAGGATGATTGGTAAAATGATTAAAGGCCTCGGGGTGGGGCATGAGACCGAAGATACGCCCGCTCTCGTCACAAATCCCGGCGATGGCCTCCTGTGATCCGTTGGGATTATAGGGGTATTCCATGGTCGGTTTTCCAGAATCCGGGTCGGCGTATTGGACGACGATCTGATTTTGATCCCTTAAGCGCATAAGGACTGTCTCGTCCTTGGTGACAAACTTCCCTTCTCCGTGGCGCACCGGTAAGAAGAGCCTCTTGAGCCCTTTGGTAAAGACACAAGGTGAGTATTCGTTGACCTGAAGATGGACCCACCGATCTTCAAAACGCCCGGAGTCGTTATAGGTCAGGCTGGTCAAACGATCCTCATAGCGTTGGTCAAAACCCGGCAGGAGCCCTAGTTTGACCAGGAGCTGAAAACCATTACAGATGCCGATGATAAGGCCACCCCGTTCGATAAGGCGTAAAATTTGGTCCATGAGACGTTCGTTGGTACCCTGGACCCTGGCGTGGCGAAAACGATGGGCCCCGGCCTGAGCAGCCCCGAGGTGATCCCCATCCAGAAATCCCCCGGGTAAACAAAGGAGGTGGTAGTCATCGAGGCGTTTCTCGCCGTAGATCAGTTGGCTGAGGTGGACGATCTCCACCTCCTCTGCCCCAGCCAGACAACAGGCATGGGCCGTTTCCCTCTCGCAATTAGTCCCATAACCAGCGGTGACGATGACTTTAACGCGTTTGGCCATTTCTCTCCTCCCCCCTTAGCCGTTAATTCTTTAACACACCCCTGAAACAGAAACAATTTCAAAC
>CAZROA010000087.1:0-9567 GCA_964601575.1 uncultured Thermodesulfobacteriota bacterium
AGATAAAAGTCGTTATCAGCTTACCAGTCGGGGACGCAAGGCGGAGAATTTCTTGGTCCTCAAAGGGGCTTCGGCCAGGAATTTAAAAAATATTCAGGTCAAGATCCCGCTAGGCACTTTGACCGTGGTCACCGGGGTCTCAGGTTCAGGTAAGTCCACTTTGGTCATGGAGGTCCTTTACGAGAACCTCAGGCGTCGTCTGGCTGGCCGAGAGAAATTGGTAGATCTGGCTGAACTTTTGGGCGAGGCAGGGATCAGGCGGGTCGTGGTGGTGGATCATTCGCCCATCGGTCGCACGCCCCGTTCCACTCCAGCCACCTACGTAGGTCTTATGGATCGTATCCGAGAGCTCTTCGCCGGGTTGCCCGAATCCCGGGCTAGGGGTTGGACCGCCAGTCGGTTTTCCTTCAACGTCTCCGAAGGGCATTGTGAGGCCTGTAAAGGCCAAGGACGGCTCAAAGTAGAGATGAAGTTTCTGCCCGAGGTCTACATGACCTGTGAGGTCTGTGGCGGGGCCCGTTATAACGAAGAGACCCTCCAGGTACGCTATCGAGGGAAGAACATCGCCGAGGTCCTTGAGATGACCATGGCTGAGGCCAAAGATTTCTTTGCCCGGGTATCCACTCTGGCCGAGCCCCTAGGTGTGCTCTGCGACTTGGGGCTTGATTATCTCACTCTAGGCCAGCCAAGCCCCACGCTTTCCGGGGGCGAGGCCCAGCGCATCAAACTGGCCGCGGAATTTATCAAGGGCAAACGAGGTGGGACTTTGTTTATCCTTGATGAGCCCACCACCGGTCTTCATATTGCCGATGTGGCCAAGCTCTTAAAACTGCTACATAACCTGGTAGATCGCGGGGATACGGTGGTGGTCATCGAGCATAATCTAGACATAATCAAGGAGGGGGATTGGATCATTGACCTTGGCCCTGAAGGCGGTGAGAAAGGCGGGGAGCTCCTCTTTCAAGGCCCTCCAAATGAACTCATAAAGACCAATACCTACACCGCCCAGGCTCTACGAGAATTTCTAAGGAAAGGGCTTTAACCTTAGGAGAAGACATAAAAAATGGAGCGGGAAACGGGATTCGAACCCGCGACATCCACCTTGGCAAGGTGGCGCTCTACCACTGAGCTATTCCCGCTCCGAGCTAGTTAATAAATAACGGCCCTAAGGATTTCTGTCAACAGTCTAGAGCTCTGCCAACCTCAAGAGGCGTTCGTAATCGGCATCTACTCGACGTTGAATCTCAGCGATCAATTCAGGTGTTAGGTGACGGAACCGACGCTGGAGTTTCAGGTATTCCTCGACCGGCTTCGGCCTGGTGACCTTACGCGTAATGTAGTATTTCCCCTCGATGACCTCATACAAGGGGAAGACCTTGGTATCTACGGCCAGACGGGCCAGTTTGATGGAGTCTTCTCCTTTAGAGCCCCAACCAGTGGGGCAAGGGGAGAAAATGTGAACATAGGCCGGTCCTTTGATCAAGGCCGCCTTTTTGACTTTGTTCATCAAGTCCAGGAAAAAGGCCGGCGAAGCCGTAGCGACATAAGGGATGCCATGGGCCACGGCAATGGCCGGGAGATTCTTCTTCCAGGTCATCTGACCAAAACTCTTTGACCCAGGAGGGCTGGTGGTGGTCATCGCGCCGTAAGGAGTACAGCTTGAACGCTGCACCCCGGTATTCATGTAGGCCTCGTTGTCCAAGCAGATGTAGACAAAATCATGACCCCTTTCTAGCGCCCCGGAAAGCGCCTGAAGGCCGATGTCTGCTGTCCCGCCGTCACCGGCAAAGGCCACCACATCTACGTGGCGAGTCTTGGGAAAACGTTTATGGCGTTTGAGTACCTTTAAGGCCGCCTCTACCCCGGAGGCCACGGCAGCGGTGTTTTCAAAGGCGATATGTATCCAAGGTACACGCCAGGCCGTCTGGGGGAAGGGGGTAGAAATGATCTCCATACATCCGGTGGCGGCACAGACGATCACGTTCGTCCCCAAGGCCTTCATGGCCAGGCGCAAGGCCAGGACCTCTCCACACCCCTGGCAAGCCCTATGTCCCGGAGCAAACGGTTCTTCCTTAGGTAAATTCTTGACGCTGAAACCCTTAAATTTAGCCAGTTCTGGAATCATGACTCACGCACCCCTATCGTTTCGTAAGGTTCTTTGGGCCGTTTTTTGCGGTAGAAAAAGGCCCGATCCGCTATTTCTTCAAAATCCTCCACGGTCACATCACGCCCTCCGAGACCGGCAATAAAACTAAGCACACGCGGACGCCTCGCTACGTGGTAAAGACAGGACCTGATCTCTGTGGCTACCGGCCCACCAGTAGACCCCGGAGTAAGGGCCCGATCAATGACCGCCAGGACCGGTATCTTTGAAATGGCCTTTCTGAATTCCTGGATAGGGAAGGGCCGCCATAGGCGCAAACGAATAAGCCCTACCTTTTTACCGGCTTCGCGCATCTTATCTATGGCGGTCATCGCCGTTTCCGCCAGGCTACCCATGATCAAGAGGGCCACTTCGGCATCTTCCAGGCGGTAGGTCTCTACCGGATGATACTCACGGCCAAATCTGGCGGCAAAATCCTTCCAGGCCTTTAGGATGACCCGCTTGGCATTTTTGAAGGCCTCGTCTTGGGCCTTTTTGACCTCAAAATAGATCTCCGGTACCCCTACCGGCCCCATGGTAAGAGGCTTACGTGGATCCAATTTGTATTTAGGCCTAAAGGGCGGAAGATAGGCGTCTACCTCTTCTTGATCCGGTAACTCGATGGGTTCGATGACGTGGCTCAGGGTGAAACCATCGATATTGACGATGGCCGGAAACATCACGTTTCGATCTTCGGCTACCCGAAAGGCATGGATGACCAGATCAACCGCTTCTTGGCCGTTTTCGGCAAAGGTCTGGATCCAGCCGATATCTCGTTCGGCCATGATGTCACTATGATCGTTCCAGATACTGATGGGGGCCGAAAGGGCACGATTGGCCACGACCATGACCACCGGTAGACGCAAAGCAGGAGCGATGAAGAGGATCTCGTGCATCAAGGCCAGACCCTGGGCACTGGTGGAGGTAAAGGTTCGCGCCCCGGTAGCCACCGAGCCCAGACAGCAACTGATGGCCGAATGTTCAGACTCAACGGTCACGTACTCGGCATCAAGTTCACCGTTGGCCACCAACTCGCTCAAGTGCTCGACGATATGGGTCTGCGGGGTGATGGGGTAGGCTGCTATAACCTCAGCCCTGGCCAATTTGACCGCTTCCGCAATCGCAATAGAGACTTCCATCGCCACTCTCTTTGCCATGGCTAAACCTCCTCAAGAACCATGGTAATCGCCCCTTTAGGGCAGACGGCCGCACAAATCCCGCAGCCCTTACAATAATAGAGGTTTACTTGATAAAACCCTTCCTCGTCCTGTTCGTAACACATATCTGGACACAAAATGTAACACGTACCACACTTGACACACTTTTCTTTGTCTAACTCCGGGCGCATGGAACGCCAGTCACCAGTTTTGAATTGGGCACTATTTCCTGGCTCCATGATGTAGAAACCAAAAGGCACGTCCTTCCAGGACATCAAAGCCTGATCTTTTCCCATTGCTCACTCCTTATTGATAGAGTTTGGTCTCTTCGAGGGCACGTGCCATGGCGGCCTTGTTCTTTTCCGCCAAACGCCCAAAGCGATGTTCTAGGGCCTCTTCGAGATAGCTCTGATCCACCAAGTTGGTGGCCTTAAGGAGGGCACCCAACATGGTGGTATTGGTGATAGGAAGCCCCAAGACCTCGATGGCTATCTTGGTGGCATCAACAGAAGCCAACTTTCCTTCATAACCACCCAGTATCTCGCGCAGGGTCTTTTCATCCTTGTGTGAATTAAGGATCACCCACCCGTTTTCCTTGAGGCCCTGAGTGACCTTGACGATGGTCGGAAGCGAAGGATCTAAGACAACCACGATGTCTGGATTATAGACCTTCTCCCTGGTACGAATTCGTTCATCACTGACCCGGAGGAAGGCCATCACCGGCGCTCCCCGTCTTTCCGGGCCGAAGCTGGGAAAGGCCTGGGCATATTTGCCTTGATTAATAGCCGAGATCGCCAGGAGTTCAGCAGACGTAACGGCACCTTGCCCACCACGACCATGAAGTCTCACTTCAATCATTGGCCTTCTCCTTTTGGAGATAAATGGATTGATTGGTTGTTAGTTAGCACAATGCAGAAGTACATGTCAACAACTCTCTTGTTAGGGAAAGGCCTTTCCAGAGATGTGTTTAAGAAAAAGAGAATGATATCCGAAACAAAAGATGACTAAAACCGGTAGAATAGCTATTTACGGAATAAAAGTGTTTCATGGGATCATTTTCACAAAAAATGAATTTTCATGCAGAAAAGAGTCAGGCAGAGTTAGACTTAGAAGAGAGAATAAGGACTAAGGATCTTCGAGGATTAGATCTTTCAGGGCGGGACCTTTCGGGGCGGGATCTTTCAGGAGCAGATCTTTCTGGGGCCAGGTTTTTTAAGGCCAAACTTAAAGGTGCTATTCTGAACGGAGCCAATCTTACCGGAGCGGATTTTACCGGGGCAGACCTTTCTCACGCCCGTCTCGAAGGCATAAAGGCCCGGAACGCTGGTTTTGGTATGGCCTGTCTGGAAGGGGCCTGTTTTTTTATGGCTGATTTAAGAAACACCACTTTTACCAGGGCCGATCTTACACGGGCTGATCTGAGATGCGCCTCTTTAAAAGGGGCCAGAATAAGGGAGGCCACCTTAGTAGGGACGGATCTGACCAAGGCCGATTTAAGACGTGCTGATCTGTCTAAGAGCAACGTGGCCCAGGCCTGTTTTGACCAGGCTGATCTCCGGGGGTCAAGACTTCGTATGATCAAGGGTTTTGAAAAGGCCAGTTGGATCGGGGCCGATATTCGTGACATAAATTTTGCCGGGGCCTATATGGTCCGGCGTTTTATTATGGATCAGAATTATCTGAAGGAGTTCCGAGAACGAAGTCGTTTAAATAAGATCATTTATTATCTCTGGTGGCTGACTTCAGATTGCGGGAGGAGTATGACTAGATGGTGCGTTTTTGTAGGTATTCAAGTGATCTTTTTTGCCATTCTTTACGCTATAGTTGGTGTTGATTATGGAAAATATCCCACTTTCCTTTCTCCTTTGTATTATAGTGTAGTTACTTTAACTACGCTCGGTTACGGTGATGTAATACCCAAAAGCTTAGGCGGGCAAATAGTAGCCATCTTACAGGTTACTACAGGGTATATGTTACTTGGTGGTTTACTATCTATTTTTACCAACAAAATAGCGCGGAGGGCAGATTAAATGGCCTTTTTTGGCTTTTTTAAGCGCAAGAGAGATCCTCTCAAGGAACTCAAAGAATTATTAGAGGGGTTTGAACTACCGAGTTTTCCCAAGGCAGCCATGCAGGTGCTGGACACCCTGAGAGACCCCAAGGCCACGGCTACACAGATTGCCCGCACGATCGAGGCTGATCCAGGAATTTATATAAATGTCTTAAAGACCATCAATTCCGCGGCCTTTGGTCTCCCGAGAGAAGTGGTGAGCATGGAACACGCTGTGGCCCTTTTAGGGCGGGCGCGATTAGAATCGCTTATCTTGCCTCTCGCCGTCAAGGATTGCCTGCCCCAAATAAATGTCCCCTGTTTGGACCTGAAACGTTTTTGGTTAGCGGCCTGCCGTCGCGGGAGCTTGGCCCGTCATGTGGCCAAGATTTTACATCCTACCACCCATGTGGAGGCCTTCAGTGCTGGGCTTTTACAGGACCTGGCTGTTCCGGTCATCATGCACGTCAAACAGAAGATGTATTGTCCTACTTTGGAGACCTGGAACGTGAACAAAGATACCCGCCTAGATGAATTAGAACGCAAGCAGTTCGGTTTCGATCATCAGACCATCGGGGCCTTGATGGCTGAACAATGGAATCTGCCCGATTATTTGATCCGGGCCATCAGTAAACATCATTATTTGGAAAATGGTACCGATCCGGCGGTTTATTTGGTCTCTCATATCCGTTACAATCAAGATCTCTACGAGAATTCAGAAATCGATTTATTGATAGAAATAGCCCAGAAGAAACTTGGTCTCTCCCGAGAGACCATCTTTCATGTCATTGATCAATCCCTTCGAGATGCCGAGGAACTGGTGGCCATCTTTCAATAGGGCTTTTCAAGGGTTTGATTATCCGGTATTTTATACTGGACTCTGATCCGGGGTCGTCTAACGGCAGGACATGGGACTTTGGCTCCCAGAATGGTGGTTCGAATCCACCCCCCGGATCCATCTTTATTCCTTCCTAAACTCTCTCCTTTGATTTAATCGGTTTGGGGCTTTTTAATGAGAAGAAATTTTCTTCCCACAGGGAAAATTTTTTCACTTCCATCCTGTTGATTGACCATTTTAGACCCATAAAACCCCTCTTTTGAGGCCTATTTTATCAACTCTAATTGGCACTGTGTTTGCATCTCTCAAATATAAAAAGCGGGAGGGGCGTTATTATGAAAAGAGTCTTGGGTTTATTGGCTATTATTTTTCTTTGGTGGGGGGTTAATCTGGCTTCTGCCCTCACCGTTACCGTAGATGGAAATTTGAGTGACTGGGGCTTAAATACCGGAAGTTTTGTTACCAACGGCAACAATTGGGATCCTGGTCTTTCTGGAGTCTACGTTGCTCAAGAAGATTGGGTAACGACTCATAATGGCTATTCTGGCTATGTTTCTCCTGGTTATGGTGGTCAAAATTATGATATAGAAGCCATCCTGGTCACCTCCGATGCCACCAATCTTTATATTGCCATTGCCTCGGGTTTCCCTCCTTTCAATAATGGGAGTTACGATCCTGGGGATATTGCCATCGATCTCGGCGCTGATGGGAGCTATGACTATGCCTTTGTCTTTTATCCCGATAACCGAAGCAATATAACTCATGATGATGCCCTTTATCAGGTTCTAGATAGCAGCGCTTGGCAGGATGTGTATTATTCTCAGCATAGCGAATCAAATCCCTTTCGTTTAAAGGACATAGCTAGTGTATATCAGTACATAGCTGATGGTTCCTTTGCCTATACTTCGGATTCTACTCCTCGTTATCTTATGGAGGTAAGTATCCCCTGGAGTGCCTTGGGTGGCTATGTAGGTTGGTTCAAGGTTCACTGGACCATGGAGTGCGGGAATGATCATTTGGAGGTAACTGCCTATCATACTCCGGAGCCGGCGAGTATCCTCCTTGTCGGGAGTGCCCTTTTGCTTGTGGGTATTCCTTTGGGTCGTCGGGTCGGTAAAAAATAACTCCCCCACCTCCTCTACTTTTAAAAAACCGGAGGGGGAAGGTTACCCTCCGGTTTTTTTGTTTTATTATTATCCACCAAGACTCGGTGGAGGCAGATATGTCCAATAAAAAACCCTGGGGTGGCCGATTTACCGAAAAGACAGACGAATTGGTAGAAGAATTCACCGCCTCGGTCCAGTTCGATCATCGTTTGGCCCTGTACGATATCCAGGGGAGTATAGCCCACGCCAGGATGCTCGGGGCTTGTGGCATTATAAAGTCCGAAGAGGCAGAGCTCATTGTCCGCGGTCTTCAGGAGATCGCCGAAGAGGTTAAGGCCGGAAACTTTCAATGGCGTAAGGAACTTGAAGATGTACACATGAACATCGAGGCGGCTTTAAGGGAAAAAATCGGCCCGGTGGCTGGGAAGCTCCATACCGCCCGTAGCCGAAACGACCAGGTGGCCACCGACGTAAGGCTTTATCTTCGGGAAGAAATAGATCAATTGCTCGGGCTTCTCTTAGACTTGCGAGAGTCTTTACTCCGTAAGGCCAAACAAGGGCTGGGGATTATCCTTCCTGGATTTACCCATCTTCAGCACGCCCAGCCGGTACTTTTGGCCCATCATCTCCATGCCTATTACGAGATGTTTCGGCGTGACACAGAAAGGCTTCGAGAGGTCCGCCGGCGGGTAAATATATGCCCCTTAGGGAGTGCGGCCTTGGCTGGCACGCCTTTCCCTATTGATAGAGAGATGACCGCTCGGGAGCTTGGTTTTGAAGAGATCACCCGTAACAGTATGGACGCCGTTTCTGACCGGGATTTTATGCTGGAGTTTATGGCTGCAGCGGCCATCTGTTTTGCCCATCTCTCACGCCTGATGGAAGAGCTCATCCTCTGGATGAGTCCGGAGTTTAGCTTTATAGACCTTCCGGACAAGCTCTGTACCGGGAGCTCCATCATGCCTCAAAAGAAGAATCCGGATGTGGCTGAACTCATTCGCGGAAAAAGCGGTCGGGTGGTTGGTCATTTACTGGCCTTATTCACCGTGATCAAGGGGTTGCCCTTGACCTATAATCGCGATCTCCAAGAAGACAAAGAAGCCCTCTTTGACACGGTGGACACGATGAAGGCCTCGTTGAGATTGGCCAAGGCCTTAATCGAAGGCCTTGAGCCTCAGGCCGAACGCATGCGGGCCGCCTGTGAAGAGGGGTTCTTAACAGCTACTGATCTGGCTGACTATTTAGTGACCAAAGGTCTTCCCTTTCGTGAGGCCCATCACGTAGTGGGGAATATCGTGGCCTATTGTCTAGAGAAAGGACTTAAACTCTGGGAACTCCCTCTGGAGAAATTCCGCGAGTTTTCGGATCTGATCGAAGGAGATGTTTATGATTGGCTGACCTTGGAAGGCTCAATAGCCCGCCGCAGGGTGCCAGGAGGAACCGCGCCGGAGACGGTCAAAAGGGCCCTTGAACAGGCCTTTTTAGAACTTAAAAAGGAGCGATCAAGCCACTAACTCTGCCCAAGAAAAGATTTTTCTTAATTTTTTCTCTTCTTCGCGGTCCATAAAATGTTTTGACAGTTTAGGAGATACCTTCTTCCCTATATTTTCTGCTTTGGAAAACCAGGTTGGATTATATGAAAGAAGAGAACAACGGTTTATTCCTAACCCTTGATAGAGCTCAGAAATGGCCTTTAGATTCCCGGTCGTCGCCGTAAAATAAGGGATAAGAGGGGTCCGTGGGAGGAGTTTTTCCGGGGCTTCTTTGGTGAGATGATTTAAATTTTCTAAGATGATATCGTTTTCCTGGCCTGTATATTTTAGATGTTTCTGAGGATCGACTAATTTAACATCAAACATAATCAAGTCTAGCCAAGGTAATAATTTTTCTTTAAAGTCAGACCAATTAAAGAATCCATTTGTTTGAATAGCGGTATGTATTCCTTTTCTTTTGAGTATTTTAAGGAGAGAAGAAACATAATTCATATGTAAACTTGGTTCTCCCCCTGAAATCGTTACCCCACCTCCTGAAACTTCATAAAACACTTTATCACGCATCAAGATAGATACTAGCTCTTCAATAGGATAAAAATGTCCAACTTCTCTAAGACTACGGCTTGGGCATATTTTTACACATTCTCCGCATCTATCGCATAGTGGGCGATTGATTTTTAAAGGTCTATCTTTTTCGATGGCATTGGTATGGCAGACTTCGAAACAATCATAACATTTAATGCAATCCCTGGGATAAAAGGCAATTTCTAGGTTTGGATC
>CAZROA010000088.1:0-13506 GCA_964601575.1 uncultured Thermodesulfobacteriota bacterium
TTTCTATCTTGAAAAGCGAAGATCCAATTCGCCGAATTCTTCTTTGAGTTCCCGTGAAAGCAGGTCTCGAGCCATTTTCAAGGGGTCTTCCTCCTGGTAGAGCACGCGATAGACAGCCTGGGTGATAGGCATTTCTACCCCAAGCCTTTCGGAAAGCTCCTTAACCGAAGCCGTGGTGCGCACTCCTTCGGCCACCTGGGTCATGTCGGAAAGGATCTGGGAGAGTTTTTCCCCACGCCCTAGGCGCAGGCCTACGGAGCGATTCCTTGAAAGCGGCCCGGTGCAGGTGAGCACCAGGTCACCCAGCCCGGCAAGCCCTGAAAAGGTTAAAGGATTTGCTCCAAGACGGAGCCCAAGGCGTGAGATTTCGGCCAGCCCCCGGGTGATGAGCGCTGCTCGGGCGTTAAGTCCGAGTTTAAGCCCATCTGAGATGCCCACGGCGATGGCGATGATGTTTTTGAGCGCCCCGGCAAGTTCTACTCCGATGACATCGGTACTGCGATAGACTCGAAAATAAGAGCAAGAGAAGAGTTTCTGAATACGAGTGGTGATCTCGCGATCGTAGCCTGCAAGCGTCACCGCCGTAGGGAACTCCTTGGCCACCTCTTCGGCAAAGCTTGGCCCGGAAAGCACGGTGAACATGGCCTGCCATGATGGACCGAGCTCTTCGGTAAGCACCTGGCTCATGGTCGCCAGGGTCTTTTCCTCAATGCCTTTGATGGTCGAGACCAGAGGGACAGGATTTTTGAGGAGAGGTTTTAGTTGGCGTATAGTTTCTCGCAAGGCGTGGGAGGGGACGGCAAAGACGATAACCTCGGTCTTGGGCAGGATATCTTCGGCTTTAGTCGTGGCCTTAAGTCTTGAGGAAAGAGAGATTCCTGGAAGATAAAATGGATTTTCATGACGTTCCCCGATGGCCTGGGCTACTTCTTCCCGCCTGGCAAGCAGCACGGCGGAAAGGCCTTTTTTGGCCAGGAGATTGGCCAGGGCTGTTCCCCAACTACCGGCCCCGATGACCGCGATCTTCACCATGGCCTCCTTTTTATTTTCTAGTTGGCCAGCGTTTCCAAAGTGTAGCAGGAAAGAATTTTTTTGTCTGTCGCACAGTAAACTTTAATAGGCAAATCTGAAAATTTTGGTCTAAGTTAAAATTATGGACAAAGGGTCGCCTCGAGTAATCGTTTTTCTTACGGACTTTGGATTGAGGGATCACTATGTAGGCGTAATGAAAGGGGTGGCGCTTTCCATCTGCCCGGAGGCTGTCCTTGTCGATCTTACCCATGAGGTGGATCCCCAGAACATTGCTCAGGGGGCCTACCTCCTAGGGGCCTCGTTTCGTTACTTTCCAGAAGGGAGCGTTTTTGTCGCCGTGGTGGACCCCGGGGTAGGCACCGAAAGACGTGGCCTTTGCCTGGTGGCTGAGGGCCGGTTTTTCGTAGGGCCGGACAATGGTCTTTTCACCCTGGTCTATGATCGGGCTCAAGAGTTTGTGGCTTATGAATTACAAAACCAGACTTATTGCTTGCCACAGCAAAGTACGACCTTTCATGGTCGGGATATCTTTGCCCCGGTGGCAGCCCATCTGGCGAGAGGCTTAAAGCCTTCGGCCCTCGGCCCGCAGGTGGCAGATCCCGTCCGTCTCCCCTGGCCGCAAGTTTCTCTTGAGCCAGGAAGGATCCGCGGGGCCGTAATCTATGTCGACCGTTTTGGGAACCTGGTCACCAATATTTCCCAGGAACATTTGCAGGAGAAGTCTATCAAGGCCGTATGCTTTGCTGAAAAACGCCTGCCTTTCAAGCGTACCTATGCTGAAGTTGCTCCTGGAGAACCCTTGGCCCTCATAGGGAGTGACGGATTACTTGAAATTGCCGTCTCCATGGGTTCGGCGGCCAAGTTCCTTGGCCAAGAAGGAGAGGTCCTTGTCGAGTTCGACTGAGCTTACCCGTGACACCTTATTTGAAGGCCACTTGATCCTTTACCAGCCTCGGGAAGGGTATCGTTTTTCCATTGATGCCTTGCTCTTAGCTGGTTTTATCACCTTACGCCCTGGGGAAAAAGCTTTGGATCTCGGGGCAGGCTGTGGCGTGATCTCCCTGGTGCTCGCTTGCCGCTATCCTAAAAGTATCCTCGCTGGGCTTGAGATCCAGACCCGTTTAGCTCGCTGTTTTGCCCGCAATATCCGCGAAAACCGCCTTGTACAGCGAGTCTTTCCTGTCCTCGGGGACTTACGAAGGCCTCCCTTTCGTCCCGGGGCCTTTGACGTGGTCTTTACCAACCCTCCCTTTCGTTCACCCAGGGCCGGAAGGCTTTCACCTAATGAAGAAGAACGCCTGGCCCGGCATGAGATTCTGGCTTCCTTGGAAGACGTGCTCAAGGCGGCGCGAGTGCTTCTCCGGGAGAGGGGAAGGTTTTTTATCATCTATCCGGCTCATCGTTTGGCCACTCTTATGGCCAAGGCCAAGGGATTTCGTTTGGAGCCCAAGCGTCTACAAGTAGTCCATTCTTATCCAGGAGACGAGGGACGATTGGTGCTCCTTGAGGCGGTCAAAGGGGGAGGAGAGGAACTGCGGGTCCTTCCTCCGTTTTTTATCTACCAACATCCAGGTGGTCCTTATACCTCAGAAGCCGAGAAGCTCTTTGTCCTTTCTTGAGAAGGGTTAAACGAAGGCGTAGAAAGGCCTCGCGGAGCTCCGGGTCTTCGATCACCGCTACTTCTTTTTCTATCTTTTGGCGGAGACGTGGCGGTATCTCTCTGGCCTTAGTTGATCTTTTAGGGTGTTTTCTAAAGGGCCTTTTTGAAAGGACCCAGCGGATCTCTTGGAATAACTCTTCTCCAGCCTGGACATTCAGTAAACTAAGGATCCTTTCTTCTTCAAAATGGAGTTGATTCATCCAGATCGAGTCTTCCACCTCAATGATAAGGCGCCCCTTAGAAAAACTTTTAGGGCGAGCAGCCTTGGCGATGGCCGGGCCGACAATCTCTTCCCATCGCAAAAGGACCTCTCCCGCCTGAAGCCGCTTCTTCCACGCAGGAGAGGCCCATATTTTGGGAAGCACCCCCTTGATGTGTTCCATCAGACCTCTTTCTTCACTTCTTCGAGCTTGCCTTCGATGAGGCTGCGGATCTCCTTGAGCCGAGTCTCATCCTTGGCCTCAAAGCGCAGGACCAAGACCGGCTGAGTATTTGAAGCCCGCACCAGACCCCAGCCGTCTTCAAAAATGACCCTAGCCCCGTCGATATCAATGACTTGGTAGCCTTCTTTTTTCAAACGCTCGGTAAGGCGACTCACGATCTCAAACTTCTTTTCATCAGGGCACTCGACCCGGATCTCTGGTGTGCTGACCATCTTAGGCAGATCTTTGAGCATCTCCGAGAGGGGTGTCTCTGATTGGGCGACGATTTCGGCCAGCCTTAAAGAGGCATAGACCGCGTCGTCAAACCCAAAGTAGCGGTCGGCAAAAAAGATGTGGCCACTCATCTCTCCAGCAAGAAGGGCGGCCTCTTCTTTCATCTTGTTTTTGATTAGAGAATGGCCGGTCTTCCACATGATCGGGCGACCGCCCAGTCTCTTGATCTCATCATACATCACCTGCGAACACTTGACCTCGCCGATAATGGTGGCTCCAGGGTGCTGTTTTAAAATTTCCCGGGCAAAGAGGATCATGAGCTGGTCACCCCAAAGGATGTTTCCCTGATCATCCACCACGCCGATACGGTCACCGTCGCCGTCGTAGCCCACCCCAAAATCCGCCTTCTCCTCCACCACCTTGCGACGTAGGTCGGCAATGTTTTTCTCTACCACCGGGTCTGGAAAGTGATTAGGGAAGGTGCCATCTACTTCGCAATAAAGGGAGATGACCTGGCAGCCTTGGGCGGAAAAGGCCTCAGGCGCGGTAAGGGCTGTGACTCCGTTGCCGCAGTCAAGGGCCACCTTCAAGGGGCGGGTTATCTTTATGTTTTCCCGGAGATATTTGAGATATACCGGTAGGATATCAGAGGTCTCTCTTTGGCCTTGGCCGGTCTCAAAATCTTCGGCCTCAATAAGCCTTCTAAGTTCTTGAATCTTAGGACCATAGATGGTCTCTTTGCCTACACAGATCTTAAAACCGTTAAATTCTGGTGGATTGTGGGAACCCGTAACTTGGATGCCACCATCAACTCCTTCCAGGTTGAAAAGAGAAAAATACATGACCGGAGTAGGGGTAACGCCGATGTCTATCACACTTAGCCCGGTAGACAATATGCCTTTGATAAGGGCCTCATGGAGCTTAGGCCCGGATAGCCTTCCGTCTCGCCCAGAGACGACCTTTTTTCCTCCGTTTCGTTTGACCATGGTGCCATAGGCCTTACCAATGGCTTCCGCTACCTCCACCGTTAGGTCATCATCTACTTTGCCGCGAATGTCGTACTCCCGAAACATCAAGGGGTTTACCTTCATGCTCCACCTCCTCCGAAGGGTTCCTGTTTTTTAGATTAGGCCTCTCCCTTAAGATGTCAAATATTTCGAAAGAAGAGACAAATTACTTCAGGTCCCTGATTAGAAGCTGGATATAACGGCGGCCTTGGAATTCGGAAAAATCTAACGAACCGGCCAAGGCGTCTATTTTCTTTGGCATACTGTTTCCAAAGCCAAAACTAATGGCCGGAAGCCCAAGACCTCCTTGCCAAAGAAAGAACTTAAAGTGTTTTTCCTTAACGATCCGTGGCTGGCGGATCTCAAAGCCCTTCAAGGCAAAAATCGGTTCTGGATAGCCCGGGCCAAAAGGCCCCAGGCGAGAATATCCTTCAAGGAAATTGGGTTCCAAAAGATCAGAGACCTTGACCCAGGCGTCTAAGAAAAGAGTCGGGGTGACTAATTCACCGGAAAGTGATCTAGAGACAGCCTCTTCAAAGGCCTGAATGAAATCGTCTAGCTTATCGAGGCTTAGCTTTAGCCCCGCTGCCCCTGGGTGGCCTCCGAAGCGGAGGAGGTGTTCCTGGCATTGGCTCAAGCAGTGAAAGAGATCTACTTCGGGAATACTCCGGCCTGAGCCACGGGCCTCTTCTCCTTCTAAGGAGAGCAAGATTACCGGGCGGTAGTAAAGCTCTTGAAGCCTTGAGGCCACGATGCCAATCACCCCAAGGGGCCAGTTTTCACCGGCCAAGACGATGGAGAATTGGCTTTCTTGAAAGCGTTTTTGGATCTCTTCCAAGGCCTCCCTAAGGATGCGATCTTCTAGGCGCTGACGTTCGGCGTTTAAACGGTTGAGCTCTTCGGCCAGTGTCTTGGCCTCTTCCTCGTCTTGAGTGATCAAGAGCTGAAAGGCAAGGAGGGCCTCTTTTAGCCGCCCGGCCGCATTTATCCTCGGTGCCAGGCGATAGACGACCTCAGTTACCCCAACGGCCTGATTTTCAAGACCAGCAGCCTTCTTGAGGGCCACCAGGCCTGTCCTCTTGGTGGTACTAAGTTCCTGCAAGCCAAAATAAGAAATAAGCCGGTTCTCACCGGTGAGGGGGACAATGTCAGCAATGGTCCCCAAGGCTACCAGATCGAGATAGCGTTTGAGATTAGGGATCTCGCGGTTATGGAAAAAGCCTTTTCTATAAAGTTCCTGTCGTAAGGCCCTTATCAGGGCAAAGGCCACGCCCACCCCGGCTATTTCCCGGCTTGGATAAAGGCTGTCCGGGCGCTTGGGGTTTATGACCGCAAGCGCCGAAGGGAGACGAGGAGGGACTTCATGATGATCGGTGACGATTACCTCAAGCCCTGCTTCCTTGGCAGCTTTACAGGCCTCGTGAGAGGTGATGCCGCAGTCTACAGTGATGACGAGTCTTGCTCCATGGGCCTTTATTTGGGGAATGAAGCTGGCATGAAAACCGTAGCCATCTCTTTCACGATGGGGGAAAAAGACCAGAGGAGAAAGCCCAAGCTCTTTGAGAAAGAGATAAAGGACAGCAGCTCCGGTGGTGCCATCCACATCGTAGTCCCCATAGATGGCGATGGTTTCTCTTTGACCGATGGCCTGGATCAAGCGATTGATGGCCTTGGCCATGTCTGGCAAGAGAAAGGGGTCGGGAAAGTCTCGTAGAGAAGGATTAAGATGAGAGTAGGCCTTTTGTGGCTCTCTTAGTCCCCGGACCACGAGGAGATGGGCAAGGAGGGGAGAAAGCCCCAGTTCTTTGGTAAGAAGCCGGATGGCCTCGCGATCAGGGGCCGCCACTTGCCATTTAAGTTTGCGCATGTCAGAGGAGAGGGTAAAAACAAGGCCCTGAGGTGTCAAGCATGGAAGGCCGGCAACTAAAGGCCAAGATCGATCCCCAAAAGATCTATCTCTTGCGCTTTATCCTAGAGGCCTCCGGCCATATGGCCTGGCTCTCTACCTTGGAGCCAGGGGTGGTGCTTTTGCGGACCAGCGCCGAGACCGAACCCTTGGTCAAAAAGATCGTCGAAGAGTTAGGAGAAAAGATCGGCTTTCAAGGTTGGCTCTAGTGATCAGAACTCCTCTATCTGCCAGCCGGCCTTTTTCTTTTCCGAGATAAGGGCCTGGCCTTCTTCAAGGCGGATAAAGGCTTCAGGTGGTCTGGTCTCAGGGATGCCGTATTTGGTGAGCGATTGGCAACAGACCAAGGCCTTTCCACCATCGAGGATGAACTGATGCAAGTAGCGGAAGAGCTCCGGCTCGCATCGAATGCACCTGGTCACCGCCTCGTCCATAACCAAGAGCTCGGTCTCACCTTGTTTGATTAATTCAAGCCCGCGTTTGATGGCTTTTTCCCAATTTTGTGATTCTTTAAGGACTAAGAGATAGGCCATTTTAGAGTCTCTTTATCCGTTGAAAACTATATTCCGCCACCCAAAGGGCAGTCATCTTATCTTTTAAGATCTTTTTGAAGGCCTTTTCAAGTTCTTTTTTGAGGATGGTCACTCCTTCTGAAGAACGTAGGTCTCGATACTCGATTCGTTGGACGCAATTTATGATGGTTTCTTCCAGCAGAGGCTTTTGTTTGGTGTACCTTTGGGCCACCTCCACAGAAGAAAGATCAAGGACAAGAGAGAGGACCAGATAGGTCCCCTTGGGAGAATGGGCGGGGGTGGCCAAGACATTGGTCAAGAGGATTTGGTTGGCCTTTAGGTTGCGAACGATAAGGGGTTTTTGTCGTCGGGGTATTTTCTTTTTAAAAGGCAGGGCCCGTACCATGGAAGGTACTTTTTCTCTTTTGACAAAAGGCCTAACAAAGGTAAGACCCTGACGATAGAACTTGATGGCGATGACGACGCTAAGGATGCCGGCCAAGATGATGATAGCCGAGATAATCCATAATTTTCGGCTCATGGGCTAAATACCTTCTTTTCCCAATGGGTAAAAGAGGCAATGGCCAATTGACGTAATAGGTGGTCGGCTAAGGTCAGCCTTACCATGGCCTGGCACACCGGAACGATACGCGGGATGGCTGAAGCATCATGACGGCCTCCGACACGGATCTTGGTCGGTTGGCCGTGGATATCGATGGTCTCTTGTTCTTGGCTGATGCTGGGGATGGGTTTTACCGCTACCCGACAGATAATCTCGTCTCCATTAGAGATACCGGCCAAGATACCTCCGGCGTGGTTGGTCTTAAATCCTTGAGGAGTAATAGGGTCGTTGTGCTCTGAGCCAAGCATCTCTGCGGCAGCAAACCCAGCACCGATCTCGACCCCTTTCACCGCCCCGATACTCATCAAGGCCTTGGCCAAGTCGGCATCAAGCTTGTCAAAGACCGGCTCTCCGAGGCCGGCTGGTACCCCTCGGGCGACGATCTCAACGATGCCTCCTATAGAGTCTCCCTGGGCCCGCACCTCTTTGACCCGCTCCTCCATCAAGGGTAAGGCCTCTGGGTCAGGACAGAAGAGGCGATTTTGATAGACAAACGAAAGATCTCTTTTCTTGGCTCGTACTCCACCAAGGGCCATAGTATAGGCGATGACCTCGATGCCAAATTCTTCAAGGAGCCTCTTGGCTACAGCCCCTGCCGCCACGCGGGCCACGGTCTCTCTTCCACTTGATCGGCCACCACCCCGCCAATCCCTAAGGCCGTATTTCCAGAGATAGGTGCAATCTCCGTGTCCCGGACGGAAGAGATCTTTAATGGGTTCATAGGCCGAAGGACGGGCGTCTTTATTATAGACGACCATCGCAATAGGCATCCCTGTGGTGCGGCCCTCAAAGACCCCGGAAAGGATCTGCACGCGATCCGGTTCTTTCCGAGGAGTCTCCCCAGGAGATTTACCTGGGCGGCGGCGGTCAAGTTCTTCTTGGATATAGGTCTCGTCTAAGGTAAGCCCCGGGGGGCAGCCATCCACCACCGCCCCTAAGGCCACGCCATGAGATTCACCAAAGGTGGTTACGCGAAAACATTGGCCAAAGGTATTTCCCGGCAATTTTTACCTCCTATGATTTGCAGAACATTGACTTTTTCTGGTTTATCTTTAATAGATTAGCAGGCTTGAGCCAGTTTGGGAGCCTAATTTTGGGCGAAGGAGGGCAAGATGCCCATCTATGAGTTTGTTTGTGAAGATTGTAAACATGAATTCGAGACCCTGGTACGTAATCGAGATGAAATTTCAAGCCTCACCTGTCCTAAATGTAAGAGCCCACGTCTCAAGCGCCTGATGAGTGTGGCCACGGCCATTGTTAGTGACGGCGGGCCGAGCAAACCGACTATAGAGACCCACAAGTGTGAGACCGGTACTTGTGCCGCGCTTAACCTCCCCGGGCATTCGCGTTAGCCATGAAGGCTCTTTGGCAAGGATTGGAAGAGCTCTTTCAAGAGGTAGACGCGGCCTTCAGGGAGACGAAGCGAAAGTTTCCTAAAGAGGTTCGTTGTAAGCCAGGGTGTGTTGATTGTTGTTACGCCTTGTTTGATCTCTCTCTGGCCGAGGCCTTTTTGATCCACCGCGAATTCCGAAAGCAGCCCCGCAAGGTCAGGCGTGATGTCTTTCGGCGCCTTGAAAAATACGAAAAAGAATGGTCTAAAAAGGCCCCGGAGGTGATCACCCCCTTTGTCCTTTCCATGGTCAAGATTCGCTGTCCGCTTCTCGATGACCGCAAGCGGTGTGTCCTTTATGAAGTCCGCCCGGTGACCTGTCGCCTCTACGGCATCCCGGTAGAGATAGGCGGAGAGACCTTTGTCTGTGGGCACTCTGGTTTTGAGCCTGGGCGCAAGTATCCCACGGTGCTCTTTGGCAAAGTGCAAGAAAAATTGGCCCAACTTTCAGACAAAATTGTAGACCAAGGGGGGCGTCTAAGAATCTCTCTCCCCAATGCCCTCCGAGGGCTTTTCCCCGCGGTCCATCTGCTGGCGGAGTGATTGGATGGTGTTTGATACCAGTTCGGCCTGTTCTCGAGAGCCCATCCCTTTATAGATCTTGTGGGCCAGTTCATAGGCCTCCAGGGCCACGTCCATTTTACCCTTATAGCGGTTAACATCGCCTATCCCAACCAAGGCCCGGGCCGCCCGATGGGCATCGCCGTATTTTTCAGCTATCTCCAGGGAACGATAAAGATAAGGCAGGGCGCGTTCGGGTTCGTTGGTCTTTTGAAAGACATAGACGATCTTTTCGCTCATAATGGCCGCCCCAATCTCGTCTTCGAACTCCTCACAGATGTCTAAGGCCATTTTGTAAGGCTTTAAGGCCTTTTGAAAATTGCCACGCCAAAAATAGATGTCTCCGATCTTTTCAGAGGCATTGGCGGCCTCTCGAAAACGACCATGTTTAAGGAAGACCTCCAAAGAGGCCTCATACCGAGAAAGGGCATCGAGACTTCGGCCTTGAGCCCACATAATTTGGGCCTCTTTGTACCATTTTAAGGCCTCTTTCAAGTCTTCCGGCAAATTTTCTTCCTCCAGGGTCTTTTCTACCATTTTGAGTATTTGTTCTTCAGGATTTGACATCTTATGCTCCGGTAAAATTATTCTTCTTCCAGTCTTTGTAAGGCCTCTTTGGCTAAAGCGGCCACGGTCGTCTCTATCAGGGACTTTTCCTCCGGAGAATACATACTAAGGGGAGTTTGGTCTTCGAGCAGGGCTTGAAGGGCCTTTTCGCCCTCTACGAGCCTGATACGCCCAACAGCCCAGGCCGCCAGCCCTCGCACGGTTGGGTCGTTATCTTCAAGTAATTTTAATAGCGGGAAGACCGATAGACGCCGAATGAGTTGCGGGTGTTTCTCACCGATGCGCCCCAGGGCCCACAGGGTCCCCGGACGGAATTCTGGATACTTGAGGAAGGCAAAGAGATTTCTGACAAAGAGTCCAAACCGATTAGGGGCCCGGCGGATGATTTCTCCCACGGTCTCCAGGGCCCCCCAGGCTGAGGCCGCTGAGTCAGCGCTGGCATAGATCAGGCGCTTGACTAGATCAGCGATCATTTCCGGGTGATCTTCAAGGAGCATCTGAGCCGCCTGGCCTAAAAGCATCACTGTCTGCCAGCGCAAAAGGGGATCGGCGCTATAAAGTACCTTTTGCAAGATGCGAAGGTTTACCGGTTGATGCTGACAAAGGAGGAGCAGTTCCTTTTCTTGACCCTTTTGAATGAGTTCCTCAACCTCTCGTCGATGGAGACGGCGGGGTTTGATCTCTTCCGGGGGTCTTGGAGTTTGAGGCCTTTGGCTTCGGAGTTCTTTTAGTTGTTCAAGGGAGATATCCCGTATCTCATCGGCCAATTTCAGAAAATAAAGTACCCCGCGGATACCCAATTCCCGACGTTCTCTCTCGGAATAAAGGAGGTGCTCTCTTTGATCGTAGCCCTCCAAGATTACTTCCTTATAATCCTCTTCTGGGGAAAGCTCCCAAGCTAGATCCCAATCTCCTCCACAGGCCAGGGTCAAGGCCTCCACAAAGGCTGCTCCTTGGTTAAAACCGGTGACATCGCTTACATACACCGCTCCGCATTCGCAGATACCGGCATCAAAATCCGAGGTCTGAAAGCCGAGATCACGAGGTTTATCTACTGGCTGGCCACAAAAGGGACAAGTGACAGGCCTGCCAGGCATGTTAGCCCCCCTCCATGATTTGTTCTTCTAAAGTTCTGTCTACCGGATAGCCAAGCCCTTTGGCCTTATCCAAAGCCTCGCGGGCCTTTTCTCTTTCACCTAAGTGATAATAGGCTACGGCCAGATTGTTATAGGCCATGGAAAACTCCGGATCTACCTCCAAGGCCTTCTGGCAGCAAGAAACGGCCTTTTCAAACTGACCTTCTTCCACATAGACCGTAGAAAGATTGACCAACAAAGGAGGCCACTCGGGTTTGATCTCCAAGGCCTTTTTGTAACATTCCTTGGCTTCAGAGAGATTGCCCAAATGAAAGTGGACCAGACCTAAGTTGACCAAGGCCTCTGCCGAGGAGGGGTAGATCTTTAGGGCGGTTTCAAATTGTTTCTTGGCGTGTTCCAGATAACCCACCTGGGCCAGGAGGGTGCCTAGATTGATGCGGGCCTCAAAGTTGGAAGGATCGATCTTAAGGAGACGTTTGAAGATAGAGATGGCTTCTTCCAAGCGTTCTGCCTTCCAATAGGCTAGGGCTAACCGGTGGTGGGCGAAGACTGATTGGGGGTTTTCTTGCAGTTCTTTCTCCAAAATCTTGATAGTTTGTTCATCCATGTAGGCCTCCTTTTGGTTGGCTTCTGAGTGTAGTAGGGCCTCTCCATCTTGACAAGATACCAAACTTGATCATCTTTGCGGCAGATATTTTTACCTTGAGCCGGAAAAATGAAAAGTCAGACATTGCTTCGAGGGCTATTTATCCTGTGGTGCTTGGTTTATTTAGGGGCCTGGTACTATGAACTCACTCTCCCAGCAGCCTTTCCCGGAGAGAAAGTGACCCCCAAGATCGTCTATCTTCCTCCAGGTACACCTTTTAAGCGTGTGGCTCAAATCTTGGCGGAAAAAGGGATCATTCGGAGTCCCTTGGGCTTTACCATCGAGGCCTTGCGTTTAGGGCTTATTAATCAACTCAAGGCCGGAGAATACCAACTCGATCCTCGAAAGTCTCCGTCAGAGATCCTTAAAATATTGGCCGAGGGGCGGGTCCTTACCCATATGGTGACCATCCCCGAGGGCTATAACCTTTGGGAGATCGCTGATCTCCTTGACCAAGCCGGTCTTGTCTCCCGCAAGGCCTTTTTGGCCGCGGCCTCTGATGAGAAGCTCCTTAAAAAACTTCACCTTCCAGGGCCCACTGCCGAAGGCTATCTCTTCCCTGATACCTATGCCTTTTACAAGGATATGACCCCCGAGGAAATCATTACCCGGATGGTCAACCAATTTTGGAAGGTCTGGGAGGAATTTGCCCCACGGGCCAAGGAACTGGGGCTCAGCGTGCAACAAGTGATCACTCTTGCCTCTATTGTGGAGAAAGAGGCCATGGTCCCTCAAGAACGGGCCCTTATTGCCGGTGTCTTCTGGAATCGTCTCAAAAGGGGAATGCCCCTTCAGGCTGATCCCACGGTTAGATACGCCTTAAAAAAATTTAGACGCCCCCTTTATCGAAGGGACCTTCAAGTCAAGAATCCTTACAATACTTATCTCTATCCCGGTCTCCCCCCAGGGCCTATTTGTAATCCAGGACGAGAGGCCATTCGGGCGGTGCTCTACCCAGCCAAGACCAAATATCTCTATTTTGTGGCCATGGGCAATGGGAGACATTATTTTTCGCACACCCTAAGAGAACACCTTCGAGCGGTCAGACGCTACCGAAAGGGTCTTTATCATCGATCTTCGGGGTCTGCCCCCTCTAAAGAGAAGCAGACCCCAAGGGATTAACGCTTGAGATTGAGAAGCTCATCGAGCATGGTGTCGGTGACGGTGATGATCCTGGCGTCGGCCTGAAAGCCCCGCTGGATAGTAATCATCTTGACGAACTGTTCGCCAAGATCCACGTTCGATTGTTCAAGGCTATTGGGGGCAATGGAGCCCAGACCGTTGGTCCCGGGTTTGCCGGTGACCGGTGGCCCGGAATGTGTGGTCTCCCGGTAGAGATTACCCCCGGCCTTATCGAGCATCTCCGGGGCGTTGAAATTGGCCAACCCAACCATCCAGAGGGGAATAACCCGACCATTGGAGTAATGGCCAGTAAGCACCCCCTCGGTATCCACTGAAATGGCCTCCAGATAGCCGGGACCATAACCATCCTGGTCGTAAAAGATGGTCGAATTGCTGGTGGCATACTGGGTGGTACGTACGGATTCAGAACGCCAGGCCCCGTCTTTATAGTAATAACCGGTGTTAAATTCGATCTGCTGGATGTCTTGTCGGGCCTCTTCTCGTTGTTCGTCGGTCTGGGCTGGGTCGTTGTCGATATTGAGCCCCAGGAAGTCCGCCAGAATGATCGGGTAACCATGTGCTCCAAGGACCTCGTAGCCATCCTGTGGATCGTTAACCGGGGTGCCGTTTTCGTTGACGATCTGGACCAAGGCCCCGGTATCCGGGTCTATCCGGTAGGTCTCGTAGAATTTCTTGATATTACCCTGATTGTCAAATTCTATACGCCC
>CAZROA010000089.1:0-15190 GCA_964601575.1 uncultured Thermodesulfobacteriota bacterium
AGGCAATAAGTGCAGGAGTGGATATGTTTGATTGCGTGCTTCCCACCAGAAATGCGAGAAGAGGAAGTGTTTTTACCTCAAAAGGTGTGATCTCCATTAAAAGAGCCTGTTATAAAAATGATCCCGATCCACTTGATGAAGAATGTGAGTGTTATGTATGTAAAAATTTTTCCAGAGCTTATTTAAGACATCTTTTCCATGCAAAAGAACTTCTGGTTTATCATCTTTTAACTCTTCACAATTTATTTTATTATGCTAAACTTATAGAACGCATCAAAAAAGCAATAAAAGAGGAAAGGCTTGAGGAACTAATAGAAGAGCTTAAAGTTTTTTATTCTGAGAAGAATAGTTTTTGAAATAAAACTTTTAAGGAGGCTTTTATGGGATTTATTGATTTTTTAATTGACAGGGCTTGGGCAATGGCACCTCCACCTTCCCACGGAGGAGCACATCCACAGGGGAATCCAGTAATAGGACTTCTTTTTACATTTTTGCCTTTGATACTTATTTTTGTTATTTTTTATTTTCTTTTAATTCGTCCCCAGCAGAAAAGAATGAAGGAACATCAAAAATTTCTTTCTGAATTAAGACCGGGACAGAAAGTATTTACTTCAGGAGGGGTTATAGGAAGAGTGGTAAAAATTGAAAATGATGTTGTATGGCTTGAAGTTAATAAAGACATCACTATTCCGGTTATAAAAGGATACATAGGGGGAGCTTTTAATCAATAATTTTTAATTTATTTCTTTTTTCCATACTTCTATAATTTTTAGAGCTCTTTCTGCGAGTTTAAGATATTTCTCCTGTTTTTTAAATTTTTTCTTTGTTTTAATATTAAGGGGAGGAAACAGTCCCCAATTAATGTTCATTGGCTGGAAATGTTTAGGATCTGCTGTTTGAAGATAATGAATAAGAGAACCTATAGCTGTTTCAGGAGGAGGGATGAGAAGTTTTTTTCCTTTTAAAAACCTAACAGCATTAATTCCTGCAACCAATCCCATTGCAGTTGATTCCACATAGCCCTCAACTCCTGTAATCTGTCCTGCAAGGAATATATTTGGTGCTTTTTTTAATTGTAATGTTGGTTTAAGAACAAGTGGAGCATTGACAAAGGTATTTCTATGAATTGAGCCATACCTTGCAAATTCTGCTTTTTCAAGTCCGGGTATCATACGAAAAATTCTTTCCTGTTCAGGATATTTCAGTTTGGTTTGAAAACCAACCATATTGTAAAGAGTTTTTTCTTTATTTTCTGGGCGAAGCTGAACCACTGCATAAGGTTCTTTACCTGTTCGTGGATCAATCAGTCCCACGGGTTTCATTGGTCCATATCTTAAGGTATCTTTTCCTCTTTCAGCCATTACTTCTATAGGAAGACAGCCTTCAAAGTATCGAGGTTCTTCAAAAGGATGAAGAGGGACTTTTTCAGCCTTAAGAAGTTCTTCCACAAATCTATCGTATTCTTCTTTTGTAAGAGGACAGTTTACATAAGTGCCCTCCCCTTTTCCATATCTATCTGCTATAAAAACTTTATCCCAGTTTATACTATCTGCATAAACTATGGGGGCTATTGCGTCATAAAAATGAAGATAAGGGGCATCAACAAACTTTGCAAGTGATTCTGCAAGAGCCTGAGAAGTAAGGGGTCCTGTTGCAATTATTACCACTTCGTCTTCTGGTATCTCCCTTACTTCTTCTCTACGGATCTCGACAAGTGGATGTGTTAAAATTTTTTTTGTTATATAATCTGCAAAACAGTCTCTATCAACTACAAGAGCTTTCCCACCCTCTATTTCACATTTTAAAGCAGATTCCATTATAATAGAATCCAGTATTTTCAATTCTTCTTTTAAAAGTCCTACTGCTTTTTCAAGATTTTTAGCCCGTAAAGAATTGGAGCAGACAAGTTCAGCCAGTTTGTCTGTTTTGTGAGCAGGAGTCATTTTAACCGGTCTCATTTCATATAAAATAGCCTTTATTCCTCTTTTTACTATCTGCCATACTGCTTCAGAACCTGCAAGTCCTCCTCCTATAACAATAATTCTTTCCTTCATTTTTTAATCCTATAAGTATTTGAGTTATTTAATCTTTAAGTTTGACCAGATTTTAACATTATTTTTCAAAAACCTCAAGTTTACATCCAGATCTGTGTTTTTATTCAATTTTTGCCGATTTAATTTATAAAAATTTTTAAAAAATAACGGTTTCAAACTATTGATTTTTTAAATTTTTTGCTTATAGTTTTATTTAAAGTACTTAAAAAATTAAAACACTTTTGAAAGGAGGGAAAAGTATGTGTGTAAGACCGGGGATTCCTGCTCCAGAATTTGAGGCTCAGGCTTATCACAATGGGGAAGTAAAAACAGTTAAGCTTTCGGATTATAAAGGAAAATGGCTTGTAATCTGCTTTTATCCAGCGGATTTTACCTTTGTTTGACCAACGGAGCTTTCCACGATAGCGGTCCGCTATCCCGAGCTCCAGGAACTTGGTGTAGAGGTACTGGCCATTAGTACGGACACGGTTTTCTCCCATAAGGTTTGGCAGGAATTAGAACTCTCTAAAATGGTCGAAGGCGGTGTACCCTATCCTATGCTTTGGGACGTAGGGGCCAAGATCGGTCAGCTCTATGGCGTTTATGACGAAAAACTGGGGGTAAACCTCCGCGGTCGCTTTATTATCGACCCAGATGGTATCGTTCAGGCCGCTGAAGTCCTCAATGCTCCGGTCGGTCGCCATGTAGACGAACTGATCCGTCAGATCCAGGCCTTCCAATACGTACGAGAGCATCCTGGTGAGGCCTGTCCTGCCGGCTGGAGGCCTGGGAAACCAACTCTTAAGCCGGCACCGTCCCTGGCCGGGAAGGTCTACGAGGTCTGGAAGGTAGAATACGCTACAGACTAAGGGCCATTGTTCCCCCCGCCCAGGGGGGAACAATGATTTTCGGTTTTATATCCAATATCCGTTACTTTCTTTGAGAATCTTTACGTATTCCGTCACCCCTTCTTCCAAGGAGGAAAATTCTTCTTGGTATCCCGCTCTTCTGAGATTAGATAAATCCGCCTCAGTGAAAGTTTGATACTTGCCCTTTAACACCTCAGGGAAGGGGATAAATTCTATCTCGGCCTTTTCGTATAAATTTTTCATGATCTTGGCTATATCTAAGAAACTTCTGGCCTTACCCGTCCCACAATTAAAGATGCCTTTTTTCTCGGGATGATCTAAGAAAAATAGATTGACTTTTACTACATCTCTTACATAGACAAAATCTCTCTTGAAATTTTCGCTTCCCTCAAACAATTTCATCTTGCCTTCTTTTAGGATTTGATGATGGAAATGAAAGACTACCGAAGCCATTTTTTCTTTATGGTTTTCCTGTGGGCCGTAGACATTAAAGTATCTCAAACCAACGATCTGTATCTTGGAATCTTCAAGAAAACGTCTAACATACAGGTCAAATAAAAACTTAGAAAAGGCATAAATATTTAAGGGGTACTCACAGGCCCTATCTTCTTTAAAACCATTTGTTCCGTTTCCGTATACAGAAGCAGATGAAGCATAGATAAATCTTATTTGGTTTTCCATGGCAAAATGGAGCAATTCTTTGCTATAATCATAATTGTTTTGCATCATATATCTTCCGTTGTATTCCATGGTGTTAGAACAGGCCCCTTGGTGAAAAATAACTTCAAAATTTAGGCCCTTAAATTTAGAAAGATGGTTTATAAAATCTCTTTTATCGACAAAGTCATAAAAATCCAAAGTGTTTAAGTTTTTGTGTTTTTCTGCCTTTTCCAGATTGTCCACGATCAAAATGTCTTTAATCCCTCTTTCGTTGAGTCCCTTGACCAGATTACTTCCGATAAACCCCGCCCCACCGGTGACGACGATCATTAAGGCCTCCTGCTTTTGACCAAATTCCCTGCTTGAAGGCTATCTTTAATCAAAGTGGAGGAAGCCGAGGCGGTTTAGGCGCTCGGCTCCTCCTTCGCGGACGACGACCATGTCTTCCAACCTGACCCCACCCCAATCCGTAAAATAAAGCCCCGGTTCCACGGTGATTACCTGGCCAGCCCGGAGTTTTTTTCGACTGCGGAAAGAGACCGCCGGGGCCTCATGAATGGCCAGCCCTACGCCATGGCCTAGAGAATGCCAAAAGTGTTTTTCCACCCCGGCCTCTTTGAATACGCCCCGGGCGGTGAGATCAGGCACCCGCGCATAGACCCCGGCCTTTATCTCCTTTTGTGCCGCTTCTTTGGCCTTGAGCACCAATTGATAAATCTCTTTGAATTTGGTATCAGGCTCCCCTACGCAAAAACTGCGAGTGATGTCCGAACAATAGCCCTGATACTTCACCCCCATGTCGATAATCACCGGCTCTCTAGGCTTTAGACGGTGTTCTGTCGGTTCGGCATGGGGACGAGCGCTATTGGGGCCGGCAGCCACGATGGGAGGAAAAGAAGGACCTTCGGCCAGGCGATAGGAAAGTTCGATGATCCGAGCGGCTATTTCCCTTTCCGTTCGACCCGGGAGGATGAGACGTGAGGCCTCAAGGAGGATCTCTTCAGCGATCTCTAAGGATTTTTTGATCAGATCGATCTCTTCCTCATCTTTGACCACCCGCAGGCGTTCGACCAGGCCTTTGGTCCCCTCCAGGGCCACTTCGGGTAGATATTTTTTTAAGGCTTGGTAACCGGCGTAGGAAAGATAGACTTCTTCAAAGAGGAGTTTTTTGAACCCGAGTTTTAGTCTTAGGCGGGCCAATTCCGGCCAGAGCCCTCGACGATAAATAACCGGTTCAAAAAGGGGCTCACACTCCTTGGCCTCCTCTTGGTATCGCGGGTCAGTCAAGAGAAAGGCCTCTTTCGTGGTGATCAAAAGGGCCCCGGAGCTCTCGTTGAGGCTCACGTCCTCTGGAGGGAAGCCGGAGAGATACCGCCTGTTCTCCGGCGAAAGGACCAGAAACGCCGCCTTCCGTCGGGCAAGAACAGCCCGCAAGCGTTTAAGACGCCTTAACCATTTTTCTTCTTTCATAGTCCAAGACCTGATCCCAGATAGCCCAAGCTATTTCACTTTTAGGGGCCAGAGAAACCCTTTTTTCTCGACCAAGGCGATCAAGGATTAAGACCTCGTTGGTCTCCACCTCAAAGCCTGTTTCCCAGCGGGAAATATCGTTGGCCACGATTAAATCCAAGGCCTTTTCCTTTAGTTTACGTTCGGCCTCTTGGCGAAGGACTCTCCCTTCTTCAGCGGCAAAGCCGACGATGATCTGGCCAGGACGACGTAGATCTTTAATACTTTGTAGGATATCCGGGGCCTTTACCAATTCGAGGTTTAAGTGTTCCTGTTTCTTGATCTTGCCGGAGACCGGGGCCTTGACCACAAAATCCGCCACCGCTGCGGCCATGACCAAGATATCTATCTCAGAGAGATATCTCTTTACCGCTTCTAACATCTCTTTCGCCGTTTCAACAGGCACTCCTTCGACTCCAGGAGGTAGAGTGACGGAAAGCGGTCCGTGAATCAGAAAAACCGTTGCTCCTCTAAGCCAGGCGGTATAGGCTAAGGCCACGCCCATACGCCCGGAAGAGCGATTGGAAATAAAGCGCACCCGGTCAATGGGTTCCCGGGTGGGACCAGCGGTGACCAGGACCGTCTTCCCGGAGAGATCCTTAGGGGCCAAGAGCCTTTCGGTGAAGGCCAAAATAGTCTCTAAAGAAGGCAACCTCCCTGGGCCCCTTTCTCCGCAGGCCAAGGCCCCTTCTTCTGGAGAAAGCACCGCATAGCCATAGCTCTTAAGGCGCGAGATATTTTCCTGCGTAGCTGGATGTTGCCACATCCGTTTATTCATGGCCGGGCAGAGGAGCACCGGAGCCTTGGAGGCCATAATGATGGCGGTAAGTACCGAAGAGGCGTCTCCCATGGCCAGACCGGAAAGAAAAGCCGCCGTAGCCGGGGTGACGACAATGGCCTCAGCCCAGCGTCCGAGGTCAATATGGGGAATGAATCCTCCTTGGGGGCGTAAGAAGTCGTCCTGGGTGATGACTTTTTCCCGCGTCAGGGCCTCAAAGGTAAGGGGTGAGATAAAGGCCTCGGCCCCTTGGGTCAAGACCACGCGCACCAGGGCCCCTTTCTTCTGGAAGAGGCGTAGGAGTTCAGGGGCCTTATAGGCAGCAATCCCCCCGGTCACCCCGAGGAGGATCTTCTTTTCCTTTAAGATCATTTGACCGGGGAGAGGAGTTCACTGGCCCAGATTTGAATCTCGGTGGTGAGGCCCATGCCGGGTTCAGAAATGTAGACGATGCAAGAGCCATTAGGCCGTTGGAAGGCCAAAAGGGTGTTTTTGTAATGGATGCTTCCGGCCAGTTCCCAACCCCTAGCTTCAAGCTGGTTTTTGAAAAATTCGATCAGGGACTCCACTTTTATCCTCCCGCGCAGGGTAAGGACACCGCCCACAAAAGAGGAAGTATTGACCACCATGGACTTACTCTGGACCACACTCATGCCCCGGGGGACGACGATGTCCGGGAACTCAGTCCCTGTGTAAAGGGGTTTGGTGGGAGCAACAGGGGTGGTCACCTTGGCTGACCTATTTGAAAAAGGCCCGCAGGAAGCCACCATAAAGACCAGACATATCAGTAAAACGACCCTTTTTAACATTACACCCTCCTCAGAGATTTTGTCTGATTGTTTAATACTGGCCAGACAATGTCAAGGAGCAAAAATAGGAAAAGGTTGGCATTTCTCAAAAGCTTGCGATAAAGTTTGCCTGTCAAATCCCTCAAGGAGGAGAGAGATGAGCATCTCACGCGAAGAGGTCCTCCATGTGGCCCATTTGGCGCGGCTTGAGTTTTCAGAGGAAGAGGTGGAACTCTTTACCACCCAGTTGGCCGATATCTTGAATTATGTAGCCAAACTAAACGAGCTTGACACCAGCCAAATAGAGCCTACTTATCACGCCCTTCAACTAAGCAATGTCTTTCGTGACGATGAAGTCAAGCCGTCCTATACGGTGGAAGAGGTCTTGTCCAACGCCCCAGAGAAGGAAAACGGCTTTTTTGTCGTCCCGAAAGTGATCAAATAGGAGGCCGCCATGTCTATTCATTGGGAATCATTGGTCAAGCTTCGTGATCTCTTGCGTCGGGGAGAAGTCTCAAGCGAGGAATTAACCAGGCACTTTCTCAACCGGATCACCGAGCTAGACCCCAAGGTGAAGGCCTATATCACCATCACCGAGGAAGAGGCCCTTTCTCAGGCCCGGGAGGCAGATCAGGCCCTCAAGGCCGGAGAAGAAAAGCCGCTTCTCGGGGTGCCCTTGGCCATCAAAGACAATATCTGTACCAAAGGTATACGCACTACCTGTGCCTCAAAGATCTTAGAAAATTTCGTTCCTATTTATGACGCCACGGTCATCGAACGCCTGCGTGCTGCCGGGGCAGTCATCTTAGGCAAGACCAATCTGGATGAATTTGCCATGGGTTCTTCCACCGAGAACTCGGCCTTTTTCCCCACCCATAATCCCTGGGATCTTTCCCGTGTCCCCGGTGGCTCTTCCGGTGGCTCAGCAGCGGCGGTGGCTGCCGGTCTCTGTGCCGGCTCACTTGGTTCAGACACCGGTGGCTCCATCAGGCAACCAGCCTCTTTCTGTGGGGTAGTAGGGCTTAAGCCCACCTATGGCCGGGTGTCGCGATACGGCTTGGTAGCCTTTGCTTCCTCCTTGGATCAAATCGGCCCCCTGACACGCACCGTGGCTGATACTGCCCTTTTGTTAAAGGTCATCGCCGGGCCAGATCCCAAGGATTCTACTTGTGCCCCGCAGGAAGTGCAGGACTATGAAAAGGCCTTAGAACAGGACCTTAAAGGACTAAAGGTCGGTGTCCCGAAAGAATACTTTGGAGAGGGTCTAGCCGAAGAGGTTAAAGAAGCGGTGGAAAAGGCCTTAGAGGTAATGAAGGGGCTGGGCTTGGAAGTAAAGGAGGTCTCGCTCCCACATTCACCATACGCCATCGCCGCTTACTACATTATTGCTCCGGCTGAGGCCAGCTCCAACTTGGCTCGGTATGACGGGGTGAAATATGGTTTTCGCGCCGAAGGGAAGGATCTGATTGACATGTACAAAAAGACCCGTTCTCAAGGCTTTGGTCCAGAGGTCAAAAGACGAATCATGATCGGGACCTATGCCCTGTCGGCGGGTTACTATGATGCTTATTACAAGAAGGCCTCCCAGGTACGGACCTTGATTGCCCAGGATTTTGCCAAGGCCTTTGAACAGGTCGATTTCGTTATCGGGCCGGTGGCCCCTTCGCCGGCCTTTAAGATCGGCGAACGCACTGATGACCCCCTCAAGATGTATCTTTCTGACATCTATACCATTTCCGTCAATCTGGCGGGGATTGTGGGGCTTTCCTTACCATGTGCCTTCTCCGAAGAGGGCCTGCCCATCGGGCTTCAGATCATGGGGCCTCATTTCAGCGAAGAGCGGGTCTTGGCCCTGGGGCATCAGTTTGAGAAAGAGGTCGGCCTTACCGACCGCCACCCGGAGCTTTGAGATGCAAAAGATCCCTATCTTTTTGGCCAAACCAGGCATGAAATTGGCCCAGGAAGTAAAGGATGCCCAGGGCCGGGTTCTCTGTGGCCCTGGGGTGGAACTAGACCAAGACCTGATCGAACGTTTTGAAAAGATGGAGGTCAAATTTTTAGTAGTCGAAGGGCATCCGGTGCAGTTTCCCTGGGAGCGTCCACTGGAAGAGGAACTTAAGGTCTTGGAAGGGCGTTTTTCTCGAGTGGCTCAAGATGAGCGGCTGCAAATGCTCAAAGAGGTCATCCGAGCCTTTTGGCTAAGACAAAAAGGGGAAGGCAGTGCTTGAAGAAAGGGCACGAAAGATCAAGAAAAGACTAAAGAGCCTCCAGTCTCTGCCCACTTTGCCTCCGGTGGTCACCAAGCTCACGCATCTCCTGGCTGATGAGAAGACTACGGCCCTGCAGTTAGCCGAGGTCATCGAAAAGGACCAGGTCCTTACCAGTAAGGTCTTGAAGATGGTTAACTCCGCCTTTTACGGCTTTCCCCGCCGGATCTCTACCGTCTCCACGGCCATCGTGCTCTTAGGCTTTAACGTCATCCGCACCTTGATCATTACCGCCTCTATTTTTGAAATGATGCAGAGCGAAGACTTGAGTCTCTGGGAACACTCTCTTGGAGTGGCGGCGGCCTCGGGGCTTCTTGCCCAAAGGCTGGAACTCAAGAACCCCGAGGAAGTGACCACCGCCGGCCTCCTCCATGACCTGGGCAAGGTGGTCATCAGGAGTGAATTTCCGGAGATGTATCAAGAAATCTTGGCCTTGGTCAAAGAAAAGGGTCTCAGTTTTCGAGAGGCAGAGAAAGAAATCTTAGGTCTTGATCACAGCGAGATCGGAGAATTCTTGACCAACCACTGGAACCTTCCCGAACGCTTGGTGGAACCCATTGCCTTTCATCATCAAGTAGAAAAGGCCCGAAAATATAAGAAAGAGGCGGCGGTAATCCATTTGGGAGATATAATCATCCGCGCCCTTGGTTACGGGAGCGGAGGAGATCCATGGGTACCATTTTTGGACGAAAAGGCCTGGTCACTTCTGCGGCTCAAAAAAGAGGACTTCGAGGAGCTATTGCCGGTCCTAGACGATCGTTTGCTTGAGCTTCGCTTTTTTACCATGGAAATGCAGGGGATAGGTTTTGCCGAAGGTCTTTCTATTAGTTGAAAAAAGACTGCAGGACGTTTGGGCCAACCCCCTTTCGACCGAAGGTTATGAAGTCATTGCTCCGGAGAATTTTCGTGAGGCCGCGGAATATATCCTTTCTCAGCCGCCGGATCTTCTCATTGTTCAATATGACCTTGATCCGACCCTGGTCTATGATCTCTTGGTTGCCCTAAAAAACAACCTTTATCTTTCTTTTTTACCCATTATTTTGGTCCTCCCGCCCCATTGTTATCAGCTTGATTGGGAGCTTTATCCCGCAGATGATTTCGTAAGGGATAATGTTTCCGTAGAAGAACTTCTCTCCCGGGTAAATTTGGCCTTTGCCCGGGCCCATCGCTTGGCCGATAACAATCCTTTGACCGGTCTTCCCGGGAACACCTCTATTCTCAAGTGTATTCAGGAAAAACTTGATAAAGGAGAAGAGGTGGCCATCGGCTATGTGGATTTGGACCACTTCAAACCCTTTAATGATCGCTATGGTTTTGCTCGAGGTGATGAAATCTTGCGGGCCCTGGCCCGGATCTTGACCAATGTCGTCCAGAACAAGGCCGGAGACAAGGGTTTTGTGGGCCACATTGGAGGAGATGACTTTGTCTTTATTTGCCCCATGGAACTGGCTGAGCCCATTGCCCGAGAGATCATCAAGAATTTCGAGCGCATTGTGCCTAGTTTCCTAGATGAAGAGGACCTGGCCCGTGGATGTTTTATTTCCCAGGACCGGCAAGGGATTACCCGTCGTTTTCCCCTCCCGTCGGTCTCCATCGGGGTGGTCTTGAACAAAAACGGGCGTTTTAAGCATTATGGAGAGGTGGCCTCCATAGCCGCTCAGCTCAAAAAATACGTCAAGAACATCCCGGGGAGCACCTTCCTCATCGACCGCCGGAAGCGCTGAGCTTTTTCACTCCCATGGTGTAGGCCAAATAGGCCTCGGCCAGACGATAATCGGCCAAGGCATTAATGTAATTGACCCTGGCCCGGGTGAGCATCTCTTCGGCATCGAGGACATCGGTCGAGGAAGCCAGTTGTTCTTCGTAACGGGCCTCATTAAGGCGATAATTTTCTTCGGCCAATTGGATGCTCTTTTTGGTCACCTGCAAGCGATCCTTGGCCGCCGAAAGGTTTAGAATGGCCTGACGTACCTCAAGGGCTACCTGATCCTTGATCTCTCGTAAGGCAGCTTCTTGGGCCAGGACCTTGGCCTTGGCGCTTGAGATTTCATCAAATCTCTTACCCCATTCCCAGATCTGCCAGTTAAGCACCACCCCAACCCAGGCGTTTTCTCGGTCTCCATAGGGGTTGTTTTGCAGGAAGAGATCCACAGCCTCTTTTTGGTAAGCAGCCTGAAGATCGACCCAGGGGTAAAGACTGCTCTTGGCCAGGCGTACCCCTTCACGGGCCTTTTGTACGGCCAGTTCTCCGGCCTGCACTTCAGGCCGATGTTTAAGGGCCAGCGCCACACAGTCTTCAAAACGGGGCATGAGAGAATTCACCGAAAGGGTGTCGATGATCTCGGTCTTTTCCGTGACCGGGCGTTGGATGAGGATGTTTAGTCTGCTTCTAGCCAGCTCCACGGCGTTTTGGGCCACTACCAGGGCGTGCTTGGCTTCGGCCAGGGCCACTTCACTCTGTAGGAGATCGTTTTTGGCGATCAGCCCTTGGGTATAAAAACCCCTGGCCTCTTTGAGATGGGCCTCCAATCTTTCCACCGACTTCTGGGCCTCTTCTTTTCGGCGTTGGGCCTGGAGCAGGCGATAATAGGCCTCTTTCACGTGGAAAATGAGCTCCTGACGGACCCGTTCCCTTTCAACCTGGGCCAGCTTTACCTCCAGCTTGGCCAGTTGGTGCCTTACCCGCAAGGCTAGGCCGTGGAAAAGCGGCCAGGATAGAAGGATTTCTCCGGAAGTCATGGTGTGAGCGGAGACCGGGACCTCAACTTTTGGAGGCAACCCCGGCAGGGGAAGCCCTTGAAATATCACCGTCCGTTGATCCCGCAGACGGGTGTAACGGTAATCTGCCCCGAGTACCGGAAAATAAGCCTTAAAGGTCGCTTTCTCGTAGGCCTGGGCAGCCAACACCCGTTGTCTAACCGCTTCCAAACCTGGATACCGGGAAAGGGCTTCCTTAAGGCAATCCTCCAGACTTAGGGGATCTGCCCAGACCTGTGTACTCAAACCCAAGGCAATCAACCAAAAGAGGACCAATAGTCCGCGTCTCATCCTTCCCCTCCTTTTGGGGAAAATCTCTGGTGGATCAGGAGGGCCAAGAGGAAGACCCCACCTAATAGGGCAAAATAAGTCGTGTGACGAAAGGTGTCCTGAAAGGCATAACTCAGGGCAAAGAGCCCTTGTAATTTATAGAGCAAAGCCTTGGCCTTGGCCTGGGCCAAGGAGGTGGGGAAAAAGGCGGAGAGTTTGGCCACTCCTTTTTTGATAAAGACCTTGATGTAGACGGGATCTTGGAGGCCGGTGATCTCTTGAAAGTGAAACGAGGTTTGTTTCTCCAAGGTATTGGTGGCAATGGCCGTTCCAAAAGATCCGCCTACAAAGCGTTGATAGTGCAAAAGGGCCACCCCAAGCCCGGTCTTTGGCCCGAGTTTCTTTAAGGCCAGGGCCGAGAGTGGGGCAAAAAACATCCCCAAGGCCATGCCGTAAGGGACGGTGTAAAGGGCGGCTTTTTTCGCCGGGAGGTAATAATTGAGCTTGGGTAGGAGGAAATAACTACAGAGAATAAAGGTTAGAAAACTGACCAGGAGGATCTTTTCCGGGCGGAAGCGATCGCTTAAGGCCCCGGAGACAATAGAAAAGATACCGATAAACACGGCGAAGGCCAGCATGTGAAAGCCGGTGGAAAGGGTAGAAAGGCCTTTGAGGTGTTCGTAATAAAGGGGCAGGAGATAGAAGATCTGATACATGGCAAAACCCAAGACAAAGAAGTGGAACCCCATGGTTAGGCCGAATTCAGGGATGCGGTAGATGGAAAAGTCGATCAAAGGCTTTTTGCTCAGGAGCTCGCTTACCAGGTAGAGACAAAGGGAGATAGCAGAGACGAAGAGCAACACCCCGATAAAGGTAGATTGAAACCAGCCGTATTGTTGACCTTTGGAGAGCATGATCAAGAGGGAAATAGTCGCCGTGGCCAAGAAGAGATAGCTCACCAAATTAAACCGAAAACGCCCCTTGCCTGGGAGGAGATCAGGCAGGAAGAACATGGCGGCAATGAGGTTCAAGGTTCCCACCGGGATATTGATGAAGAAGACATAGCGCCAGGAGAAATGTTCGGTAAGGAACCCCCCAGCGGTAGGGCCCAAGGCCGGGGCAAAACTCACCCCCAGGGCAAAAATACCCATGGCCAACCCTTGGCGGCTAGGGGGATAGGCGGCAAAGAGGATGGTCTGGGCCGCGCCCATGATAAAGGCCTCGCCAAGCCCTTGAAGGGCGCGGAAGATGATCATTTCCGGGAGGGAGTGGGCCAGGCCACAAAAGGCGCTTGAGGTGGTAAAGAAGAGGAGCCCGGCGGTAAAGACCCGCGAAAACCCTATGGCCTTAGCCACAGACTCGATGAGCAAGAGCCCCACGGCCGCGGCCATCATATAGGCGGTGATCACCCACTGGATACCGTAAAGGTCGGTGGAAAGGGGAGCCATCATCTTGGGGACCACCACATCGACGATGGTCGTATCCAAGATGGCCATAAAGGCCCCGACCATGACGATGATGGTGATCACCGCCCGCATAGCTGGGGATATCTGACGATACGGCTCACTCATAGCGCTTGATTTCTACTTCTCCTCCAAGCCCCACGCGTAGGAGTCCTATTGGGCCTTTGGTGAGCCGGATCTTTATTGGGACCCGTTGGGCCACTTTGGTGAACTCGCCGGCAGAGATATCCCGCGGCACCAAGGCAAACTTGGCCGCGGTGGCCGGCAACACCTCTTCCACTACGCCCTCAAAATCCTGGCTGGGATAAGCGTCGATCCGGATCTTGGCTGGACACCCGGGCTTGACTCCGTGGAGTTTGGTCTCTTCAAGGAGTACCAAGATGTAGAGATCTCGTGGATCAACCAGGGCATAGACCGGCTCTCCTGGCTCAACTACATCTCCGGCCACATGAAAACGCTTGGCTACCACGCCTTTGATCGGGCTCTTGAGCAGACAGTGATCAAGGCGCAGCTTGGCCTGTTTAAGACTGGCCTCAAGGGCCTTTATCTTTTCCTCGAGGGCCAAGAGGTCCTTTTGGACCTCGGTAATCTGGCGACGTTGATTCCGGGCCAAGAGGAGCTGCTTACGGGCCTGGTTTATGCCCACTTTTAGGGCTTCCTGCTGGGCCAAAAGGGCCTTTTCTTGCTCACAGGCCTTCTTTAGATTGGTCTCGATCTCTTCGAGTCTTCGCTTGGGGATCAGTTCCTTTTGATAAAGGGCCTTATAGCGCCTCTGGTCACGTCTGAGTTGTTCTACATCGGCTTGGATGGCCTTTATCTGAGCGCTGAGAGAGGCATATTCTTTCTTAAGACGGAAGACATCCTGTTTGGCCAAATCAATCTTTAAGGAGATGTCCTTCTTTATCCGGGCAAGAAAGATCTCCTTGGCCGCTTTTTCATGTTTTAAAGCCTCTAGTTCGGAACTCAGGCGGGTTACTTCGTTCCGATAAGTCTTCTCCTCGAGCTTGGCCAAGACTTCGCCTGGGTTGACGGTTTCGCCTTCGTTTTTGATCACCTGGCTTATCCTTCCGGAAACATCTTCAAAACCAAGGTTTATCAAGCGATCAGTCTCTACAAAGACGGCATTGGTCACCGCATAGCGCATCCGGTGGTGGATAAAGCGGATAAGAAAGACGACCAAGACCAGGGTAACCAGGGAAAGGATAATCACACCGATGGTCTTACGACTTTGAGACATGGTCTCCTCCAGGAGAAACCAAGGGGCTAAGAAATAAAGATAAGACCTTTTGGGGATGAGGAAGTTCGCTTCCGGACTCAACAGCCTCAACGATTAGGGTCGAGAGCAGACCGTCTACCAGAGAGGCTCGTTGTTTGGCAGAGATCTCTCGAGGTCCTAATCTTTCCAAGACTTTGGCCAAAGCCTCCAGGTATTCTTCATAAAGCGTGCGTAAATCAGCGGTCAGACCTCCCCGAAAACGTGCCTCCCAAAGCTCTTGGAGATAGACTCGGACAAAGGTCAGGTGATTTTGGACCGCCTCAAGTTTGGCCTCGATGATCTTCTCCAGGGCCTTGATGGGGTCATCTGGGAGGTCTTTGAAGGCCTCCATCACTTCCTGATGAAACTTTCGGGCCTCTTCCATTACCAGGGCCTCGTAAAGGGCCTTTTTACTGGGAAAGAAACGGTAGATCGTGCCCACGGCAAACTCGGCCTCTTTAGCGATCGCCTGCATGGTGGCCCGATGGTAACCAGCCCGGGCAAATACCCTCAGGGCAGCCTCCAGAATTTCCTGCCGATG
>CAZROA010000090.1:0-2851 GCA_964601575.1 uncultured Thermodesulfobacteriota bacterium
CTGGAAAGCCAAAGGGGCTCGCCAAGGGGCTGAGGAAAAACCTTTTTCGCTTCCAATATCCGCCGCAAAAAGGCCACGTCCAGTTCCACAGGATGCTCAACGATTTCTTTTTTGGCCCGACTCCCGGGCCTCCGATAGCGCTCGCGCACGTATTCTTCCCAGCGACGACGGATGGCCTCCTCCGCCAAACGGTCGTCCACCAGAAAGATGTCCTCACCGTAAGAGACTACCTTGAGCTTTCCTCTGTGGATGACCTTCACCTCGTAGTCGAGGGGCCTTTTTACATGATGCCTGACTCGCCCCAGGATGAACCGGCCTTTGTCTCTGACAGGAATTTCCTTAAGGACCGCCATTTTTTCGCTCCCCATATTTGGTCTAAGACTAATGTATAGGGGCCGCTTTTCAAGTAGCTAATATGAAAGCATAAATAAAAGTCTTGCCACTCAACGGATTGATACTATTCTAGCATAGAATTCCGCTCTGGAATTGGGGGTTTTTATGAAAGCTGCCTGGGACACTTCGGTGCTTTACTATCTCTTTTCGGATCAAGACCTTGCCAAACGCGAAGTAATCAGGCGTCTCTGGGCCGAGACTCATGAGCGGTTTTTGCCTTACCAGGTGGTGCAAGAGCTCCTTTTCGTTCTCATGCGTAAGCTTGGTCTGGGGCTCGAAGAGCTGGAAGAGCTGACCAGGGCCCTCGAAGCGGAGGCAGAAATTGGGGCCATAGAGGATATCTGGCCCACGTTTTTCGATTTGCTATCCACAGGAGAATTCCAGTTTTGGGATGCCTTCGTGGTGGCCGAAAGCCTTCTGGCCGGGGCTCAGGTACTCTTTAGCGAAGACATGCAAGATGGCCGCAAGATCGGTTCTTTGACCATCAGGAATCCGTTCGCTCTTAAAAAAACTTAGCTTACTAAGCCAAGTAAGCTTTGAGCCTTCAAGACTTCTTTTACCTACCGTCCGCACCCCACCCGATGGGCTCGAAACCCTGGGGGAGTGAAAAAAGTTTCCCTTTTTGGGAAAAGTTTTTCACTCTTAAGAGACCTCTTTCAATTTAAAGAGCCATTTGGGCTTTAAGAAGACATTTTATAGAGCTCAAACCAGTAATTTTGCCATTTTTTTGGCACATTATTTGCTGGTTAAAACAAAATTTTTATCTAAGGAGGAAAATATGAGACCTTTTTTTCTGTTTTTACTTCTTTCTTTTGTTTTGGTTAGCTTAAATAATGCTCACGCTTATACTTTCCAGACTTTGGATTACCCGGGAGCTTCCTGCACCTGTCTCTATGGTATAAACAACAGCGGCCAGATTGCAGGCACCTATTACGATTCTTCAGGTGGCCATGGTTTTTTATATGACCCTGCAAATGGTTTTCAGACCCTGGATTACTTCGTGGGTAACCGGATATATTTTTATGGTATAAACGATAGCGGCCAGATCGTAGGCACGTATTACAATTCAGGTTATCATGGTCTGTTCTATGACCCTGCAAACGGTTTCCAGACCCTTGATTACCCGGGTGGCTCCTCTACTCGTTATAATGACATAAACAATAGTGGGCAGATGGTAGGGTCGGTACAGATACCCTACGTAGGCGAGCGTGGTCTGTTCTATGACCCTGCGAATGGTTTTCAGATCCTTCATTATTATTCAAGAAATTTTCGGTTTACCGGCATAAACGACAGCGGCCAGATCGTAGGTGTTACATATTTTAATTCAAGTTACCATGGTCTGTTATATGACCCTGCAAATGGTTTCCAGATCTTTGATTACCCGGGGGCTGGAACGTTTGGTACAATCCTGGAGGCCATAAACAACAGAGGGCAGATCGTGGGATATGGTTTTTTGTATGACCCTACAAATGGTTTCCAGCCTCTGAATCACCCGGGGGGATACTATACCAGGTATTATGACATAAACGATAGAGGGCAGATCGTGGGAACATATTATGATCCTTCAGGTTCAGGGAGTTGGCATGGTCTTCTGATTGATCCCGATACGCCGAACAATCCTGTACCTGAACCTGCCACAGTGATGCTCCTGGCGGCGGGGCTTGGGCTCCTGTCCTTTTCAAGGCGCAAAAAACACTAAGCTGTACCAATCTTCCCAAGCGGCTTTGAGTTGGGCGGGTGTAAACCCGCCCTGCGGCCTGTGGTGCGCTTCGATATTCGGGGGGAACGGCTTTACAGCTCAAGCTTCTTGAGGGTCTTCAAGGCCGAGGCCGAAAGCTCCATCTCCCAGGCCGAGTTCCCGCTCCACTTCCTCCAGGGAACAGGTCTTTTCTTCGCCGTTGCGGATGCGTTCCAGGACGCTGGCGGCGAGATAATAATCTTCCAGTTCGTCGAGGCCGCGCATGATGAGCTCGCGCAGATAATAGCTCTTGGTGCGCCCCGTAAGGGTAGCCAGGCGGTTCAAACGCTCTTCAATGTCTTTAGGCAACCGAATGGAGACCGGCATTTCCTCCCCGGGTTTTACATAACTCTGCTCAAGGCAACCCTCCCTGAAGCCAGATTAGCTAAAACATTTCAGCTGGCGAAAAGCCCGCTCCCTCCCCAAGCGCCAGCGCTCCGCTAAAAGCTTTTTGAATCCCCATTCAAATTGGCCGAAAAATAAAAACGTGTGTAAACTATGTGTATAAAAAATTATGTTCGACGCCGAAAAAGTTATGCCCAATACCGAAAAAGTCAGGACGAACGTCTATCTTGGAAGGAGATCCAAGGAGAAGGCCCAAAAGGTCCTCAAGAAGTACGGCCTCAATCTTTCGGAGGCCATAAATCTTTTTTTGGCCATCGTGGCAGAGACCGAAAGGCTCCCCTTCGAGTTCCGTGTGCCCACCCAAACCACAAAGAA
>CAZROA010000091.1:0-3324 GCA_964601575.1 uncultured Thermodesulfobacteriota bacterium
AACATATTTCTCGTTACCCTGCAACGAGAACACTCCTTCTTGCTAAATCATAAAATCAAATTTCGTGGTCAAAAAGGGGTTTTTTAGTTAAGCTTAGAGCAACTTCTCCACAGGAGGCAGAAATGGCCAAACACCCTGGAGGACATCCCGGTGCCCATTCTGAAGGACCTCAATTTGTCCCCCGACTGATTGCTTGGGAGCTTACCCGTCATTGCAACCTCAATTGCGTCCATTGTCGAGCAGCGGCTAACCAGGGCCCATATGAAAATGAACTTACCACCGAAGAATGCCTTCGCATCCTAGAAGAAATAAGAGAAGTAGGGACACCGATCATCATCCTCACCGGCGGGGAACCCCTTCTTCGTGAAGATATTTTTCTGTTGGCTAAACGTGCTTCTGAACTGGGTTTCCGCCCTGTAGTGGCCACCAATGGAACCTTAATCACCAGGGAGATCGCCCAAAAGATGAAAGAAACCGGTATAGCCCGGGTCTCAATCAGCCTTGATGGGGCCTCGGCTGAGGCTCACGACAATTTTCGCCAGGTTCAAGGGGCCTTTGAAGGGGCCTTAAGGGGGATCGAGATCCTCAAAGAATTCGGTATTCCCTTCCAAATCAATACCACGGTAACGGCCGTTAATCTGGAAGAAATACCCAAAACCTTAGAATTGGCCGTCAAGCTTGGAGCGGTAGCCCATCATATCTTTCTCCTGGTCCCGGTGGGGCGCGGAAAAGAGCTGGCCGCTCAGGCCCTTTCTGCTGAAAAATACGAAAAGGTCCTCCATTGGTTCTACGAACAGAGAGAAAAGGTGCCCAAGGGCTTTCATTTAAAGGCCACTTGCGCCCCCCATTATTATCGTATCCTGCGGCAACGCGCGCGGGAGGAGGGCAAGGAGGTCACCTACGAGACCTTTGGCCTTGATGCCGTCACGAGAGGATGTTTAGCAGGAACGGGTTTTTGTTTTATTTCTCATCGAGGTATCATCCAACCTTGTGGGTATCTGGAACTCAATTGCGGCTCTCTTCGAGAAAAGAGTTTCCCCGATATTTGGTGGCAAGCCGAAGTTTTTAATAAATTACGAGATTTCAAGGCCTATAAAGGGAAATGTGGCCGCTGTGAATATATAAAAGTCTGCGGTGGTTGCCGGGCCAGGGCCTATGAGGCCACAGGTGATTTCCTTGAGGCCGAACCCCTTTGTCTTTATGAACCCAAAAAGAAAGTCTAAGCGGCCTTCTCAAAGACCTGTCTAAAAACGGTCTTCTTCAACCAATTAAGCCCCAAGCGCAGGAGGGCTGTCTCTTCCTGGAGGGCTTTTTCTATTTCCTCTGAAGAAAAACCTAGTTTGGTAAAGTCTTCAGCCTCAACCAACTGGCGAAAGCGTTCCAACTCATAACTTACCATATAGATTTTATCTAAATCGTCGGCTGAAAGGGGAGTATTAGCCATCTGTTTACGGGCCAAAACGATCTCGCCAAAGAGGTCATTAAATTCGTTATAAGGTTCGAGGCCCTGTTCTTTGATCCAATCTCTCACCGAGATTGGTCTTTTCTCAAAGTGTCCTTTGCAGTGGGTTTCTCGAATGATGCGATAAATCTCGATCTTGTTGCCCTGTTCATCAAGCATAGTAAAGCGAGCCAAGGGATAGGTTCGGCAAGAGGCCGGCCTATCCTTGTAGACTGAACAACCTTCTTTACGCAAAAAGGGGCAGGCAAAATCATGGACATTCATGCGTAATGAAACCACAGGGAATTGGGTCACATCACCTATATGAAGATCGCCAAATTTTTCTATGAACTCTCGGGAGCTTAGCCCCAGGTTTTGCCGTAACCGCAAAAAATCATAAGGGCTCAGAACCAGATTGACATCGAAACAACAGAGGTTGAAACAGGAAATCCCAGGATAACACGCAAATTCAAAGACATCGTCCAGGGTGAGCTCGCGATGATCAAAGACCGGTCGATCCATAAGACCTCCTCACCTATTCAGGTTGGCTGAAAGGTACCAGATTTAGAGACCCAAGGCTAGGCTTGTCAAAGGGGGGCTTTTGGTTAAATTCAGGGGCATGTTGGTGGATCTACATATCCATACCAGTATCTCTCCTTGCGGGATGCAACACCCAGAGGATGTGATCAGAGTAGCAAGAGAAAAGGGGCTTTCCGTTATTTGTCTTACCGATCATTTTACGACCAAAGTCCGTCAATATATCAAAGAAGGCCTCCAAGAAAACGGTTTACTGGTCTTTATTGGGCTTGAATATTCTGCCCCAGAAGGGGATTTTGTCCTTCTAGCCCCTGAACTCCAGGAATTCCCAAGAGGGCTTAGGGCCGAGGAAGTCCTCCGCGAGGTCCATCGTCTTGGAGGGGTAGCCATTTGGGCCCATCCCTATCGGTGGGGGAATGTTCCTGATGAAGAATTGTTAGCCAGTGGGTTAGTGGATGCTATCGAGGTCCTAAACGGGCGTACTTCTCCCAGAGAAAATGCTGAAGCACGGGATTTGGCCAGGTCTTACAGGCTTCCTGGAGTAGCTGGAAGCGATGCTCATTGCTTAGATGAATTGGGCCTAGTAGCTAACGAAACAGAAACCGAAATCAAGACCTTGGCCGATTTAATGGAAGCCATAAGGAGAGGCAAATTAACCCCTAAAATCCTTTCGGATGACCTTGAACGGACATCTTCTTTAATTTTCTAACTCCAACCTATAGCTAGGAAGCTGCGTCTCTTTGATCAGCAAGGCCATTTTCCGGGCCAGGAGGAAAACCCCTCGCTCCAAGGCATAAGGATCTCCTTGGGGAAAACCGCCTCTTCCTAAATACACAACATAATCGCGGGGATATTGTGGACAGAGATCCAATTCTCCAGAAAGCAACCATAATTCTTGCCGGGGTTTGAGTTTTAAAATTTCTATCTCCAAAATTAGATGACCTGGAGCCACCTTGGTTGGGACTATTAATTCAACTCCTCTAAGAAGGACCAAAAAATTTATTTCTGGCGGAAATATGTCCGGACATCTCTCCCCTATAGCTATTTCCTTAAAGAGGTTAGCTTGCTTAAAGGCCCGATGGGTAATGATTAAAAACCGCTTTCTCCAGTTGGGCGAAAGGACCTTTTCCAGGGCAGGGACCATACAGATAAGGGCCTTACTATGAGCCAGGGAAAGGGTATTTTTAGGCCAAGAAAAAATGTTTATTTGAGGTGATTCATCACAGAAATTATTCAAGAAATTTATATCATTTGAAAAATTGAGGCCCTCCGAGGGATAAAAGTGGCAACCAATCAATATTAAGAAAAAGAAAAAAATAACCGATCTTTTAAGAAACATAATCCTT
>CAZROA010000092.1:0-55441 GCA_964601575.1 uncultured Thermodesulfobacteriota bacterium
CTTCTTTTTGAAAGACCTCGGCCACGACCTGTTGGACCTCCGGGCTTGTCACCCGGGCCAATTCGTGAATAAATCCCTGGGAATCCGGGACTTGGAAGATGGTTTCCGCTTTTTCTTCAAGGCTTTGAATGCTTTTTAGGGTCTGGTCGTGATAAAGGCAAAAGATTTGGCTAAACTGGGCCCTGGTGGCCCTTAAGAGATTAAGTCTATCCGCGGTCACCTGGGAAAAGGTCTTTTCATGCGGCCTGATAAGACCGCTTTCCCAGGGGGCAAGCCTGATCAGACCAATGATCCCACGTCGAACAAGAGACCTTCCCTGCCAAAAAAAACGTAAGCGATAAAGATAAAGGGCGGGCTCTTTTTCCCGGATCAAGATGCCTTCTTGGCGCCATTTTTCCCAAAAAAGCCGGGCACGGGTGTAACGGTTTTCGGTCTCGGAATCATGCGGTTCAATGCGTCCTAGTTCCAAATGAAAGACGTTGTATGGGTTCTTTTGGAGATAGGCCTCCTGCTCCTCTGGGGTAACGATGTCATAAGGAGGGGCCATTACTTCGGCCAAATCTACAACTTCGGGGTTGTATCGCCAGCCAAAAAAGGGTTTGATTTCGTTCATATCGCGGCGTTAGCTACTATAGCTTTTGAAAGGCGTCAACTAGACTTTCTTCATCAAATTTAGAAGCTTGAATTATCCAACTCTGCAAATTCCGGGTCCTTGCCCAAGGCGTAGAAGAAAAGCGCGGTTTCCAAGGCCTGGCGCAAGAGGCGTCCCTCAAGATAGGGACGCCCCTCTTCTTGGGGAAAACCCGCGCTATCTGCAGCTAGCGAGGGTATGAGCCCAAAGATAATACTTGGCCAAAGCTAAACTTCCTCGCCGAAGAAGGTCTGTACTTCTGCGTGAGGATTCATTTTCTCCACCGCCTCAAGTACCAGGCAACCTGCTTCGGTAATGGTGTTTTTGCCCACATAACCCGCGTGGCGTGCAGCCTTAAGGGCCTCGTCAAACACCGGTGCCGGAAGACCGCTCTTTTTCATGGCCTGCTTCACGTTTCTGGGCAGGACCCGGATACGCCGTTCTTTCACAAACAGAGTACCTACTTCTGCCAAGGCCTTGAGCACGCGGTAGATCAGGGGGTTTATCGGATGGCCAAAATTTTTGGGCACGCCGGAAACCGCCCGGTCCAGCAATTCTCCGGCTTCGGTCTCCATAATATTACCGTCGGGCAAGACGTTGATGAGGTGGCGGGCCTCAAGCTTTTCCAAGGCCCATTTAAAGCGCCGCCTCTGGCCTTGGCCCACCAGATCAAAAAGATCTTCCACGGTAATTCCCCGGGCCGGGATACTGGCCAAGACCTCGGCCTCATAGCGGGTCAGATGCGGGATACGCCTAATAGTCTCGGCAAGCTCTGCGTAGAGCAAACCAGAGCGGGTGGGCTCACCAGTGCCCAAAAGCCCGGCCTCCTGGGCCTCTTCCACCCATTGCACATTAGGCGCCGAGAAAGACCGGTGCGTCATGGTCAAGGCCTTCACCGCGGTAGAGCTTATGTCCCGCGTGCGACTGGCCTGATCTTCTAAGACCTTGCGCCCAAATTCCGTAAGCGCAAAGACCTCCCGGCCCTTTTGGTCTTCGGTGGTATAAATAAGTTGGAGGGATTCCAAACTATAAAGGGCCAGGCGCAGATGGAAGTTGTCGTCATACCAGCGGGCCAAGTCCTTGGCCAACATGAATTCCCCGGCAATCTGCCGGTAGCGCTCCGGCATCTCTTCAAGCTTCCGCCCGTAGCGGGCTAAGATCTCCTTGTATTCGCGTATCTTCCGGTCGATCATCTCTCGACGGAGATTCTCAAAGGTAGGAGTCTCTTCGGGGTTTTGTTGGGCCTTTTCCCATAGGGCCTCGATGGTCTGAAGGACCTCCACTTCTTCGTCTTCAAGGGCCATAGTCCAGGCCTCGGGAACTACTTCACGCTTCCAGAGGCGCAGGACCTCCAGGGCCCAATAACCTGCGGGCAAGAGCTCACCATTTTGATCTAGGTAGCCCAGGGCCTGGAGCACGGCGTAAGTAGCCTCTGGGACCTCTTTGCCGTCGGCCACATCCGCCAAGGCCCAGAGGAGATCCCCGGTGAGCACGTCTCCTTCGCCAAAACCACCGTAGGTGAGGGTCTTTTTCACCGCCTGACCCAAAGCGGTAAAGGCGTAGATATCCGAGCTGGGCACGCTATAGGCCAAAAGACGCATGGCCTCCAGGAGATGCTTGGTATGCGTATCCGTAGTGAGCAAAGAGACCCGGGCCGGGCCAGCCGGTAATTTACGGATCTCCTGGGCCAGCTCTGCCGAGATCTCAAGCTCGGGTTCAAGGGCCTGGTAGATTTCAAAGACCCTACGGCCGGCCTCGGTAAGTCCTATGTAGGCCTTACCTGTCTCTGGATCTTTGGTCTCGGCGGCAAAACCGCGCTCTTTTAGGGCCTCCACCGCCAGTGGTCCCACCTGGCCAGAAAGACCCGCGGCTTCAATCATGGCCACGATCTCGCTGCCCAGCCAGCGAAACCCTTCGGGCCACTGTTCCGGTGGAGCAAGCTTGCCCTTTTCCACCAAGTCTTTGATAGTCAAGGCCAGCTCCTTGCCCAAGTACGTGAGTTCCCGTTTCAACGGGGCGGACTGGCGTACCAGGGCCTGTCTTTCCAGCTCCAGATAAAGCGGAGAATCCACTTCGGCAATATCCATGCCCTTGGTCTTGCTCTCTTCTTCAAAAGCCAGAAGCCTAAGCAGGGCCTCGGCGTGTTCCTTCTTGATGATCATAGTTGACCTCCTTTGTCCTTATTTTTTGTTTTGGTCCATTAAGAGGGGCAGCCCTAAAAGCCTGCCCCTATATCTGATTTAGGGCTGTCGGTTAGACCAGTTTGGATGGTTTGCCCTTCTAGGCGTTGGGTCAAATAAGACCGATGCTTGTTGCCGCAAAGGTTGTGGAAAGAGATTCATGAGTTGATAAATCTCTGTGGGCATATCCGTGCGCACTGGAAGCCCCAGACGCTTGGCCTCCTCAAAAGTGATAGGATAATCATGGGTCCAGCGCCCTTGAGACATAATCTCGGCCAACTCCTCTACCTTTTCTGGAGAATACTTTCCGGAAAGTAGCTCTTTGAGTTCGCCTTTCATTTGGCGTAAGGCCTTTTCCGAGACATCGGCCAGGATCAGGGTCTGGTCATCGATCTTGTCTAGAGGTTTTTCCTTTTTCACCCGCACCACCGAGGCCGCGGGGAATTGCCCAAGCTGCGGATCCACCGGACCGAGCACCGCGTGTTCGTCCATGACGATTTCATCTGCCGCCAACGCAATCAAGGTGCCCCCGCTCATGGCGTAGTGTGGGACAAAGGCCGTGGTCTTGGCCTTATGACGCTTCAAGGCCTTGGCGATCTGTAAGGCTGCTAGCACTAAGCCTCCGGGTGTGTGTAAGATGATGTCAATGGGCACATCCGGATCGGTAAGGTGTATGGCCCGGATGACCTGTTCAGAATCGTTGATGTCGATGTAGCGCATCACCGGAAACCCGAAGAAACTCATAGTCTCCTGGCGATGGACCAAAAGGATGACCCTAGAACCACGTTTTTTTTCGATCTTTTCGATCATGCGCTGACGCGCTGCCTCAAGAAAACGCTGACGCATCAGCGGCTGCAGGGACATCAAGATGAAAAACAGCCAAAAAAGATCAAAACCACTCATTCCTACCTCCTTTTTTAGTGATTTATTCTTTCATCCCCTAGGGGCATTACTCCCCAGGGGGTGTATTCATCAGTCCAGACACGACACTTACGCCCCAGACAAAAGAGACGATGCAAGAGAAGCCCCGTAACGAAACCGCCCACATGGGCCCACCAAGCCACTCCACCAGCGATCTGCCCGTGCACCACCGAAAGCGTGCCGCTAAAGAGTTGGAGCGAAAACCACCAGGCCAGATAAAGCACCGCCGGAAGCTCGAAGAAAAAGGGAAAGATAAAGATGGGGATCATGACCACGATCCGGGCCAAGGGGAAAAGGGCGTAATAGGCCCCAAGCACCCCGGAGATGGCTCCGGAAGCACCGATCACCGGTACCAAAGAATGAGGGTGCATGTAAATATGCACCAGGGAGGCCACTACGCCACAGAGCAGATAAAAGACCAAAAAACGCCCGCTACCCAGGCGGTCTTCCACGTTGTCACCAAAGATCCACAGAGTCCACATATTGCCCAAGATGTGCACCCATCCCCCGTGAAGGAACATGCAGGTAAACAGGGTTAGGTATTTAAAAGCGGAGAAAGGGCCTTGGGCGGCAAAGACGGGGTCTGTAAAACGGGCCGGTACCACCCCAAAAAGGTGGACGACCTGTTCCAACACCGCCGGTGGCAACGAGATCTCCAACAGGAAGACCAACACGTTTACAGCAATGAGCGTGTACGTGGCCACCGGCACACCACGCCTTGGGGCATCGTCTTGAATCGGAAACATATTTGGACCCTCCGTTTTCTTAGTTGAAGAAACCACTAGGCACGAAGGACATTAACGTCAAGAATAAAATTACAAAATTGTTAAAATTAAAATTTTGGGGCGTTCCAAATATAGACCATCAGTGGCCCTGATCTTAGAGATCAAGTTTTTAAGAGAAGCTTCCCCTCTTTGAGCTTGTAGCGTTAAGGATTTGTTGGTGAGTTGGCTAAGTAAGTTGGCAAAGAGAGGATTTAAGCCTTTGGATTATTTTAACCATTGTTTTATTATCCAGACCTTAACTAGGCTTTCTTGCTTTATGGAGCAGGTATCCTTATTTTAAACTTGATCCCCAAGGAGGTGGCGCATGGATCTACATACCGCTTTACAGATCGCCGGGATAGCCGCTGGGGTAGCGGCTGTAGTCATGGCCTTTTATATCATCGGGTTTGTTTCCAAGGTGAAGGAGACCTTAGAACAGGTAAACAAGACCCTTAGAGAAGTCTCTACCGTGGTTACTGATATAGACACCGAGATCAAACCGCTTATTTCTTCGGCCCAACAGACCTTGGATCAGATGACCGAACTAGGCCAAAAAGGGGGGCGGTTGGTGGAGGATGTCTCTGCCCTTCCGCCGGCCATTAAAGAATTAGCCTCAACCTTCAAAGATATCTTTCGTGACTTGGCCTCAGAGATCAAAGAGACTTTATCCAAACTGGAGACCTTAATCCAAAATACCGATAAACGAGTAACCACCGAGATCCCCGAGGTCTTAAAACAGGTGGAAGCCCTTACCGAGGAGTTAAACGCCATCGTGGGCGATGTACATCAAAAACTGGCCAAGACCGATGAATTATTCAAAGCGGTAGAGGAGGCTGGGCGGGCGAGTAAGTTGGTGGCCCAGATCGTTTCCCAAAACGTGGCCGAAGCGGCCATTGAAGTAGCGGCCCTGGCCACAGGCCTGCGTACTACCCTTAAGGTGTTGAAAGAAAAATTAAGATTAGGAGGTGTGGAAAATGTATGAAGAGAGAAAATTTTCGTTTTCGACGGTGTTTGTTTCCTTTCTGTTGGGAGGGCTAGTAGGGGCCGGTGTGGCCTTGCTTTTAGCGCCTCAAAGTGGCCGGGAGACCAGGGAAAGACTGCGTGAGACCACCGATCAGATGAGAGAAAGGGCCAGGCTTGCCGCGGAAGAGGCCCGTCTTCGCTTGGTAAGTGCCAAGGAAGAACTGGAAGAGAAGGCCTACGATCTCAAGTCCCAAGTAACCGAGAAAGCGCAGGAATTGAAGGAAGAATTAAAGGAAAAGACGGAAGAATATGTAACTAAAGGCAAAGGCCTTCTAGAGGAGAAGACCTCGGCCTTGAAAGAGGCGATCGAGGCCGGAAAAGAGGCCATGGAAAAGGAAAAAGAACGTCTTCTTTCTAAAATCAAGAAAGAAGAAGGTGAAGCCTCGGCCTAGACTTTTCTCTCAGCCCAACCAAGTTTGGCCCGTAAGATCTCGAAATAGTCTCGTACGCTGGATTTAATGAGTTTTAAAGGTCGGGGAGCTCGTCGTAGCAACACCGGCTCCCCGGCTTGAAGGGTCTTGTTGATATACCCATCGATAAGGAGATGGACCTCATCGGCCCTTTTGATCAATTCCGCCTGGAAAGCTTGATCTGCTGGGATGACGATAGGCCTGGCACTAAGCATAAAGGGGCAGATGGGGGTCAAGACAAAGACCTGACTTGTAGGGTGGATGATCGGCCCGCCGGCAGAGAGATTATAAGCAGTTGAGCCTGTGGGTGTAGAGATGATCAAGCCGTCCCCATGGTAGACCGTAAGTTCATACCTTTCGACGGTGACCTTTAGATGGATCATATGCCCCAAAGGGCCTTTGATGATGGCCGCTTCGTTTAGGGCATAAAATCTCTCCCCAGCGTAATCCACCTGGAGCAAAAGGCGTTTTTCGATCTGATATTCTCCTTTGGCCAAGGCATCAAGGGCGGTATAGGCCTCATCGCAGGTGACCTCGGTCAAAAATCCTAGTCGCCCGAGATTGATGCCCAGGAGGGGAACATCCAGTTTGTAGGCCAAGGGTGCGGTGCGCAAAAGGGTCCCGTCTCCCCCCAAGACCAGAATGGCCTTGACTCCTTTGGTGTCTTTTAGATCACTTGTCACCTCAAAACCGCGTTTATAAAGGCAGAGCTCGATGGCCCGTTGGATGGTTGGCGGGATCTCGGCGCCTTCCTTGAGGACCAACCAGATTTTTTTCGCCATATCTAAAGATTGGTCGAGGGCTTTCAAGTTGTCAAACATCTGAGCCAAAAATTTAAAAGGCCCTTAGAAAATAAGAGAATTGTCCCTAAAAAAAGAATTTGGCTATTGACAGAGAGCCCAAGGCAAGGGAAGTCTTGACCGTTCTAAGGCGGAGTTGCTGAATGAAAAGGTGTTGGGGCCTGGTTTTTTTGATTTTTTGGCTGGCCTTTCCCGGAGGGCTTTGGGCCTCTTGGCACATCGAGGCCCAGAGGATGGTCTTTTATTCCCAGACAGAGACCTTGGTGGCCGAAGGACAGGTCATCATCAAGGGAGAGGAAACGACCATTCTTTGTCCCAGGGCAAGATATGAGCTCCTGACCCACAGATTGATTCTCTGGGGGCCGGTCAAGATCCTTTCCGTGGACGGGGATTATCTGGAGGGCTCCTTTGCCTGGTTGAATTTGAAGACCTCCCGAGGGGAGGTCAAAGACGGGCATCTGTATATCAAGAAGGACCGGGTCCATGTCTTGGCCTCGGTCATGAAACGTTTGCATGAAGACGAATATGAAGCTTCAAAGGCCGTGGTGACCACTTGTAACGTCTGCCCCCAGGGGGGGTGTTCGCCTTCTTGGAGTTTCCGTTGTCGAAGATTAAGAATCACTCCTTCCGGTCGGGCCAAGGCCTACCATGCCACCTTTAATATCCGACGCCTTCCGATAATTTATACCCCTTACGTGAGCATGGCCCTCAAGGCCGAACGCAAAAGTGGTCTCCTCTTCCCTCGTTTGGTCCACGGTTCACGAGAAGGCCTGGGGTTAGAATTGCCTTTCTATTGGGCCATTAACGATAGCTTGGACTTTACCTTCTATCCTTATTACGCCAGCAAACGGGGTTTTATGGCCGGGATCGAGGCCCGTTATGTCCTGAGTGATAAGAGCAAAGGAATAATCCGAGGCCGGTATCTCCAGGACCGCCTGCGAGATGACGATTATAATCACGATGGCCTGGTGCGTACAAACCAAACCAGATATTGGCTCACCGGCAAATTTGATCAGGAAATGGCCCCTTCTTGGATGTTGCACCTAGACTTGGATCTCCTTTCAGACAAAGATTTTCTCTACGAATTTGAAGGCGGAGACCTGGGCTTTACCCAAAGTCACCAAAATTATCTAGGTAAATTCGGTCGAGGACTTGAGGAAAAAAATACAAGATATAGGACCAACCGCCTGTGGATCAATCACCCCTTTGGCTCGTATTTTTTCCAGGCCAGTGCCACCTATTACGACAGTCAGATCCCGGGAGAACAGGCCAAGCTCCTTATGCCCTTGCCAGAGCTTTATTTTTCAAGGCTAAGGGCCCCATTCCTAGGGCCTTTTTATCTATCAGGGCAGATCCAATACGACTTTTGGTGGCGAGATGAGGGCTATCAAGGGCACCGCCTGGATCTTATCCCGGTAATGAGTCTAAGCCCTAAACTTTTTTCCTTTTTGGATTTGGATCTCTCTTATCGCCTCAGACACACCAGATATTGGGTAGATTGGGAGGATGAACAGGAACAGAGCAACCTTTCACGCACCCTCTATGAATTAGAAGGACGTTTGGGCCTGACCTTTTATCGTTCTTATCAAGTCAAACTGTGGAATGTGGTCGGCCTTCGGCATGTCCTTCGCCCGGAAATAAGATACTTTTACCGCCCCTCGCTGAATCAGGAAAAATTACCCTTGTTTGAAGACGAAGATCGACTCCCGGCGGTCCACACCCTTCGTTATGGTCTTTTACAGTTCATTACCGCCAAAGAAAAGAAGAATGATCAGATTCGATATTTTGATTTGGCTCGGATCTGGATCTATCAAAACTATAATCTTGAGACCCAAGAACACCCCTTTTCTGATCTCTCTTTGGACAGCGAATTACGTCTCCTGTCCTTTTTTTATCTTCGTTTGGATGCCTCTTACAATTTTTACGGTATGGGTTTGACGACTACCAATCTCTCCGCCACTCTTCAAAATAGTCGTGGAGAACATATTGGTTTTGATTATCGTTGGGACAAGGCGAGAAAGATCGACCAAATAAATCTTAGGATGCGCAAACACCTTTATAAAGGGCTCTATGTTTCTTACGCTATTCGACGAAGTTTGGAAAAAAATGAGACTATAGGTTCTCAATTTGGCCTGTCTTATCAGGCACAGTGTTGGTATGGTAATTTCGTGATTACTACTAATCCGGATGAAACGAGGTTTTCCTTTTTTATTAGTTTGTTAGGCGTCGGAAGTTGGGGGAAAACCTTTGGTCAATAGCTCGGTACACCAGGGTTCCAAATCATGAAGATAGCCTTAGCGCAGACCAATCCCACTATCGGAGACTTCGAAGGCAATGCCCAGAAGATATTGTTTTATGCCGAGAAGGCCCGGGAGGCCGAGGCGGATTTGGTGGTCTTTCCGGAACTTTCGCTATGTGGCTACCCTCCGCGAGATCTCTTGACTAGAAAGGAATTTGTCGAGGCGGCCTGTAAGACCTTGGAGTCTTTGCGTCGGAAAATAAGAGATATTGCGGTGGTGGTCGGGTATCCAGCACCTAACGAGTCTCCTTTCGGGCCGCGTCTGCTTAATAAGGCCGTGGTTTTTAAGGACGGAGAGATCATCTCCCAATATGCCAAGGCCTTGCTACCTACATACGATGTATACGAAGAAACCCGGTATTTCTCTGCGGTAAACCAGGTCGATATCTTTCAACTCTGTGGTCTTAGAATCGGGCTTACCGTCTGCGAAGATGTTTGGAACCTCCCCGGTTATGTCCCCTATCTCTATCCGTTTGATCCCCTTAAGCGATTGGCGGAGAAAAAGGTAGATTTGATCATCAATATCTCTGCCAGCCCGTATTTTTTGGAGAAAGGTAAACTTAGGCTTTCCCTTTTAGGCGAACAGGCTAAGCGCACCGGGGCCTATCTTGTTTATTGCAATCAGGTTGGGGCCAATGATCATCTCATCTTTGACGGTCATAGTCTGGTCGTTTCACCAGAGGGCAACCTCTTGGCCCGCGGCCCGGAATTCGAGGAGGCCTTAATCCTTTGCGATCTGACCGCCCGGTCTGGAGATCTCTATCCCGTGGCCGATAGGGTGGAGGCCTCTTTGCTTAAGGCCTTGGTCACCGGGGTAAGGGATTATTTTCGGAAGACCGGTTTCTCCAAGGCCTTGATCGGGCTTTCCGGGGGAATAGATTCTTCGGTCACCGCCTGCATTGCCAGCTTGGCCCTTGGTCCGGAAAATGTCATTGGGGTGTTGATGCCCTCACCTTATACCAGTCAGGCCAGTATCGAAGACGCCGAGGCCCTGGCCGTCAATTTGGGGATTACCACCTATACCTTGCCCATTACCGAACCCTTTGCCGCCATGCGTAAGGTCCTGCAAGAGGGCCTCGGGCAACCGACTAAGAGCCTTACCGAAGAAAACATCCAGGCCCGGTTGCGGGGAAATATCCTGATGGCCCTGGCTAACGAATGGAACTGCCTGGTGCTTAATACCGGCAACAAGAGCGAAGTGGCCGTGGGTTACTGTACCCTTTATGGTGATACCTGCGGGGCCTTGGCCGTACTGTCCGATGTCTCTAAGGGACTAGTCTACGCCTTGGCCAGAGAGATTAACCGCCAAGGAGAGACCATTCCCCAAAGGGTGTTGGAAAAACCACCCTCAGCCGAACTAAGGCCGGATCAGAAAGACGAAGACGATCTCCCTCCCTATCGGATAATAGACAAGGTGGTCAAGGCCTTTGTGGAGGAGGGGAAGAGTGGGGCAGAAATCGTGGCCCAGGGCTTTGAGGAAAGGACCGTTCGCGAGATCCTACGTCGCTTAAGGATAGCCGAATACAAGCGCTGGCAATTTCCACCGGGCCTTAAAGTGACTCCCCAGGCCTTTGGCTTTGGTTGGCGTTATCCCTTGGCCCAGAAGTTCCGATTTGACGACTTTTGATCTACCAAAATTGCCAATTCTTACTGAGCAAGACGTAAACACCCAACCCGAGATTGGTGGCCATATGCGAAAGGATGGCTGGACGGATATTTTTGGTCCAACACACCAGGCCTCCATAGACCAGCCCCGCTATGAAGCCGGGGATGATACGAAAGTGTTCCAAGGCAAAGAGGATGGCCACCGCCCAGAAAGAAAAGGCCTGATAGGTCCCTAGAGGAATCTTGAGAAAGTCCTTGTGGATTAGATATCGCATCAAGAAAGAACGCCAAAACAGTTCCTCCATTATCGGGACGACCACCACGGCACCAAGGAGCCTTATTCCGGCCAAGGTTAGAGCCGAAGGATTACTAAGCCCAAAGGAGAAAGGGTCAAAGCCATGGCCTTTGCCGAGTTTGGGGAGGAGATGGTCAAAGGCCACCCAAATATAGACCAGGGAAAAGCCGCTTAAAAGCGCGATCAGGGCGTGGGAAAGCCTTTGGGGGACAAATAGTTCTTTGAAGTGATGGCGCCAGTGGAAGAGGAGATACCCCACCAAGATGGTCTTGGCAGCATAGAAGAGGTAGGCCTTGGTTGGTAAATAACTAGCCAATTGCGTAAAGATCAAAAAGACGACAAAAGGTATGACATAGGGTTTCCACGGCTTCATTTCAGTCTATTTATCGGAAGAGGAGGGGGAAAGACAAATGGATTTTAAGGGTTATTTGCAGATTTATACCGGAAACGGCAAGGGTAAGACCACCGCGGCCATTGGTTTGGCCATTAGGGCCTTGGGGGCCGGATTTAGGGTCTTTTTAGGGCAATTTTTAAAGAGCGGTGAGTACAGTGAGATCAAGGCCTTACACCGATTTGAACCCCAAATAGAGATTCACCAATTTGGCAGAGGGTGTTTTGTGCGTGGAAAGCCTTCTCCTGAAGACTATCAAGAGGCTCGAGCCGGCTGGCAAAGGTGTCTAGAGGCCTTAAACTCCCAAAATTTTCAACTCTTGATCTTCGACGAGCTCAATTTGGCCCTTTATTTCGGACTTTTGAATCTAAGCGAGGTCTTGGAGGCCTTAAAGGCCAAGCCTGGAGACAAAGAAGTGGTCATCACCGGGCGATACGCCCCCAAAGAATTGATCGAGCTAGCGGATTTGGTAACGGAGATGCGAGAGATAAAACATTATTATCAGAAAGGTGTCCTGGCCCGGGTGGGGATTGAAAAATGATCACAGCCTTTGTCTGGCCTCTAAGGCCCGGCGTAGGGTAAGTTGATCGGCATACTTGACATCCATCCCCATGGGTACTCCGCAGGCCAGCCGCGTGATTTTGAGGGGAAAGGGTTTCAAGCACTCGACGAGGTATGAGGCCGTAGCCTCGCCGGCCACCGTCGGGGAGAGGGCAATAACGATCTCAGTGATCGGTTCCCGTTTGATACGCTCTATCAGGGCCTCGATCTTGATCTCCTTTGGCCCTAGGCCGTCTCGAGGGGATAAGAGCCCGTGAAGGACATGGTAAAGACCACGGAAGGCCCCTGAGGCCTCGATGGCCGAGAGATCCGCCGGGTCTTCTACCACGCAGACCAGGCTCGGGTCTCGATCCGGGGCAAGACAAAAGCGGCACAACTCCCCTTCGGCAAAGTTGAAACAACGTCGGCAGAGACGGATCTTTTCCGGTAGATCAGCCAGGCTCTCGGCCAGTTCGTATACTTCTTCCTTTGGGCGCCCAAGCAGAAAAAGGGCCAGTCTCGTAGCGGTCTTTTCCCCGATCCCTGGTAGACGAGAGAGATTTTTAATCACCCGCTTAAGGGCTAGAGGAAAGGTTTCAGACATACTTAGAAGAGCCCTGGAATTTTGAGCCCTCCGGTGATCTTGGCCATTTCTTCTTGGACCATTTCTTGGGAACGACGTAGGGCCTCATTAACCGCTGCGACCACCAAATCTTCAAGCATTTCCACGTCTTCGGGGTTGACCACTTCTGGGTCTATTTTGATGGAGACCAGTTCCTGCCGGCCATTGACCACTGCGGTGACCATACCACCTCCCACTGTGGCCTTGACCGTCTTTTCCCCTAGCTCCTCCTGGAGCTTGGCCATCTTTTTTTGCATCTTTTGCACTTGGCGCATCAGGCTTTGCATATTGGGGTGCATGTTCCCCTCCTATTCGCGATAGACTTTGACTTGGGAAATCCGTCCCCCCAAGACCTTGAGTGCCTCCTGGACTATCGGATTTTCTACCAGTTTTTGTCTGAGAGAAAAAGAGCTCTCAGAGGAGAGCGTAGAGATTTTGATCTCCCGTTGAAGAAGATCACGCCCCAAGGAGATGAGCTGTTCTTGGTATTCTTTTTCGGTCAGGAGACTGTTTTCCGGGACCTCTAACCGGAGGACATTCCCTTCTTCCCTTGGCTGAGCAAGGGTCTCTAAAATAGCCCCTAGGGAAGGGCTTTTTTCCTTGACCTGAGAGACAAAATCCTCCCAAGAAGGGAGCGAAGGTGTAGAAGCCTCAGGGGTCTTGTCCTTCGAGATCTCGGTAAGAGAGAGCGAGCCCAGGTTTTCTTTTAATTCCACGATTTTAGAAAGGATTTCTTCAAGCCCGATGACCTTTCCCACCTCACAGGCCCGGGCCACAGTGAGTTCCAGAGATAATTTGGGAAATGGGCTGCGACGTAAGGCCTCAGCTCCACGAAGGAAGATTTGGAAGATGAGCAGGAGACTCTCGGCCGAGGCCTCAAGGGAAAGGGCCCTTAGGCTGGTTAGTTCGGCCTCTGGGATTTCATCTAAAGTGCCGGTGGGAGAGACCTTAAGCGCCAGGAGGTGGCGAAAGAACTCGGCCAGATCTTGCCCCAGATAAGTAAGGTCTACTCCTTGGGCAAAGGCCTGGTCGATAAGGCGAAAGCTCTGGGCCAGATCCTGGGCCAAGATGGCCCGGGCCAATTCTTCCACCAGGAGGCGATCAGCCAGACCAAAGGTGGCAATGAGGTCTTCTTTGGTCTGGACGCCGGAAGAGATGGCCTGATCGAGGAGGGAAAGGGCATCCCGGACGCTGCCTTCGGCCTCCTTGGCCATGATGGCCAGGGCTGCTTCTTCTATTTCTACCCCTTCTCTCTGACAAACAGCCTTTAGGTGGGCTAAAAGTTCTTGAAGGGGCAGGCGCTTAAAGTCATAGCGCTGGCACCGGGAAAGGATGGTCACTGGGATGCGCTGGGGCTCGGTGGTGGCCAAGACGAAATATACATGAGCAGGGGGCTCTTCTAAGGTCTTGAGTAAGGCATTAAAGGCCTCGCGGGTGAGCATGTGGGCCTCGTCGATGATGTAGACCTTGGCCCGCAAACGTGAGGGCATGAAACGGACGTTTTCTCGCAGCTCGCGGATCTCGTCGATGCCCCGATTTGAGGCTGCATCTATTTCAAGGACATCCACCGCTCGTCCTTCGGTGATCTCCCGACAGGCCGAACACTGATTACACGGATTTTCCGTAGGGCCGTTTTCGCAATTGATAGCCTTGGCCAGGATGCGGGCGATGGTTGTCTTCCCTACTCCACGAATGCCGGAGAAGAGCAAGGCATGGGCCAGACGCCCTTGGCGTAGGGCATTTTTAAGGGTGCGGACCACATGGGCCTGGCCAACGACCTCGTCAAAGGTCTGGGGCCGGTATTTACGAGCAAGGACGAGATAAGCCATAACATCTTAGGATTTTAAACCAAAACCAAGACCATGCCAGCCATTAATGTTTGGGCGGTTTTAAAGAAAATTTTTGGAAAAATTGGACTAGTCTTTGGGGCAAGTGATCAAAGGGGCCGTTTGACATGAAAAGGACAAGGTCTTCCGGGCAGATCTCTTTCTTTAGCTCGGCAAAGAGTCCTTCGGCCTGAGCAAAGGCCAGGGCCTTGGTCCCCAAGGTTTCCAAGTCTTTGACCAATTCTTTAAGAGAGAGCCTTTCCTCTTTAGGCACCTTTTCCAAATTGGGTGGTTCCTTTAAAAGGACCAGATCCGCCAAGGCCAAGGTCTTGGCATAGTCTTTTTGGAAGATCTTGCGGCGGCTGGTATTGGTCCGCGGTTCAAAGCAGACGATGAGCCTCTTGGGAGAAAAGGCCTCTCGTACAGCCTCAATGGTGACCTTGACCGCGGTTGGATGATGGGCAAAGTCATCAATGACCACCACTGGTTGGTCTATAAGTAATTCTTGGCGGCGTTTGGTCCCGGGAAAGTCTTGAATGGCCCGGGCGATGGCCTCTGGGGTAAAGTCAAGGCCTTGGAGAAGCCCCCACACGGCTAGTGCGTTTAGGGCATTATGGAGGCCGATGAGCGGTAGAGAGAAAGTGTAAAGCCGGTCTCGGAAAATAAAATCGATTCTTTGCCCGGAAGGAGAAGGAAAACGTTTAAGAAGCCTTATATCCGCTTTTTGACTAAGGCCGTAAGAGATTTTTCGACAAGAGGCCTTAGAGGCCACTTCCCTGGCTCCGGGGTCGTCTACGGCGTAGACCAAGAGCCCCTCTTTTGGGATCAGAGAGACAAAATGGGAGAAGGTCTCCTTTAAGGCCTCAAAGTGCGGATAGATATCGGCATGATCAAACTCTACACTGGTAAGGATGGCTCCGAAGGGGGCATAGTGCAGGAACTTAGCCCGTTTGTCAAAAAAGGCCGAATCGTATTCGTCTCCCTCAAGGACAACGTAAGGCCCCTTGCCCAAGGCAAAATTGCGCCCTCGATCCCGCAGGAGGCCACCGATCAAAAAGGTAGGGTTTTGGCCTAGCTGCTCCAAGCCATAGGCCAATAGGGCCGAAGTGGTGGTCTTGCCATGGGTGCCGGCCACCACCAGGCTCTTGTGTTTGGCGATGAAGAATCGATTAAGGGCCTCTGGCAAGGAAAGATAGGGCAGTCGGCAGCTTAAGACCTCTTTTGCCTCGGGATTGTCGCGCCGGATAACGTTACCGATGATCACTAGATCCGGTCTGGCTTGATCCAGGTTTTCGGGTCCATAACCTATAAAGACAGGGATTTTCAGTTCTTCAAGGAGAAGACTCATCGGGGGGTAGACCCGGGCCCCTTCCGAGCCGGTGACCTCTGCCCCGGCGGCGTGAAAGAGCCCCGCCAGGGCCCCCATCCCCACGCCACCGATTCCCAGGAGATGTATGCGTTTAGGCCAATCGGGCATGTTCGGAGTTTAGCAGCGAAAAGCCGGGAGAAAAAGAGGTTGGGAGAGGGGTAAAAACGGAGTATTTAAGTCGTATGTACAGGACCATAATTCTTTTGGTCTTTTTGATGTGGCCGGTTGTTTCACCAGCGGCCTTGCCCCTTATCTCTCCAGCCAAAGACCTGCGCTACATCGACCCGGACCCTAAGGTTCGCCAACAATTTTTAAAACAGCGGGAAGAACTGGTCAAAAACGCCCTTCAAGAGATCCAAAGGCTCCTAAGGACCGCCAAGCCGGCGGATCAAGAAATCCTGAAAGAAGCCTCTGATATGCTCTCCCGTTTACCCCTGCTTTGGGGCAAAATTCGCACCGAGTTAGAGACCCAAGAACGCCCCCTGCCGGTGGATTTAGGGCAGATTAAAGGCCCGCCCTATTCCCTCAAGACCTTTGAGATGCTCCTGGATCAGGATTTTCAGTTACAGGAAGAGATCAAGGCCTTAAAAGAGAAGCTTTCTTTTCAGAGGCGAGAATTTAAACGCCTGGAAGACGGCCTGGAACAACTCTACCTAGAGTATACCAATCTCTGGAACAAAGATCCTCGTCCCCCCAAGGCCTACCTACGTTTGGCCGAACTCCTTACCCTTCAGGCCCGTTATGCCTTGGCCAAACTAGAGTTGGAACGTAACAGTACCTATCAGGAAAAGATAGCGGATTTGGCCGCCACTTTAGAAAAGATCTTACAACGTGTCTTTCTACACTTGGCCATCACCTCTGAGGACTTGGCAGAGATCAAGGCCCGAATCATTGCTCTCCAAAAGAAGGCCAAGGCCCTTAAGACCTCCTTGGAAGAGGAACGGCAGATCGTAGAAAAGGCCTTGGCCTTGGTGAATATACAGCTTCTCAAGGCCGAGGAAAGGGCCCCTTCCTCTGGGGCGGTCTTTTTCCAAAAACGTTGGGAGATGGCCAAGGAACGTCTGGAGCTCGAGCTTGATCTGCTAGCCAAAAGGGAAGAACTCCTCCAGCTCAAGATAAAACGGGCCCAATTTTGGCGAGAATGGCTTGGCTGTTACCGTCGTTGCTCCCGCCGAGAGATGGTCAAGGAACTGAAACACCTCAAGCAGGAATACTTTGACTTGAAGACAGCGCTTGAGGACTTTGAGCGCAGCTTGGAATATCTCCGTCGGCGTCTTTTGGCCCTTCAAGGGGCCATTTCCCTGCATACCGGCGAACTTAAAGGCACCAAGGGGCGAGATCGTGAGGCCTTAAGCCAACTCCTGGCCGAAGAGAAACGATTTAACCAAGAGGCCTTAAAGACGCAGCAGTTCTACCAGGAGGCAGTGCAATACCTGAAGCAGACCAAGCACCATCTCGGAGTGGTGGTGAGTCTCTGGCAGGTCAAAATCGGTCTCTTTGGGAATCTCCTTTCACGCCTTTGGCAGACCTCAGAACAGATATTTCAAAAGCTGAACTTTTTCCTGCGCTATCCCCTGTGGACCTTGCGGGGGACGACCTTTACCGTGTTGAGCCTGTTCAAGGCCTTGGCCGTCCTGGTCCTGGGCATCCTCTTCCTCAAGCTCTTGCGCTGGCGCTTGGAGCGTCTCCTAGTAGATAGATTCAACATGGCCCCGGGATTGGTTAATTCCCTCTCTACCCTGAGTTATTACACCCTCCTCCTTCTGGTGCTCTTGGTGGCCCTTTCTACTGCCGGGATCAATATGAACCAAGTCGCCCTTATCTTCGGGGCCCTGGGTGTGGGTATTGGTTTTGGCCTACAGACCATCGCTAATAATTTCATCTCTGGTCTGATCATCCTCACGGAGAGGAGTCTCAAGGTGGGCGATCTGGTGGAACTGGAAGACGGGACCTTGGGAATAGTCAAACGTATCAATATCCGCAGCACCATCATTCAGACCTTCGACGGCCTGGATCTTATCGTCCCCAACGCGGAATTTATTTCCGGTCGGGTAGCCACCTGGACCTACGAGGATGACTGGCGTCGTCTGCGCATCCCTTTTGGTGTGGCCTATGGTTCGGACCCAGAAAGGGTAAAAGAAGTGGTCCTGCAGGCGGCGAGACAAGTAGAGATCACCGAAGAAGACGATCAACATCCTATACGCGTTTGGTTTAAAGGTTTCGGAGACAGTAGCCTGGATTTTGAATTGGTGGTCTGGATCAGGCTCTATCACATGCGTCCGAAGACCAGTATGTTGAGTGATTACTACTATGCCCTGTACAAAGCCTTAAACCAGGCCGGCATCGAGATCCCCTTCCCGCAGAGGGATCTGCACCTGCGTTCGATTGCCCCCAACGCCTTGCAGGGTCTTAAAAACCTTCGCCAAGGGGAGGAAAATGAATAAGATCCGGGTGGGTTTTGGCTATGATGTCCATCGTCTGGTGGAAGGTCGGCGACTCATCCTTTGTGGGGTAGAAATCCCTTTTGAGCGGGGTCTTTGGGGACATTCAGATGCCGATGTGGCCCTTCATGCCCTGATCGATGCCTTGCTTGGGGCTGCAGGCCTTGGTGATATCGGTCGGCATTTTCCAGACACCGAGGAACGTTATCGCGGTATCTCTAGCCTCAAACTCCTGGAAGAGACCCTGAGGAAGTTAAAAAAGGCAGGGTTTTCGGTGGCCAACGTCGACCTCACTATTGTGGCCCAGCGTCCCAAGCTCTCTCCCTATATTCCGGAAATGCGCAAGAGATTGGTCGAGGCCCTGGCCCTGCCGGAAGAAGCGGTAAATATCAAGGCCAAGACCACCGAGGGCTTGGGTTTTTGTGGCCGAGAAGAGGGCATGGCCGCCTATGCCGTGGCCCTGGTCTATAGGCGCTAGGAGGAGGTTATGACCGGAAACATCTTTGACATCCCCTTTGAAGAGATCTTAGCGGAATCCGTAAGGACCCACGGGCATTTGTGTGCCGGCCAGGTGCTCGGGGTGCGGCTGGCCCTTTTGGGCTTGCGTCTGATCGGGATAAAGGATCCTCGTGGTGAGGATCGGAAAAAGTTTCTCGTCTACGTGGAGATCGACCGCTGTGCCACCGATGCCATCCAATCGGTTACCGGGGCAAGCCTTGGTAAGAGGTCGCTTAAGTTTGTAGACTACGGGATCATGGCCGCCACCTTCGTCAACCTTGAGACTGGTAAGGCCTATCGGATCATCGCGCGTGAGGAGGCCCGAGAGCTTTCTAAGCGTTATTTCCCGGAGATCCCGGACAAATATCGCCGTCAACTAGAGGCCTATCGGATTATGCCAGACGAAGAACTCTTCGAGGTCCAAGAAGTAGAAGTCAAGGTGCCCGAGTTTGATCTCCCTGGTCGTCCTAAAAAGAGGGTGCAATGTGAACGATGTGGGGCCTGGGTCCAGGACGGGCGAGAGGTGATCCAAAACGGCCAAATCTTATGCCGTGCTTGCGCCTTTGGTGGCTATTTCCGCGTCCTTCGCCCGGCGAACGAGCTCCTGAAGCCTGATCAATAGGGCCAGCATGGCCAGCTCCCGATTTATGTTTCGTTCCAAAGAGCGGATGGTCTCTTCCACCAGGGCCATGGCTGGGAAGGCCACCGACTTGGGAACCATGGGTGGGAAACTCCGGGGGTATTCCTCAAGGCCAAGCCCTGCCCGAAGGCTCTGTCTGAGCCAGACCAAGGTCAACTCCAAGAAAAAAGTCAAATGATCTTTTAAACCGGCCAAGACCTCGGCCAAGGAAAGGAGTCTGGCAGGGTCTTTACTCTCTATGGCGGTGGCCAGACGGGAGAGTTCCTCCAAAAAGCCCCGTTCCGCCAGCCGCAGGGCACGGCCAAGGCTGCCTTCGGCCAGAATGGCCAGCCCTTGGGCCTCCTCTGGAGATCTTTCAAAGCGCTCGACCAAGACCTGAGAAATGAGTTGCGCCGGCAGGGGACGAAAACGGACCACCTGTGAACGCGAAACAATAGTAGGGAGAAGGACATCGGTAGAGACCGCCAGGAGGACAAACAGGGTATAAGGTGGTGGTTCTTCTAAGGATTTGAGCAGGGCATTGGCTGCCTCCCGCGTCAAGGCCTCGGCCTGAGGGATGAGAATGAGCCTTCTTTCGGCCTCTAAAGGGACAAACCGAAGTTTGGCCTCAAGGGCCCTGATTTGTTCGATCTTTAGGCTTTTCCCTTGGGGCTCAAGATACTCGACATCTGGATGGACGCCGCGGATAAACTTTCGGCAACCAGGGCACTGTCCGCAGGCCAGGCCTTCTTTACAGACCAGCTTAAAGAACAAGGCCTTGGCTGTGGTTTCTTTACCAACCCCTTCGGGACCAACAAAGAGATAGACTTGGGGGAGACGCCCGCGTTGTAAGGCCTCATCAAAGATCCGAAGGGCCTGGTTCTGGCCGACGATTTCTTCAAACCTTAAAGGTCGCTCTGACACAAGGTATCCCTAAAGGTCTGGCAGGATTCTTCCCAAATCTTGGCCCCTACCTTGGAGAGCTTTTCGGTCAGGGCCTCGTATCCCCTTTTGAGATGGGAAAGACCGGCGATCTCTGTCACCCCATCTGCACCAAGGGCAGCCAAGACGAGAGAGGCGCTGGCCCGCAGATCCGTAGCCCTTACCGGGGCAGCCTGGAGTTTACGGACACCGTTAACCACCGCCACCCGTCCTTCCACCACGATGTTGGCCCCCATACGCCTGAGCTCATCCACGTGATGGAACCGGTTTTCAAAGACGGTCTCTACAATGACCGAAGTCCCCTTGGCTTTGGCCAACAAGGCCATGATCTGAGCTTGAAGGTCCGTGGGGAAGCCGGGATAAGGGGCGGTGCGTACCTCAACCGGCTTGAGAGAACGGCCCTTTTTGCTACGGATGCCCTTCTCGGAGACGTCGATCTGGAGCCCGGCTTCTCTCAGTTTGGCGATCACCGTCTCTAGGTGATGGGGATCAGCCCCTTTGATTACCACTTCTCCGCCAGCGAGGGCCGGGGCCATAAGATAAGTGCCGGCCTCGATCCGATCGGGGATGATGTTCACCTCCACTGGAGAGAGTTCTTTGACCCCCTCAATGACAATGGTTTCGGTGCCAAGACCCGAGATCTTGGCCCCCATTTGGTTGAGCATCAGCCCCAAGGCCACCACCTCCGGTTCCCGGGCGGCGTTGTGGATCACCGTCTTGCCCTTGGCCAAGGTGGCGGCCATCATCAGGTTTTCTGTGGCCGTAACCGAAGGAAAATCAAAGATGATTTCTGTTCCGCGAAGCCCCCGTGGGGCACGCATATTGATATACCCGTGCTCAAGTTCCCACCGGGCCCCCAGGGCCTCCAGCCCCTTGATGTGAAAATCCACCGGGCGTTTGCCGATCTTACAGCCACCAGGAAGGGCTACCCGGGCCTTACCCAGCCTGGCTACCAAAGGCCCCAGGACCAAGATCGAAGCCCGCATCCGGGTGACCAGTTCATAAGAGGCCTCGGCCCTTTCCAAATGAGAGGTATCCACCGTGAGGATGTCCTGAAAACTATCGTAATGGGCCCCCAGACGAGAGAGAAGTTCTAACATGGTGGAAATATCTAGGAGCCAGGGGACGTTCCTAAAAAAGAATTCCCCGCCGACCAGGATGGTAGCCGCTAGGGCCGGGAGCGCCGCGTTTTTGGCCCCACTTATTTGGATTTCTCCAGAGAGTTTGTGGCCCCCTTCGATAAAGAGGCAGGTATCCCTTTGATGCGGCATCTCGATCACCTAAAGATATTTTTTGGCGAAACTCTTCTTAAGACAAAGAAAAAGATTATGCAAGAGGCGTTTTTATTTCTTGGCCACAAGCACCCGTTTAAACCCCAAAAAATCGCGTTTAAACGAGATTTGATAGCCCAACTCCTTGGCCAGAGAGCTGACCAGAGTAGCCTGATTATAACCTATTTCCAGAAAGACATATCCCCCGGGGCACAGGTAATCAGGGGCTTGTTCTAAAGTACGCCGGATAAAGGCCAGACCATTCTCTTCGGCCAGCAAGGCCTCCTTTGGTTCGTAGTCTCTGACCTCCGAAGGGAGCTCAGGCCATTCTTCCGGGGCGATGTAAGGTGGATTGCTCACAATGGCCTCAAAAAAAGGCCCCTTTTTAAAAGGCTCAAGCCAGTTTCCCCGGATAAAAAAGACCCTTTCTTCTAGGTGCCAGTATCTACGATTTTTACAGGCTACTTTTAAAGCCGCCGGGCTCAACTCCACTCCGAAGAGGCGGAAATCCGGGCACTCTAAGGCCAAGGTAAGGGAAATGACCCCTGAGCCCACCCCTAACTCACAGAGGTGGGCCGGGCGGCAGGTCAAGGTCTCAAGCACAGCCTCAACTAAGATTTCTGTCTCTGGGCGCGGTATCAAGGCCCCGGAAGAGATGAAAAATCGGTACCCAAAGAATTCCGTTTCTCCTAAAAGGTAGGCCAGAGGTATACCTTTTAGACGATTCTCAAGAATATCCTGAAAGCGTTTTATAAGGTCTTCCGGGAGTTCTCCCTCATAGAAATAAACCTTCAGAGGGGGTATCTTCAAAAGATGAGCTAAAATCAAACGGATTTCATTTTCGGCCTCTTCTTTTTTTAGGCCTCTCTCTTGAAGAAGGGGGATATTTTTTTGTAAAAGGGAATAGATCTTCACGTTTAAAGAGTACCCAAGTCCAAAGGGTCAGCAAGGACTTTTCTAATCGAGATTTTTTGAATATAGTCCGAACAAAAGCTAGAGATTTTGTGCAAAAGGGAGCAAAATCATGGAAAAAAAGATAAAAAGTATCCTTATTGCCAATCGAGGTGTTCCTGCCGTCCGTATCATGGATACTTGCCGAGATCGGCGGATCCGGACTATTGCCGTGTACAGCAATCCAGATCGATTGGCCTATCACGTGCGTTTGGCAGATTCGGCCATTTATATTGGTGAGGCCCCGCCGGTTGAGTCTTATCTCAACATGGAAAAGATCATCGGGGCCGCCCTTAAGGCTGGGGCCGATGCCATCCATCCGGGCTGGGGTTTTTTGGCGGAAAACGCCGACTTTGCGGAAATGGTCATGGATGCCGGCCTGATCTGGATAGGCCCTCCACCAAAGGTCATTCGGGCCATGGGTGACAAAGTCGAAGCCAAGAGGCTGGCTAAGAAGGCCAATGTGCCCACCATCCCCGGGCTTGACGATGTCAAAGACATCGAGCAGGTCAAACGCTGGATCAGAGAAGAAGACATCACCTTTCCGATCATGCTCAAGGCCGCGCGAGGAGGTGGTGGTAAGGGGATGGTCAAGGTGGAATCCGAAGAGGAACTTCCGGTGGCCTTTTCCAAGGCCAAATCCGAGGCCATGAAGGCCTTTGGAGATGATCGTCTTTTGGTGGAAAAATACATAAGCAAAGGGCGCCATATAGAAGTCCAGGTAGTCGGAGACAAACACGGTAAGGTAGTGCATCTCTTCGAGCGTGAATGTACCCTCCAGCGCCGCAACCAGAAAATTATCGAAGAGGCCCCTTCTCCCTCCATCGATGAAGATCTCCGGGAAGAGATTTGTTACACCGCGGTTCGCCTCATGCGGGAGATTGGCTATACCTCTGCCGGTACCGTAGAGTTCATCTTTGATTCCTTCACCAATAAATTTTATTTCTTGGAGGTTAATACCCGGCTCCAGGTGGAACACGGTGTTACCGAACTCATCACCGGTCTTGACTTGGTCTCCCTTATGATTGATGTCGCCGAAGGGAAACGTCTACCAGTTCGTCAGTCAGAGATCAAAACCAACCGTTGGGCCCTGGAGGTGCGGGTCAACGCCGAAGATCCCATTACCTTTAATCCTTCCTTTGGTACCATTACCAGGCTCCAGCTCCCCCAAGGCCCGGCGGTGCGGATTACCCAAGGGGTCTATGAAGGGGCGGAAGTGCCTCCTTACTACGATTCTCTGCTTATGCTCCTTATGACTACCGGGCCCACCCGTGAAGGGGCCATTCGAACTATGGATCGCGTCCTGGGGCGTGATCTGCGGGTCGAAGGGGTCAAGACCATCGCCCCCTTGCTCTTAAGCATTATTCGTCATCCTCGGTTTCAGGCCGGACGTTTCTCTACCACCTTTATCGAGGAACATATGGATGAATTGGTGGCCATGTTTGAAGAGAAGAATACCGAGGACGAGGCCCTTAAGATCGCCAAGTATGTAGCCAAGATTTCGGCCCTCGGACCGCAAAATTGGATGTAAAGGTGGGAGCCATGATCAACATCGTTAGACCAGGTATGAGCCCAAGAGAGATCGTCAAGACCTTACGCGACCTAGACGGGGTGATGTTTACCTCTACCGGGATGCGCGATGCGGGTCAATCCGACTACAAGAATCGTCACCGCATCCACGACCTGGCTACCTTGGCCCCTTATTACGAAAAGATGGGGCTTTTCAGCGCCGAATGCCATGGAGGGGCCAGGTGGCACGTAGGGATCATGAACCGCCGGGAGAGCCCCTTTGAAGAGATCCGCATCCTGCGTGAACGGATGCCGAGTGTGCTCTTGCAGACCCTTATCCGTGAGACCAATCTCTGGGGATATCGGCCTTATCCCAAGAACGTCATTGAATACGTGGTCTCCCGGGTGGATATCGATGTCTGGCGTTGTTTTTCTTTTTTGAACGACATTCGTAACATGCGTACGGTGGCGGAAATCGTGATGAAACGGGGCCGCCTCTTCCAGCCGGCCTTTTCCTTCACCCAGGCCGAATGGACGACTAACGAATACTATCTCTCGGTGGTGGATGAGATCATCGCCCTCTGCGGGGGGACAGATGAGATCATCCTTTGCATCAAGGACATGGCCGGTGTGGGGAGCCCGGAGCGCATTAGAAGCCTGGTTGATGCCATCAAACAGAAATACCCCGACCTGGTCATCCAGTATCATCGCCACACCACCGACGGCCTGGCCCTCCCGGCCCTTTTGGCCGCGGCTCAGGCCGGGGCCAAGATCCTTGATGTCGAAGAGGATTCCCTCACCCGTTTCTACGGCCAGCCGCCTATTCTGGCGGTCCATGCCTATCTTGAGGAGGCCGGGATCAAGGTCCATCTCAATCGCCAGGCGGCGGAAGAGGCCGTCCAAAAAGTACGGGAGTGGATCAATCACTATCACTGGGCGGAATCACCCTTTAAGGGTTTTGACCATAACGTTACCAAACATCGTATGCCAGGCGGGGCCTTCCCTAGCTCCTTTGAACAGGCTGAAAAAGGCGGTTTTTTACACCTGATGCCCCAGATCCTGCGGGTCATGTCCCTTTACAATCGTATCGTCAAGTACTTTGACGTCACCCCAGGCTCTCAGATCACCTGGGTAACCTGCTGCGGCATCGTCAACAAATACGCCAAAGAAAAGGGCGAGGCCGGCGTCCAGCATGTCATCAGATTATTGACCAAATTCGTCGAAGAGATGGATCAGGACTTCGACCGCATGGAACCCCACGAGCAAGAAGAATTGCTCCTCCTCTTTCGCAATGCCCCGGGAGATTTCAAGAACCTCCTCCTTGGTAAATACGGGCGCCTTCCCATGGGCTGGCCGGCGGAATGGGTCTATCGCAGTACCTTTGGGGACGAATGGGAGGAAAAGATCAAGGAACGCACTGATCGTTCGCCGCTAGAGACAGTCAAGGAGGATGACTTAGAAAAACTGCGCCAGGAACTCAAGGAACAGATAGGCCGTGATCCTACGGAGGAAGAATTTATCCTCTATCTCATGCACCCCAAAGACGCCGTAGAGTTTATCAAATTTCGGGAAGAATTCGGTCTGGCGCCCTTGGTCTTACCCACCAACGTCTGGCGAGAGGGCCTTAAGAGACCCGGAGACAAGGTGGATTTTGAACTAGACGGCAAACCCTATACTATCGAGTTGGTCTCTGTGGGGGCGGAACACGAGGGTGTGATCCATGTGGTCATGAAGGTCAATAACAAGACCAGGGTCTACACAGTAGAGACCCCTCGGGTGAAGAAGAAAGAGGTGCGTAAGGCCCAAGGCCCGAATCAGATCGGGGCCCCGATTACCGGAACGGTTTGGCGCATCGGTAATCCTGAGCGCGGGACCCTTAAGGTGGGTGACATCGTGCGTAAGGGGGAAGAGATCGCCAACCTTGAGGCCATGAAGATGGAAAACGCCATCGTGGCCCCGTTTGATGCCCAGATTGTGGCCATTCACGTCAAGCTAAACGAGACGGTGGAGGAAGGGCAGCTTCTTTTTGAACTGAAGCCCTTGGAATAATTTAAGTTTAACCTCAGAAAATAAAACTTTTCGTCCCGCCAAATTTGCCAGAAAAGGGGTCTCTTTGGCCTGAGACAAAAACGTGGCGGGTTCTCGTGGGCCATGGTAAAAAGGCGGCAATAAGAGTTCGGGAGCAAGCCATGAAGGCCTTGATTATGCTTGAAGACGGGACCTATTTTTGGGGCCGTTCCTTCACCGGCCCTGGAGAGGCCTTTGGTGAGATTGTCTTTAACACGGCCATGACCGGTTACCAGGAGATTCTTACCGACCCCTCCTATCGCGGGCAGATCGTGACCATGACTTATCCGCTGATCGGTAATTACGGCGTTAATGACGAAGACAACGAGAGCCTTAATATCCATGTTGAGGCCTTTGTCGTTCGGGAATATCAGCCTTTTTATAGTAATTGGCGGGCCAAACGTTCGTTAGGGGAGTGGCTGAGGCAAAACGGCATCCTGGGCATCGAGCAGGTAGACACCCGGGCCCTTACCCGCCACATCCGGGTGCAAGGGGCCATGAAGGCCGGCATTTCCACTAAAGACCTGGATCCCAAGTCGCTTCTTGAGCGGGTGAAGGCCTCTCCGGGTCTGGTCGGGCGAGATCTGGTCAAGGAGGTCACCTGTAAAGAACCCTATCGTTGGGTTGATGGTGAGATCCGCGAGGAATTCCCGTTTGATCCCAACGGCGGTCCAAAAGTAGTGGTTATCGACTGTGGGCTTAAGTTCAATCAGCTCCGAATCATGGAGGAAAAGGGCTGCCAACTCTTGGTTGTTCCGGCTCATACCCCAGCGGAAAAGATTTTGGCCTACGATCCCGATGGGGTCTTTTTCTCTAACGGTCCCGGAGATCCCGCTGCCGTGCCCTATGTGGTAGAGACCGCCAAGGCCATCCTTGGGAAGAGGCCGGTCTTTGGGATTTGTCTGGGGCACCAGATGCTGGGCCAGGCCTTTGGGGCCTCGACCTATAAGCTAAAATTTGGCCACCGCGGGGCCAACCAGCCGGTGAAGGATCTGGCCACCGGGCGTATCGAGATCACCTCTCAGAATCACGGCTTTTGTGTTCGGCAAGAAGAGTTGCCCAAGGAAGTAGAAGTCACGCATATCAACTTAAACGACGGCACTTTAGAAGGCATTAGGCACCGGGAGATCCCGGCCTTTTCCGTACAATACCATCCGGAAAACGCCCCAGGCCCCCATGACGCCGTCTATCTCTTTGATCGTTTCCTGGAGATGATCAACACTTGGCGCGAGGGGCATTAGGAGGAGGAATGAACCGGGAACGGATAGCGGTCATCATTATTTTTTTCCTGCTTACCGGCTTGATGGTCGCTTTGGTCTATCTTTTTAACCTCAGGCAGGTGCTTCCTGTGTGGGCTTTGGCCACCATGGTGGCTGCCCCACCTGTCCTCGGTCTAATTCTTGTCTTTTTGGTGGGAAGGGAAAGAAAGGTCGAGTTGCCGGTCTCTCCGCCTCCGTCAGAAAGGCCTCAAGAAGAACCCAAGGTTGAAGAAAAACCGGTAGAGGCTGTTCAACCACAGGAAGGCCCGCCTCCTGAGGCCTATGTGGCGGCCCTGGTCTCTGTTCTCCAACGAGAAGGGCGTCTTCTGGATTTTCTCTATGAGGATCTGGATGCCTATGATGATGCCCAGATCGGGGCAGCGGTACGCACTATTCATCGGGGCTTACGTGGTGCCCTTTTGGACTTGATGGAGCTCGCCCCGGTGATCGAGGCCAAGGAAGGGACCGAGGTGGTGGTGGAAGAAGGCTTTGATCCCAAAGAGATCAGGCTGGTGGGAAAGGTTCGAGGCAAACCCCCTTTTCGGGGGATACTCCGCCATCGAGGTTGGCGGTTGGTTGGTTTCAGATTGCCCAAACCCAAGAGAGATGATGTCCTTGCCCCGGCAGAGGTGGAAATTCCCTGAGGAAATTCGGTGGGTAAGAGGTGTATGGCGATGGAAATTCTCAAGAGAAGTGATCTGCCCCGAGTCTTCGAACACCCCGTGGCGACCATCGGCAATTTCGATGGTGTCCATCTCGGACATCAGGCCCTTTTTCGAGAGACGGTAAAGAGGGCCAAACAAGCTCATGGTCAATCCATAGCCATTACCTTTCATCCCCACCCTCTCCAAGTCCTTCGACCAGAAAAACCGATCAAGCTTATCTGTTCCTTTGAACAGAAGGTGAAGCTGATCGAAGCGGCCGGGCTTGATTATCTCTTGGTCCTTGACTTTACACCGGAGCTGGCCAGTCTTGAGGCCGAAGAGTTTGTAGAAGACATCCTGGTCAATGGCTTAGGAATCAAGGAGTTGATCGTTGGTTATGATTATCGCTTTGGGCGAAAGCGTCGCGGGGATACCGAATTGTTAAAGATCTTGGGTAAGAGATTCGGCTTTGAGGTGGTGGTCATCCCGCCTCAGAAGGTAAACGGCCTTACGGTAAGCAGTTCGTTGGTGCGGGAGCTGGTCTCCGAAGGGGATGTGGCCACGGTGGCCAAACTTTTGGGGCGACCCTATCAGATCTGCGGCAAGGTGGTTCCTGGCCATGGTCGCGGGCGTAAGCTTTTGGGCTTCCCTACAGCCAATCTCAAGCTTTCCACTGAAAAACTCACTCCAAAGACCGGGGTCTATGCCGTAGAGGTCTTACTCGATGGCCAAAGACTTCTGGGGGTCATGAATCTCGGGTTTAATCCCACTTTTGGAGACGGGTTCCTTTCTGCCGAGGTTCATATATTCGATTTTCAAGATGAGCTTTACGGGCGATGGATCTGCATCAATCTCATTGAACGCTTGCGTGATGAGATGAAGTTTGCTTCCCCAGAGGACCTGGCCGCTCAGATCACCAAAGATTGCCAAAAGGCACGGGAGATCCTGGCCAAAAAGAGATGAGACAAGCGGATGTAACCATCATCGGTGGGGGCTTGGCCGGGAGCGAGGCGGCCTGGCAGCTTGCCTGCCGGGGGTTTTCGGTGTGTCTTTACGAAATGCGTCCCAAAAAACTCACCCCTGCCCACAAAACCGGCCTTTTGGCCGAACTAGTCTGTTCTAATTCCCTTCGTTCCAAAGAATTGACCAACGCCGTTGGGCTTCTCAAAGAGGAGATGCGAAGACTCCGCTCTCTGATCATGGAAGCGGCGCTGGTAAGCGAAGTGCCAGCAGGAAAGGCCCTAGCCGTGGATCGGGAAAAGTTCGCCGCTTATGTCACAGAAAAGATTAATTCGCGTCCTGAAATCGAAATCCGAACCGAGGAAGTCCGCAAGATCCCGGAAGAAGGAATCGTTATTGTGGCCACCGGTCCATTGACCTCCGAGGCCCTGGCCGAGGACCTCAAACGCTATACCGGTGAGGATTATTTTCATTTTTATGACGCCATCGCCCCCATTGTCTATGCTGATTCCATCGATTGGGACAAGGTCTTTAAGGCAGACCGTTATAGCGACGAAGAAGGGGCCTATGTCAACTGCCCGCTGACTGAAGAAGAATATTACCGCTTGGTGGAGGAATTGCTTGCCGCGGAGAAGGTCCCTTTCAAGGAATTTGAAGAACCCCGCTATTTTGAGGGATGTCTTCCCATTGAGGTCATGGCCGAGCGGGGGAAAGATACCCTGCGCTATGGACCGTTGAAGCCGGTAGGTCTGGTGGACCCGCGTACCGGCAAACAACCCTTTGCCGTGGTGCAACTGCGTCCAGAAAACCGAGAGGGGACGCTTTATAACCTGGTCGGTTTTCAGACCAAGCTCAAGTATCCAGAGCAAGAACGGGTCTTCCGTATGATCCCCGGGTTAGAGAAAGCGGAATTTGCCCGGTTTGGTTCGGTACATCGCAATTCTTTTGTCTGTGCTCCAAAAGTTTTGAGAAAGACCCTCCAGCTCCAACGAGAACCGCGTATCTTTCTAGCTGGGCAGATCACCGGGGTGGAGGGTTATGTGGAATCCACGGCCATGGGGCTTGTGGCCGGCCTTAATGCCGGGCGCCTCAAGCGCGGTCAGGAACTCTTGATACCCCCGCGCACCACCGCCCATGGGGCCTTGATCCATTACATTACCGAGGCTGATCCCAAGCACTTCCAGCCGATGAATATCAATTGGGGGCTCTTTCCTCCACTTGAGATGCCACCTAAAAAACGTAAACGTTTGCCCAAAAGGGAACGCTATCGCCTGATGGCTGAACGGGCCCTCCAAGATCTTGAGGCCTGGAAGCAAGAAAAACAGGTTTTGGATAACTCTTTTAGCTGTTAAACTAACAAATCATGTTTAAACGTCGTTGTCCCTATTGCCACGAAAAGATCCAGCGAGAGGCACGAGTTTGTCGTTTTTGTGGCCGAGAGGTTGAACCTCTCCCTTCCTTTGGAGGAACCCCTTGGGTATGGCTCCTTTTCGGCTTTGTGGGGGCCTTTTTAGGGGCCGGGGCCATGATTGGGTATCAAGTCTTGAAGGAAAGACGTATTTGGTCTGGTCAGGAGACATTGCCCCTTCCTTCAAAGACTTCTCGTGAACTGGAAGAACAACTCATGGATTTTTAGTCGGTGGTCAAGCCTTGCTCAGCCCATCAAATCTTTGTAGCTTTAAATCAAGATTAGGTAAGAAGGGAGTAACAGGATGAGAGTAAGTGTGGAAGATGTCAGCACGGTCCAAAAAAAGTTAAACGTGGAATTACCCCCGGAAGTGGTGGCCAAAGAGATTGATCGGGCCTGCCAAAAACTGGGCCGAGAGGTCTCGGTCAAGGGATTTCGGAAGGGAAAGGTCCCCAAGGCTGTTTTGAGGCGCCTTTTTAAGGAACATATCGAAGAACGAGTTATTGAGGCCTTGATCCAGGAGTCTTTGCCCAAGGCCATTGAGGAGAGCAAACTGGCCCCTATTGTTAGGCCGGTTATCGAGCGTCACGATGAGCTGAGAGACCAAGAAAGTTTTTCATATACAGCCCTGGTCGATGTTCGGCCAGAGTTTGAGATAAAGCCCGAGGACTACAAAGGCCTTGAAATAGAATCCCTTCCCACCGAGGTCACCGAAGAAGAGATCGAGCGACATCTCAAGGCCATTCAGATGACCTTTGCCGATCTCAAGCCGGCGGAAAAGGATCACAAGATCGAGCTAAACGACATAGCCATCATCTCGTTTAAGTCTTTTATCAACGACGAACCGGTTCCCGGACATGAGGCCGAAGCCCTGTATGTGGATGTTGGCACTGGTGAGTTTAACGCCACCATTGAAGACAAACTTATTGGTCATCAGGCCGGGGACAGCCTTGAGGTAGAAGTGACCTATCCTGAAGATTCGCTCAACGCTCAACTGGCGGGTAACACCGTCCTTTACAAGATCTTTATTCGTGAGGTCTACGTAAGAGACCTCAAGCCCTTGGACGATGAGTTCATCAAAAAGATGAACCTTGGTTTTGAGTCTCTTGAACATCTTAAAGAGAGGATCAGGCGGAGGCTTGAAGAAGAGAAGAAGAAAAAGGCGGAAGAATTTGCCAAAGAACAGATTTTGGCTCAATTACGGGAGAAGGTCCAGTTTGAGATCCCAGAACGTTTTGTCGAATATAAGATAGCCCGTATGATCGAACAAATGCGCTTGAGCCTAGAAGAAAAGGGGCACACCTTTGAGTCTGCCGGGATCTCGGTGGCCAAACTTCAAGAAAGGCTCCGCCCCCTAGCTGAGCAACAGGCCAAAGAGGATCTCATCCTGGAAAAGATTGCCGAATTAGAAAATATCTCCCTTGATGCGGAAGAACTTCAAGAAAAGGCCGAGGCCCTGGCCAAGGCCAGTCGAGCCAGTTTGGACGAGGCCAGAGGTATTATTATGACCTCGGTGGTCCCCAGGCTGTTGGCGGAGAAGACATTGCAGTTGTTACTTTCCAACGCTAAATTTAAAGATACTCAAGAACAAGAAGCAAAATCCGAAGGAACGGAAGAGTCTGAGGGAGTGGACACTTCGGAAAAAGCAGCTGAATCTGCTGAAAGATCTGAGGGGAGCGAGGTGTAATGTACGTACCCATTGTCATTGAACAAACAGCTCGTGGTGAACGGGCCTATGATATTTATTCTCGGCTCCTAAGAGAACGAATCATCTTTGTAGGGATGCCGGTGGACGATCATGTGGCCAATTTGGTCATTGCTCAGCTCTTGTTTTTAGAGGCCGAAGATCCGGACCGGGATATCACGCTCTACATTAATTCTCCTGGAGGGATAGTGACAGCCGGGCTCGCTATTTACGATACGATGCAATACATCAAACCTGATGTCTGTACCTTGTGCTTGGGGCAGGCAGCCAGTATGGCGGCGGTGCTTTTGGCCGGGGGGGCCAAAGGCAAACGCTTTGCCCTCCCGCACTCACGGATCATGTTGCATCAACCCATGGGCAGTTTTCAGGGGCAGGCCACTGATGTGGATATTCAGGCCCGAGAGATACTTCGATTGAGGGATTTGATCAACCATATTTTAGTCAAACATACCGGGCAGCCCCTTGAGCGCATCCAACAGGATACAGAGCGAGATTTTTATATGTCCAGCGAAGAGGCCAAAAATTACGGCATTATTGATAAAATATTATACGAACGTCCTGGCAAAAAGGAGGAAGGATAATGCCCAGGAAAAGTTCTCGAGGCGGCGATCTTCATTGTTCTTTTTGCGGGAAGAGCCAACACGAGGTTCGTAAACTGATTGCCGGCCCGGCGGTCTATATATGCGATGAATGTATCGAGTTATGCAACGACATTATCGCCGAGGAGTATGAGCGGGAAGAAGGCTCACAACGGATGCAATCCATCCCCAAGCCTTCAGAGATAAAGGCCTTTTTGGACCAATATGTCGTCGGTCAAGATCGGGCGAAAAAGATCCTCTCCGTGGCGGTACATAATCACTACAAGCGTATCGAGAGCCGAATCAATCTCGATGGGGTCGAGCTTCAGAAGAGTAATATCCTACTCATTGGGCCGACGGGATGTGGTAAGACCTTATTGGCCCAGACCTTGGCCAAGTTTTTAAATGTCCCCTTTACCATTGCCGACGCCACAACTCTTACCGAAGCAGGTTATGTAGGTGAAGACGTGGAAAACATCATCTTGAATCTCTTACAGGCAGCGGACTATGACGTTGAACTGGCCCAACGGGGTATTGTCTATATTGATGAGATCGACAAGATTGCCCGAAAGAGTGACAGCCCCTCCATTACCCGAGATGTCTCGGGTGAAGGGGTCCAGCAGGCCCTTTTGAAGATCCTGGAAGGGACCATCGCCAATGTCCCGCCTAAGGGTGGGCGCAAGCATCCTCAGCAAGAATTCATCAAGGTGGATACGACGAACATCCTTTTCATTTGCGGGGGAGCCTTTGTTGGCCTGGAACGCATCGTGAAGGAAAAGCTTGGTCAGCGGTCCATCGGGTTTGGGGCTAATATCAAAGGGGCCGAAGATATGACCATCGGTGAAATCCTTTCCCACGTAGAACCGGAAGACTTGATTCGGTTCGGCATGATCCCCGAATTTGTAGGTCGAGTGCCAATCATCGCTACCCTGGATGAATTGACTGAAGAGGAGTTGGTGCGCATCTTGAAAGAGCCCAAGAACGCCTTGGTCAAGCAGTATGAGAAACTATTTGAAATGGACGGCGTAAAACTTAGATTTACAGAAGGAGCCCTTAACGCCATAGCCAAGGAGGCTATTCGGCGTAAATGTGGGGCTCGAGGGCTTCGGGCCATTATGGAAGAGGCCATGTTAGAGATAATGTATGATTTGCCCTCACTTGAGGGGGTTAAAGAGTGTGTGGTGACCGAAGAGGTCATCTTAAGGCATGAAAAACCCATTATTATCTATGAATCTCAGGCCCAAGAGGCCTAAGGGGAATTATGGAGAAGGAAAAAGAACAAATCATTTTACCGCTGCTTCCACTTAGAGACATTGTCCTTTTCCCGCATCGTTTGGTGCCGCTTTTTATCGGGCGGGAAAAGAGTATTATGGCCATTGAACACGCCATGGCCAGCGGCAAGGAGATCTTTCTGGCTGCTCAGAAAGATGCCCAACTCGATGATCCGGACGAGAAGGATATCTACCGCATCGGCACTATTGGGACCATTATCCAGATTCTGCGCCTGCCGGATGGCACGGTCAAGGCCCTGATCGAAGGCAAACAGCGGGCCCGGATCGTTAAGTTTGTCCCGGGATATAACTTTTTTATGGTCCAGGTAGAACCCAAGGCCGAGGTGGTAGAAGCCGGGCCGGAGATCGAGGCCTTGGTCAGGCTCTGCCATCAGGCCTTTGAGGAATACACCAAGATCAACAAAAAGATCCCACCGGAGGCGGTCTCTTCTATCTTGAATTTGCGTGATCCGGCCCGTCTTTCTGACCATATTGCCGCGGTCTTGAACCTCAAGCTCCCCCAGAAGCAGCGGCTCCTTGAGATGACCAACGTGAACAAGCGTCTGGAGTTGGTTTACGGCTATCTCCGAGGTGAGATGGAGGTGACCAGGCTTGAGCAGCGGATCAAAGAGCGGGTCAAGAAACAAATGGAAAAGACCCAACGGGATTACTACCTGAACGAACAGATGCGTGCCATCCAAAAGGAGATGGGGGAGCGGGAAGATGGTCGCGGTGACTTGGCTGAGCTCGAAAAACGCATCAAAAGGAAGAGGCTTCCCCGTGAGGCAGCGGCCAAGGTAAGGCAGGAGTTCAAGAAACTCCAGATGATGTCGCCCATGTCCGCCGAGGCCACGGTGGTGCGCAATTATATCGATTGGATCTTGAGTATCCCTTGGTATGAGCGCACTCAGGACAAGATCGATATTGAAGAGGCGGAGGCCATCCTGGAAGCGGATCACTACGGCTTAGAAAAACCGAAACAGCGTATCCTCGAGCACCTGGCGGTCCAAAAATTGGTCAAGAAGATTAAGGGGCCGATCCTTTGTTTGGTAGGGCCTCCGGGAGTGGGGAAGACATCGCTTGCCCGCTCGGTGGCCAGGGCCATGGGGCGGCATTTTGTGCGTATCTCCCTCGGTGGCGTGCGGGATGAGGCTGAGATTCGGGGGCATCGGCGCACCTATATTGGGGCCCTTCCCGGGAAGATCATTCAGGGGATGCGCAAGGCCGGGACCATCAATCCAGTCTTCTGTCTAGACGAAGTAGACAAGATCGGGACAGATTTCCGAGGAGACCCGGCGGCGGCCTTGCTCGAGGTCTTAGATCCAGAGCAGAACTGCGCTTTTCAGGATCACTATTTGGAGTTGGCCTACGATCTTTCCAACGTGCTCTTTATCACTACGGCCAACGCCTTACACACTATTCCTATACCGCTTCTTGACCGAATGGAGATCATCGAGATTCCGGGCTACACCGAGGAAGAGAAGCTTGAAATCGCCAAGGGTTATTTGATTCCGCGGCAGCTTGAGGCTCATGGGCTAAAGCCCGAGCAGGTCAAGTTTTCGGATCGGGCCATCTTGGAGATTATCAGGCGTTATACCCGCGAGGCAGGGGTGCGAAATCTGGAACGGGAGATCGCCACGATCTGTCGGAAGATTGCCAAGGAGGTCGCCCGTGACCCCAAAGCCTTTAAACCGACCAAAGTGTCGGTAAGCAAGATACCTCGGTTCCTCGGGGTGCCGCGATATCGTTACGGCATGGCGGAAAAATCAAATGAGATCGGCATGGCCACTGGCTTGGCCTGGACAGAGACCGGCGGGGCCCTTCTACAGATCGAAGCGGTGATTATGCCCGGTAAAGGCAAGCTCCTTATCACTGGAAAGCTTGGCGAAGTGATGCAGGAATCGGTCCAAGCGGCCATGAGCTATGTACGTTCACGGGCACATCAATTAGGCCTTCCGCCGGATTTTTATCAACGGATAGATATCCATGTGCATGTGCCTGAAGGGGCCATCCCCAAAGACGGCCCGAGCGCTGGAATCACTATGGCCACGGCCATCGTTTCGGCCTTGCTCAAGATTCCGGTGAAGAGTACCGTAGCCATGACCGGGGAGATCACCTTGCGGGGGCGGGTGTTGCCCATCGGGGGTCTTAAAGAAAAACTTTTGGCTGCTCGTCGAGGCAACATCGAGACGGTGATCATCCCCAAAGAGAACGAGAAGGATCTCAAAGAGATACCGGCCAAGATCCTCAAAGATTTAGACGTGGTCTTGGTCGACCATATGGATGAAGTCTTAAAGCTTGCCCTTGAGCTTGAATCACCGGATAAGCTCTTTCGAGATGTGCCGCCTTTCAGCCTTTTTGGCAAAGTGGAGAGCGGCGACGAGATCAGGGCCCATTGAACTTGACAGAAAAGGGGCTGAAGGTTAATTTTACTTTCGCTTTGGGCGGATAGCTCAGCGGGAGAGCATCGGCCTTACAAGCCGGGGGTCACAGGTTCAAATCCTGTTCCGCCCACCAAGGCCGAGAGATAAGAGTGCGGGGCCGTAGTTCAGCCCGGTTAGAACGCCGGCCTGTCACGCCGGAGGTCGCGAGTTCAAATCTCGTCGGCCCCGCCATTTATATTTCATGGACCTGCCTTTTACCTTCAAAAAAATATTGGAACTTATTCTCTACCCTTCTGGTATAATTTTTCTCTTTCTCCTCTTGGCCACCCTTGCTTCATTTTCGCGTTATCGACGTAGTCAAACGCGGTTTTTTCTAGTCTTGGCCTTTATCTTTTTTTATCTCTCAAGCACCCCTTTTTTGTGTCACTTTTTGGCCGAGCCCTTAGAAAGAGACTACGTTGCGCCACAGATCTCTTCGGGAGAATATGCTGCTATTGTCCTTTTGCCTTCTTATATTGACAACCGAGGGGGGCTAAAGCTTTATCAACGCTTTGATCGAGAAACCTGGGTACGCTTTTGGGCCGCGGTAGAACTCAAACGCCGTTTTCCCCAAATACCTCTTATTATCGTGGGGAATGGCTCCCCAATTGGTAAAGGTGCTTCTTATTTGGCCGAACTCGCCCGAGAGCTTGGTCTTAAAGGAGTTAAGGCCATTGATCCTCCAAAAGATACGGCTTCCAGCCTTAAGGCCTTGGCCCCATTATTGGCGGGGAAGAGATTTATCTTGGTCACCAGTGCCTATCATTTGCCGCGGGCCATGTTTTTGGCTCGACAAATGAATTTGTCTCCGATCCCTTATCCGGCCTTTTATCTCTCCAGGCCAGGAGTGGAGATCTCCTTTCAGACCTTTTGGCCCCAGCCTCATAATATTTTTTATCTTAATCGCGTGGTACACGAATATTTAGGGCTTGCTTTTTATTGGCTGGTAGGGCACATACCCTTCTTATAAAGGGGTTCGCATGAAAGACTGGCGCTTGAAGGGGAGAGAGATTCTTGAGGCCTCCCTTGAGGCCAAAAGGCTCTTTTGGGAACGGGAGCAGGAAAAGATCATTACGGCGGCGAAACACTTGATCAAGACCCTAAAGACCGGGGGTAAGATCCTTATCTTTGGGAACGGAGGCAGTGCAGCGGATGCGCAACATATGGCCGCTGAGTTGGTCAATCGTTTTCGGCGCGAACGTGTTCCACTTCCGGCCTTGGCTCTCACCACCGACACCTCGATCCTGACAGCCATTGCCAATGACTATTCCTTTGATGAGGTCTTTGCCAAACAGGTTCAGGCCCTGGGCAATAAAGGCGATGTGGCCCTGGGGATTAGCACCAGTGGGCGATCGAAGAATGTGCTTCGGGGTTTGGCGGTGGCCCGGGAGCAGGGCCTTTTCTCTTTAGGGCTTAGTGGTGGAGATGGAGGGGAGATGGCGGCGGTTTGTGACCTCTTGCTCGTCGTCCCTTCATCTGAGACCCCACGTATCCAGGAAGGTCATCTTTTCTTTATTCACTTGGTCTGCGAACTCATTGAAGAAGCTCTTTGTCAATCTTCGACGGTGAAGGTAGACTAGGGCCAAACATTAGGCAGTTTGTAGTCTCTACGGAGGTGAAAGATGCCCATTTATGAATTCGTTTGTGAAGATTGTGGAGAAAACTTCGAAGAATTGGTCTTAGGAGGGGTGACCGAAGGGATCAAGTGTCCCAAATGCCAGAGCGAGAAGGTAAAGAAGCTCATGTCTGCCTGTGCCTTCAAGAGTGGCGGGAAGTTTGTGGGAAGCGGTTCCTCGGCCTGTGCCTCTTGTAGCGGTGGCACCTGTAGCACCTGTGGCAAGTAGGAGGCGGTCTTGCGGGAGCTTATTCGCGTTGGCACCCGGGGGAGTAAATTGGCCTTGGCCCAGACCAACTGGGTCATAGAGCAAATCAAAGGACATTACCCCCATCTTCGGGTAGAGACGGTCATCATCAAGACCAAAGGGGACAAGATCCTTGACGTACCTTTGGCCAAGGTTGGGGGTAAGGGCCTCTTTGTCAAAGAGATCGAAGAGGCCCTTTTGCGTGAAGAGATAGATCTGGCTGTTCATAGCATGAAAGACGTGCCTACCGAGCTACCCGAAGGGCTAGAGATAGCCATTATCCCTGAGAGGGAAAGCCCCTTTGACGTCCTTATTTCTCGGGAAAACATCTCCTTTGAAGACCTCCCTCCTGGGGCAAGGGTAGGGACGAGCAGCCTCCGGCGTACGGCCCAGCTTCGGGCCAAGCGTCCAGACCTACGGATTGAAAACCTACGTGGCAATCTCGATACCCGTTTACGCAAGCTCTCTGAGGGCCTTTACGAGGCCATCATTGTGGCTGAGGCCGGGCTTTTACGCCTGGGCCTGGGTGATATACCGCGGGAGCGTTTCTCCACCGAAGTCATGCTTCCAGCCATTGGTCAGGGGGCTTTGGCCATCGAGATCCGTAAAGCCGATACTGAGTTGCGTGAAGGTCTTTCGTTTCTGCATCATGAAGAGACTGCCGTGGCGGTGGCGGCGGAAAGGGCCTTTCTCGAGCGTCTGGGAGGGGGGTGCCAAGTGCCTTTGGCCGCTTATGCCCGTCTTAACCAAAGGAATCTGGTGGTTGAGGCCCTGATCGCTGATCCCTCAGGCGAGCCACTTTTGCGAGACCAGCTCGAGGGCCCACCTTCTCAGGCGGCTGAGATGGGGCGCCGATTGGCCGAAGAACTCCTTTCCCGGGGTGGCCAAAAGATCTTGGAAAAAGTCTACGGGAGCGCGTGATGAAGGGCAAGGTCTATCTCATCGGTGCCGGGCCAGGAGATCCGGATCTCATCACCCTCAAGGCGGTCAAGGCCATTAAGCGGGCCGACGTGGTGGTCTATGACTATTTAGCCAACCCCCGCCTTTTGGGTTATGCCCGTCCTGAGGCGGAAAGGATATACGTGGGTAAGAAAGGGGGGTGTCACACCCTTTCCCAAGAAGGCATCAACCAGCTCCTGGTAAACAAAGCCAAAGAAGGGAAAATTGTAGCCCGCCTCAAAGGAGGTGATCCGTTTCTCTTTGGTCGCGGGGGCGAAGAGGCCGAGGTCTTGGTGGCAGAAGGTATTGAATTTGAAGTGATTCCGGGGGTGACTTCGGCCATTGCTGCCCCGGCTTATGCCGGCATTCCGGTGACCCATCGTGAACACACCTCGACCTTTTCTATGGTTACCGGCCATGAGGATCCGACCAAAGAGAGTTCAGCCATCGATTGGGAGGCCTTGGCCAAGATCGGCACCATTGCTTTTCTCATGGGGATGAAAAATCTCCCGCGTATCGGCGAAAATCTGGTGCGCGAGGGTAAGTCTCCAGAGACCCCGGTGGCGGTCATTCAATGGGGGAGTACTCCTCGGCAGCGGGTGGTCACCGGCACCCTGGCTGATATCGTCGATCGGGTGCGGGAAGCGGGTCTTGGCCCACCTTCCATCATCCTTGTTGGTGAGGTGGTAAAACTACGAGAAAAACTCAATTGGTTTGAGAAGAGACCTCTTTTTGGTCGGCGTATCTTGGTGACCCGGACGCGAGAGCAGGCAAGTTCCTTGGTTGAGGCCCTGGAGGATCTTGGGGCCGAGTGCCTGGAGGTACCCACCATAAAGATTATGCCCCTTGAGGATTATCAGATCCTTGATCAAGCCCTTGGTGAGTTAGAATCCTTTGATTGGGTGGTTTTCACCTCGGTAAACGGGGTCAAGTATTTCTTTGAGCATTTGTTTGCCGCAGGCAAAGACGTCCGGGCCTTGGCCAGGGCCAAACTTGCGGCCATTGGTCAGGCCACTGCCGAGGCCCTCAAAAATTATGGATTGCGGGTGGATCTCTTGCCGCGGGAATTCCGGGCCGAGGGCCTGATCGCTGCCTTTGAGGAGCTCGGGGTTTCTGGGCAAAAAGTTCTTATCCCCAGGGCCTTAGAGGCGCGGGAGATCTTACCGCAAAAATTACAGGAGATGGGGGCTGAAGTCATGGTGGCCCCGGCCTATCAGACGGTATTGCCGGAGGAAGAGGCCGAGCGGGCCAAGGAGTTATTACGTAAAGGAGTAGATGTGGTCACCTTTACCAGTTCTTCCACGGCCAGAAATCTTTTGGCCATGCTTGGTGAGGAGGGCCAAAAGCTCCTTTCCCAAACGGTTCTGGCCTCTATCGGGCCTATTACTAGCGAAACATTGAGAAAAGCGGGTTTCCCTCCCCAAATCGAGGCACGGGAATTTACTATCCCGGGCCTAGTCAGGGCTATTAGGGAATATTTTGTTTCTGAAGACTAGCCTCTTTAGACCTTGAATTTTCAATTTTGGCCGGCTTTAGATAATCTCAAAGACATCTCTTCTATTTTGTGCTATCTAATCCACTAAGTCTCGTCAAAGGAGGGAAACGATGAAAATCTATTATGATCAAGACGCTGATCTCTCGATTCTTGAAAACCAGACTATTTGTGTCCTTGGTTACGGAAGTCAGGGGCATGCCCATGCGCTTAACTTGCGTGATAGCGGCCTGAAGGTCATTGTCGGGTTGCGCCAAGGCGGTCCGAGTTATGAGAAGGCCAAAGCCGATGGTTTTGAACCCCTCCCTCCGGCGGAGGCCTGTGCCAAGGCTGATGTCATCATGGTGCTTGTGCCGGATCAGATCCAGCCGCAGATTTACAACGAAGCCATCAAGCCCCACCTTTCGGCAGGCAAGATGCTCATGTTTGCCCATGGTTTTAATATTCATTTTGGGCAGATCGTTCCTCCTCCTGATGTGGACGTGACCATGGTGGCTCCTAAGGGGCCTGGGCATTTGGTCCGACGGGAGTATGAGCGAGGGGCTGGGGTGCCTTGTCTGGTTGCTGTTCAGCAGGACGCCACGGGAAAGGCCTTAAAACGAGCTCTGGCCTATGCCAAGGGTATTGGAGGCACTAGGGCTGGGGTCTTGGAAACCACCTTTCGGGAAGAGACGGAGACCGATCTTTTTGGTGAACAATGTGTGCTCTGTGGAGGAGTATCTGCCCTCATCAAGGCCGGGTTTGAGACCTTGGTCGAGGCCGGGTACCAACCGGAGATCGCCTTTTTCGAGTGTTGTCACGAATTAAAGCTTATTGTGGACTTAATCTACGAAGGTGGTCTGGCCTTTATGCGCTATTCTATCAGCGATACTGCGGAATACGGTGATCTCACCCGTGGACCACGGATTATCAACGAAGAAGTAAAAAAGGAAATGAAGCGTATCTTGGAAGAGATCCAATCTGGTCGCTTTGCCAGGGAATGGATTTTAGAGAATCAGGCCAACCGTCCGGTCATGAATGCCCTCCGCCGCCGTGAAGCCGAGCACCCTATTGAAGAGGTAGGGGCCAAACTGCGGGCCATGATGCCCTGGCTGAAAAAATAATAGAAAAGGGCGGTTTGAGCCGCCCTTTTCTGTCTAATCTTTTGTATTTCCCCGAGAAATCCCAAAATAAATAATATTTAGGCTTGATCGTTATTCCCAATTGTATATAGCGTTTTTGGAAACCTGGGTTAAGATAATATTTGGTAAATTTGTAAGATTATTTTTGTACAATTTCGTAAATAATATGTGTAAATCTGTTAATATAACTAGCTAAAAACCTCCTTTGATATTGGTACTATCTTTGCAGATAAAATTCGATAGAAAATCTTAAAATAAGGAGATATAAATGAGGAAAATATGGATAATTGTAGTATTTTTTCTTCTTATTGTATCTGAATTTAGTTTTGCTAACGATTATTTGTTGGTTTTCGCTGGAGCAGGAATGCGATTACCTTTAGATGTTATAGGTAAGAATTTTGAAAAACAATATGGAATAAAAGTTGTTTATGATTATGAAGGTAGTGGCCGTTTAGGTAACAAGATTTTAGTTGGTCAAAAACCAGATGTCTTTATTCCAGGAGCAGAAAAATGGGCTAAATTGCTTCAAAAAAAGGGTTATGTAAGAAATTATTGGCCTATTGCTTATCATATTCCTGTTATCATTACGCCACTAAGCAATACAAAAATAAATAACTTGCAAGATTTTTTAAGAAAAGATGTTCGTTTAGTAATAGGAGATGGCAAAGCCTGCGCTATTGGACGAATAAGTAGTCTTATTTTTAAAAGAGCAGGGCTCGACGAAAGAAAACTTAATATTGTAGCTAGAGGCGTAACAGTAAAACAGCTAGTTCATTGGATTGAAGGAAAGAATGCTGATGCTAGTATTGTTTGGCATGCTGATGCGGTGCAATCAGGTAAGGTGAGGATAGTGACTATACCAGATAAAATAAATTATGTTGATATTATTCCTATATGTGAAATGTCTAAAGCTTTGCATCCTATGATAGCTCAAAAATACATCAATTATCTTTTATTTACAGGAAAATCTATTTTTAAGAAATATGGTTTTAGAGTTGTTAAATAAAGGGGGTAAAAGTGTCAAATTTTATGGTTTATTTTTGGATTTTTTTGTTCATTTTCGGGTTTCCAATCAAACTGTTGGCTTTAAATTTTCCTCCTTTATCCTTAAAACAGGTGCAGTTGGGTAATTCTTCTTTAGAAATAGGAGGTAATCTTCGTTTTCGTTATGAATATCAGAATAATTACAACATTAAAAAATATACCGATTTTGATGATAAATATTTACTTGAAAGAATTCGTCTTAATTTAGATTTGAAAACTCAAAAAGGCCTTAAAGCTTTTATTCAGTTTCAAGATTCTCATTGTATTGATTGTACTTTAAGATTGAGTGATTTTAAAGGAAAATGTCCTTATGTTAACGAATGGGATCTTAGGCAAGCTTATCTAGAATGGCCTAGAATAAATAATTCCCATTTTGGTTTTAAAATAGGGAGACAACAAATCGCTTATCGAGACAGACGTGTTTTTGGGCCTGGATCATGGGGTAATGTCGGTCGCTATACTTGGGATGTTTTTATGCTCAAATATAGAGGTTCTTATCTTAATTTAGATGCTTTTTTTGCTAAACGTATTTTTTATCTACCGAAAACATTTTTAGATAAACATTATCCATATGATGTTTATGCCTTATATGGGCAACTAAAGCATTTGCCTATCGATTTAGATATTTTTTATGTTTACAAATTTAATCACGAAGATAAAATCGATAAATATGGTAATTTCTTTCCAAAAGAAGAAAGACATACTTTAGGTTTTTATTTTAAAGGTCAACATTCTCTTTATGGCAAAGATTATTTTTTCACTTTTAGTGGACTCTATGCCTATCAAATAGGTTCTTATTCCAGTCAAGAAAAAGATATTTCTGCCTACGGGTATTATATAAATTTAGGAATAAATTATAAACTTTTTATTCCTCAATCGTTTTGGCTAAAGTATAGCTATGGATCTGGAGATAAAAATTCTAACGATAATAAAATTCAGACTTTTGATGGCATTTTTGGTGGAATGGCTCAATATTTTGGTCGCATGAATATTTTTTGCTGGAGAAATATAAAGGATTACCAATTAACCTATCAATTAATGCCAATAAAAGGTCTGAAAATTGTTTTAGATCATCATTGGTTTTATCTCGCTCAAAAAACAGATTATTGGTATTATTTCAACTGTAAGCCTGTTCAAGATCGTGGTCGAAATTTTCTGAACAATTATTTAGGAAAAGAATGGGATGCTTTCGCTATATATGATATGAATAAACATTTACAGTTTCAATTAGCGTATTGTCATTTTATCCCAGAGGCTGCCATTATTGATACCGGTTTTCACGAAGAAAGTGATTATTTTATTTTTCAAACCTTCTACAGATTTTAGGAGGTACTAGTGTTTTATAAAACTTTGCATGAAAAGTTTTTAAAGCTTGTTAAAGATCATCAATTACTAGACAAGGAAATTATTATAAAAACTCGTATTTTAAAGACAACAGAGGCTATTGGTAATCCAGATAGACGAGATTTCCCTTTGTTAAAGGGGAAAGAAGTCCTTATGGAGGCTCTTTTCTTGGATAAAAACGGTCAAGCTTATACCGATGCTCCTTCAGAATTTAAAGGTTTATTAAAGGATGTTTTTGGTTTATCTTTAGATAATTCTCGTAATCGGGCCCTTTTTATTGCTGCTTTAAACGCAGTAATGCGTTATTTATTTCCTTCACTTACTACTATTCACTGTAAAAATAATGAACCCGAAGAATGTGCTCAAAAAATAGCAGAATTTGTGAAATCTTTAAGAGTGAATTCGGTAGGGCTAATAGGTTTGCAACCGGCTATTTTAGATTGCTTAGTAAAGATGTTCGGTAATGGCAATGTTTTTTGTATTGATAGAGATGAGGATAATAGGAATAAAGTAAAATATGGTGTTTTTATTGGGTGGGGAGATATGCAAGGTGTGAAAGATATCTTTAAAAAGAGTGAATTAGTTTTGGCCACAGGTTCTACGGTTGTCAATGGTAGTATAGTTAATATTCTCGACTTTGCTCGAGATTATAATCGTCCAGTCTATTTTTATGGTACTACAATTGCCGGTGTGGCCCAATTAATGGATTTAAATCGTTTATGTTTTAAATCTTCTTAAAAAATGGCCGTTAAAATACAAAATACTCTTATTTTTGATTTGTTAATTTCTTTTATGTCTGGAGTATTTTTTACTTTTATTGCTCTTGTTTTGCTATCCCTGGTGACAACTACTTCATTTAAAGAATTTTTGTCTCAATTACGTTCTCCGGTGGTTCTTTCTGCTATTTTTGTTAGTTTAGAAACCTCTTTAGCTGTTGTTTGTTTAACTCTCATTTTCGGTTTTCCAGTAGCTTACCTGTTAGCTTTAAAAGAATTCAAAGGGAAAATCTTTTTAGATACATTGCTCGATTTGCCAATCGTGCTACCTCCTTTAGTTTCTGGTTTAGCTCTTTTACTTCTTCTGGGCGCTGATGGTTTATTAGGAAGTCTTCTTTCTCGCTGGAATATCCGAATTATTTTTACCAAAAAAGGTATTATTATGGCTCAATTATTTGTGGCTTCTCCTTTTTTTATTAAAACCGTTAAAGAAACTATTGCTAGTATTTCTAAAGATCTTTTAGCTGCCTCAGCAATCTTAGGGGCTTCTCCTTTTTATACTTTTCGTCGTATAGTGTTGCCTTTGTCTAAAAGCGGAATATGGGCAGGTTTGGTGATGACCTGGGCCAGGGCCATGGGAGAATTTGGTGCCACGGCGATGGTGGCTGGGTGTATTCCGCAACAGACAGAAACAATGACTATCGCTATTTATATGCAAGCCATGAGCGGAGAGCTTGCTCCAGCTACGGCCATTGCTCTTATTTTGATGGTATTTTCTTTTATTTCTTTGGCAATCTTTAAGAGTAGGTTTAGAAAATATGAGTATAATTCTTGAAAAGATTACTAAATATTTTGGTAAACAAAGGGTCTTAGATGATCTTTCTTTGACTGTGGAATCAGGAGAATTTCATGTCCTTTTAGGACCAAGCGGAGAAGGTAAAAGCACGCTTCTAAAGATTATCGCTGGTTTGTTGAAGCCAGATAGTGGTAATATCTGGATTAATGGAAAAATAGTCAACGATCTTCCCCCTCAGGAAAGAAAGATAGGTTTTGTTTTCCAGGATTATGCTTTATTTCCCCATCTGACAGTTTATGAAAATGTAGCCTATGGTTTACAGGCTAGAGGTTTAAAGGGGAAAATAATAGAAAAAAAGGTAATGGAATATTTGGAATTGGTAAATCTAAAAGATTATAAAGATAAATATCCAGCCCAGTTAAGTGGTGGACAAAAGCAGAGAGTAGCTTTGGCCAGAGCATTAGTTGCAGAACCGCAAGTTTTACTTTTAGATGAACCCTTGAGTCATTTAGATGCTTGGCAAAGAGAACAATTGAGAGAAGAATTAAAACGCATTCAGAAAGAGACAGGTATAACTACTCTTTATGTAACTCATGATCAGATAGAAGCTATGATCCTTGCTGATAAAATTTCAGTTCTTCATCAGGGACGTATTGAACAAGTAGAAAGTCCAGAGGATATTTTTTATCGGCCTAAAACCCATTTTGTTGCTGCTTTTGTTGGTGCGACTAACATATTAAAAGGAAAAATAACCAAATGTAATAATACTATGGCAGAATTTCTTGTTTTACAAAAAGAACTTACTCAACCTTTAGTTATCAAAGTAAAAAAATATCCGCTTTTTCAGCAGCAAAAGGAAGTTTCTCTATGCCTACATCCAGAAAAGATTAGTTTAAAAGAAAAGCCAGAAATGGAAAACAATTTTTTAAGTCGAATTTTGAATATTATCCCTCAGGGTACGTTGCTAAAAATTACCGTAGATATTTATGGATTAAGACTACAGGTCGTTATACCCAAAAATAATTTTAACTTCTCCTCTATTAGAGAACATGTTTGGGTATGTTTTCCGGCCGAGGCCCCTCACCCCCTTTGTGGTAAATGTCACCGCGCCCCAAAACACTTACGGACATGTCAGAAAAGTTGATTTTACCTAGTTTTACTAACCTCTCTCCGCCAGTAATTCGCGTACTTTCTGACTTATACGAAGGACTTCGGCCCGGGCCTCGGCTTCGTCAAAGGTGACTATCCGACCTTCGCGTAGGAGAAAACGTCCGCCGACCATGACCTCTGAGACATCCCCGGCCTTGGCACTGTAGACCAGGAGCGAAAACGGATCATAGAGCGGAGTGAGATGCGGCTTTGAGAGGTCGAGCACGGCAAGGTCGGCGACATATCCTGGCTCAAGGCGTCCACATTCCTCGAACCCAAGGGCCTTGGCGCCGAGTTCCGTGGCCATGCGCAGGACGTCTTTGGCCGGAAGCTTGGTGGGCTCAAGGGTCACGCCCTTTTGCACCAGAGCAGCGGTGCGCATCTCGGTGATGAGATCAAGGTCGTTGTTGCTGGCCGGCCCATCGGTACCAAGCCCTACCGTAACTCCGGCCTCAAGCAAGGCGGTCACCGGGGCGATGCCCGAAGCGAGTTTGAGATTGCTCTCCGGACAGTGGGCCACCTTGACCCCGTGTTTGGCAAAGAGGTCGATCTCGCCGTTGTCAAGCTCCACGGCGTGGGCCACCAGGAGGTTTTCGTCAAAGAGCCCGAGTTTTAAAAGGTGCTCCGGTGGACGGGCTCCGTAACGAGCCTTGATCACCGCCACCTCATCTTTATTTTCCGAAAGGTGGATATGGACCCGGGCCCCAAAACGGTCGGCGATGGCCTTGGCCTTTTTCAAGGTTTCCGGTGAGCAGGTATAGGTGGCGTGTGGACAGACCATAATCTTGATCCGGGGATGGCCTTCGAAGTCTTTAAGGAGTTCCTCGGTAAGGGCAAGGCCCTTTTCCAAAGGACCGTAACCCGGGGAGGGAAAATCAAAGAGCCCTTCGCCAAGGAGGGCCCGCCCTCCGGCCTCTTCCACCGCGCGGATGACCTCTGGCTCAAAGAGGTACATATCGGCAAAGATGGTTACTCCGGCGCGCAGCATCTCGGCGATGGCGAGCTTTGCCCCCCAGTAGACCCATTCGCGCTTAAGGTGCTTTTCCACTGGAAAGATGTAGTTTTCAAGCCAGGTCATCAGGGGGAGATCGTCGGCCAGCCCCCGGAAGATGGTCATAGAGGCGTGGGTGTGGGCGTTCACCAGGCCGGGAAAGATGAGTCCATGGGGGAAATCGAAGCGCTCAGCCTGGGGATAGGCGGCCAGGATTTCTTCGCGCGGCCCTATGGCCTTGATCTTTTCCCCCTCGATCACCAAGGCTCCGTCAAAAAGGGGCTCGGCATCCCAGGCCTTCAAGATGACTTGGGCGGTAAGGATTTTCATCTCCGAGGCCATGGCTCCCTCCTTGGCAGAAAGGACTTGCCAAATCTAACCATACCTTTTACTCGAAACAAGCATGTTGTGGTTCCCCTTGGCCCTGAGCACGGCCTTTTTTACCGCAGCCGGCGACGCGCTGACCAAGCTCTACCTGCGCCCACTTGGCACTTATAAAATGGCGGTAGGGCGGGTGTTGGCCCCTATCTTCTTCCTGCTCCCTTTATTACTGGTTCAGAAGTGGCCCCATCTTGATCATACCTTCTGGAGGACCGTGGCTATACTTTTACCCCTGGAGACCACCGCCCTTCTCTGCTACATGGAGGCCTTGCGGGTCTCACCTCTTTCGCTTACCGTGCCTTTTCTGGCCTTCACCCCGGCCTTTATGATCCTTACCGGGGCGGTTATCCTCGACGAAAGACTGAGTTTACAAGGCATTTTGGGTATCTTTCTCATCGTTCTCGGAAGCTACAGCCTACACCTTAAGAGCTTGCGCGCCGGGTGGTTGGCGCCGCTCGCCGCCATCTTTCGGGAACGGGGCTCGGTATTCATGCTGATCGTGGCCTTTCTCTACGCCATCACCTCGGTCCTGGGTAAACTAGCGGTCAAGCACTCGAATCCCTTATTTTTTGCCAGTTTTTACTTTATTGTCCACGGAATCTTTGCCAGTCTGGTCCTCTCCCTCCTTTTTCGGGCCCATCCCTGGCGGGTGGTCCGGGAGAGCCCTAAAGGGGTCTTTTGGGTGGGGCTTACCCAGACGGCCATGGTCATCACCCACATGTGGGCCATAAGCCTTGCCCCGGCGGCCTACATGATTGCCGTAAAAAGACTTAGCGTGCTCTTTGGCGTGCTCTTGGGCGGGATATTCTTTAAGGAAGAAGATCTCTTGAGTCGGCTCTTTGGGGCAAGCCTCATGGTAGCCGGGGTCTTTCTTATCGCCCTTTCTTAGAAGTAAGTGAACTCCTCGGCCTTTCTCGAGTTTTTGAGATATAGCCAGGACCTTCCCGTCTAAAAATTTTGAACCGTGAAAGTACCAATAATTATCGGATTATTTATCGAAATTAACAATTTGAATTATTTAAATATTCGATATACACGAAAGGAGATGAAACGACGCCAGTTTTTAAAGATAGCCGGGTTGTTTTGCCTGATCGGGTCTTCTTTTCCACTGGCTGATGCCTTAGGGGAGAGACCCTTTCGACCGGTTCTCATTTGGGACCCGAGGCGTTGTATAGGGTGTCGGGCCTGTATGGCTGCCTGCCAGATGAAGCGTGATTCTTCCCCGGAGACCAATGTCCTTTGGGTGCATTCCGTAGCCAAGGGTCGTTTCCCTGAAGCGCATGTAGATTTTCGCCAAGAAATATGCCGTGAATGCACCGAAGCACCGTGTCTTGCGGCCTGCCGGCATAAGGCCCTTCGGCGGACACCGGAGGGCGTGATCCTCGTGGATCAAGAACGTTGTATAGGAGAGGGGCGCTGTGTCGCGGCCTGTCCGGAGAAGGGCCTAATACTTGCCGAGGGGAAGGCGCAAAAGTGCGACCTGTGTCTTGACCTAGTGCGCAGGGGAGAGCTTCCGAGGTGTGTAGCGGTCTGTCCCAGCGGAGCCCTGATCTACGGTGACCTTCATCAGCCCGAGGGGCCATTAGCCGTCATCCTTGCGGCCCATCCTGAACTTAGGCAGGCGCTTTCAAAGTACTCAAAAGTGGATTTTACCGTAGGATCTTTTGGAAAGCCCTATCTTCGTCCCCGGGCCCAAAGGGTGTGTCTTCTCCAAGAGGACGCGCGCTTAGTCTATACCGTGTGCTTGGCCTGTAATGCCCGGTGCGGCCTTAGGGTGTGGGTTCGTGGGGAGGAAATCGTACGGGTGGAAGGGAACCCCTACCACCCCTATAATCGCGCTGGAAGGTCCATTCCATATAAAACTCCTCTTAAAGAATCCCTCCTTGAGACCGGCGGAATCTGTGCCAAGCCCCTTTTTGACCGCGATTATTTAAACAATCCCTACCGTCTTCGGATGCCGCTTAAACGCAACGGCCCCCGCGGTTCTGGAAAGTTCGTGCCTATTTCCTGGGAGCAACTCATCCGCGAGGTGGCTGAAGGCGGTAGACTCTTTGCCCATCTAGGTGATGAGCGGCATTATCCCGGGCTTAAGGAGGTGCTCTCTGACGAGCCCCTTGATCCTGAGGCCCCGGAGCTAGGGCCGCGGCGCAATCAGCTTGTGTGGATCACTGGTCGTTCTCAAGGCGGGCGTAAGCACTTTATCAAACGCTTCGTCCAGCAGGCTGTAGGCTCGATAAATTACATCGGGCATACCGATATCTGCGGGCTGGGTTTTCGGATGGGAAACTTTGCCTTCTCCGACGGCAGAGAGGTGGAGTTCAAGGCCGATCTCTGGGAAGCAAAGTATATTATTGTCTTCGGGGCCAACCTTTACGCCGCCCTTCAGCCAGGGCCTACCACGGCAGGGAGTATACTGGCCGAACGAGCGGCTGCCGGAGAGGTAAAGTTCGTGATCATCGACCCCCGAGCGCATGAGGCCACCGCCGGAGCGGCAGAATGGGTTCCGGTGAGGCCAGGGAAGGACGGGGCCTTGGCCCTTGGGCTCCTGCGTGTCTTGCTTGAAGAAGGACTCTTTGATGGCGAATTTCTGGCCATCCCGAATCTCAAGGCGGCCAAGGAGAAGGGACGAAACGTCTTTACCAACGCTACTCATCTGGTGATCGTCGATGGCCAGAAAGCCGGGCGGTTTTTGAGGACAAAAGACGTTCCTGAGCTTTCTGGAGACCCGGAAGCTCCGGTGGTCGTAGGAGAAGGAGGCCAACTTTTTTCGGCAGAAGAAGTCTCCTCGGCAAAGCTCTCCTGGCAGGGTAAGGTGGCTGGCCTCCAAGTAAAGACCGCCTTTTTGCTCTTTAAGGAGTCTGTTTTGGCCCATGAGCTCTCTTTCTACGCCAAGGAAAGCGGGGTGTCGGCAGAAACGATAAGGCGGCTGGCCCGCGAATTTGCCAGACATGCCCCAAAGAGTGCGGCCTTTGCTTATCACGGTGGTGGCAATTACGTAGGTGGGGCCTATGCCAGCTATGCCATCGCCTTGCTGAATGCACTTGTTGGAAACGTGAATCGTAAGGGTGGTTATCTCTGCCCCGGGGGTGGGGCGGCCAAGTGGCAGACCGGCCTTTACGACCTCCAAGAGTTTCCCGGTACCCAAAGGCCCTGCGGAGTAAAAATCTCTCGGGAAAAGGCGGCCTACGAAAAGACGACCGAATTTAAGAAAAGAGGCTATCCCTCAAGACTTCCCTGGTTCCCCTTCACCAAAGGTGGGCTTTCGGTCTCGGCGCTTTCCGGCATCGACCAGGCTTACCCGTACCCGATCAAGATCCTCTTCACCTATTTTTACAATCCGATCTATACCGTCCCCGGTGGGCATCGCTTTATAAAGACCCTAAAAGATCAGCAAAAGATACCGCTTCACGTCTCCATTGACGTCACCGTAAACGAAACCAATCTCTATGCCGACTACATCGTGCCGGACGTGACCTATCTCGAAGGGCAGTATGGCTTCCTTACTCCCCATGCCCCGGCGCAGAAATTTACCGCCGTACGCACCCCAGTGGTGAACCCGAAGACCGAGCGCACTAAGGATGGCCGGCCCTTTTGTCTTGAGACCTTTTTGATTGACCTTGCGATGTATTTAGGGCTCCCTGGCTTTGGTCCCAAGGCCATTCCGGGAAGAGGTAGGCTCTTACCGCTCCTTAAGGCTGAAGATTATTATCTGCGGGGGATGGCTAACCTGGCCCAAAACGCCAAAGTACCCATGGCTTCCGAAGATGAAGGCCTCTTTGTCGAGCAAAACTATCCGGTGGCTGCTCATCGCAGACTACTCACCCCAGAAGAATGGCGGCGGGTGTGTACGGTGCTCGCCCGGGGTGGGGTTTTTTACCCCAATGAAGCGGCCTTTGAGGCACAGGGCAATCTCAAGAAGGGTATTCCTAAAGTCTGCTTATGGAACGAGAAACTGGCCAGGAGTGTCAACAGCCTTACTGGACGCCGCTTTTGGGGCACGGTGCGTTATGAAGTAGCTCGAAATCTCGCTGGTAGCCGTATTGACGAACTAGACGCCGATTATCCCTTGGTCCTGATAAGCCACAAGACGGCGCTCCATACCCAATCTCGTACCATCTGTTATCGTCAGGCCTTAGTTTACGAAGGGGAGCCGAGGCTCCTGGTAAATCTCCGGGACGCTGAGGTCCTTGGTCTTTTTGACGGGGACTTGGTGCGTCTTTCTTCCCGCTCTTTTCCCAAAGGGGTAAAGGTGCGGGTCAAGATCTCCCCGTTGGTGCGGCCTGGGTGCGTGGCTTATCCCTTTCACTACGGGCATACCCAGCATGGGGCCTCGGTTCTGGAGGTTCCTGGTGGGGAAAAGGCCTTTCTGGGTGGCCGAGGGCTCTTTTTCGGGGTAAGGCTTAGGCCTGATCCTTCCCGGGGGATAGGGATAAACCCTAATCTTTTGAGCCGGCTTGATGAAAGCTTGTTTAACCTACCCCTTGTCGATCCCTTGGGCGGTATCCCGGACTTTAGTAGCACCCAGGTAAGGATAGAGAAGATTTGACCAAAGCGAAGGTCAAACACTTAAGATTCTAAGAAAGCCGGGCTTAAAGCAAAGTCCCAGATGGGCCGGAAAAAGACTACGGTTTTGTCGATTTCTAAAGAGGCCTTGAGGTTTTGGTTAATGACAAAGGCCTGACTAGGCTGATATTTACGGATAAAACTCCTTAAGGCCCGAGATATTTTAGGAGCCCTGAATTTTTGAAACTTGACTTCTATTGGGATTATTTCTCTGACAAAATTTACGACAAAGTCGACTTCGGCTCCCTCTTTGGTGCGCCAGAAGTGGATAGAGGCTCCGGTATAACGGAGTTTTTCGCACAAGATATTGAATACCAGGTTTTCAAAGACGAAGCCCCTTTCCTGGGGGTGTTCCAATTGGCCGAAAAGCCCCACCGCGTAGTTACGAAGCCCAAGGTCGTAAAAATAACAGACCGGAGCCCGGCTGATTTCTTTACGAATGTTTCTAAAAAACGGGGTTATACGCCTGAGAATAAAGGTCTTTTCGGCATACCAAAGATAATTTTTGCTGGTAGCCAGGGAAAGCCCCAAGGTATTAGAAAGTTCGGAATAATTAATGAGAGAGCCTATTTGAGCGGCTAGGAGACGGATCAAGTCTCTAAAGATTCCTACTCGGTCGGACCTAATTAAATAAGAAACATCTCTTTCGAGATAACCGTTAAAGATTTCACCTATGGTCCATCTTTTTTCCTGCTGTGTGGTAGCCGTAATTACCCTGGGATAGCCACCGAAATTCAGATATTCTTGCAACAAAGCCGCTGCTTCATCTGGATGTAATTCGCAAAAAAGGGATAAGCGCCCCTCATAACGATAACCGGTGCGGTAATTTAGAAATTCTTCCAGAGATACCGGGTTCAACTCAAAGAGTCTTTTTCGTCCCACCAGGGATTCGTGGATCTTTTCCTTTAGTTCCAAACTACCCGAGCCGGAAACGATAAATTTATAGGGCAACCTTCGATCATAAAGTCCTTTTAGAAATAGCCCGGCATTTTCCCGACGTTGGATCTCGTCGATGAAGACAAAACCCTTTTCCTGGCCGAATTCGAGTTCCAGTTTCTTCAGAAAGGTTTCTTGGGAAGAAAAAAGAGGCCAATCTTTCTCAAAATCAAGGCTGAGAAAGAGGGTTTTATGGCCTTGTTTCTCGAGACATTCTTGTAAATGGAGCATAAGCGTGGTCTTCCCCACCTGGCGCGGGCCTACGAGAAGAGAGATTTCCGGCGCCTGAAGGTGGGCCTTCAATTCCTCGAAGAGTTTACGTCGAATCATAGCTATAAAAATAGCCCGAGTAATTTAAAAGTAAATATTTGAATTAATCGGACCAAAAATCCAATTTTGAGTGCTTGCCTATCTTAGGTACTTTTTGTTTTCTTAGTACGACAAAGGAGATATGAAGTGGAAATATCTCGGTTAAAGAAGGCTCTTGAGCGCTGGGCTCCGGCGTTGGTCCCTTATGCCTCAGATACGAAGGCCCTTTCTGCGGCCTTGAGCGAGATCATCCATAAACCCTTGAGGCCAGAAGAAATAGAGCGCCGGAGCTTTGTCCTCCTTGCTAAACAAGCCTCCTTAGAAAGATTTCGCCCCCTGGAAAGGCCTTTGGTCAAGAGGCTGCTTCATGCCACCGTAGACTTTACCCTTCCGGAAGAGCTTATCTTTCATCCTCAGGTGGTGGAGCAGGCCCTTTCCAATCTTCGTCAAGGCCTTGATATTTTGACCGACGTAGAAATGGTTCGCGCAGGAATCAATAAACGCAAATTGGCCACTCTGGGCGGGAAAGTTCATTGCTATATCGCTGACGAAGAGGTCTTTCATCTTTCCCGAAAGACCGGACGTCCACGGGCGGAGATCGCCATAGAAAAAGGTCTTAAAGAAAATATTGGTCTGATAGTTATCGGGAACGCTCCCACCGCCCTCATTCGCGCCATAGACCTTCTCAAAGCACATCCTTTTCGGGAAAAAATCGTGATCATTGGGGTCCCGGTGGGGTTGGTCAAGGCCTTTGAGGCCAAGGTTTATCTAGCGCTGCAGGAATTCCCTTTTATTACTAACCTTAGCCCTAAAGGTGGGAGTGCTATGGCCGTGGCCTTAGTCAATGCCCTGTTGGGCCTTCTTGAGCAGGAGGATTGATGGGTCGATTTTTTGTCGTCGGATTGGGACCCGGCGATCCAGAATTGATCACCATCAAGGCCATAAAGGCCCTTGAGGCCTCAGAGGTCATCTTGGTCCCTCAAGCCAAAAGAAAAAAACAGTCTCTCGCCTGGGAGATATGTCAGCACTGGGTAGACAAAGCTCGTCTAAAGATCGTCCATTTTGCCATGAAACCTCAAGGGCCAGACCAAGAAGGCTACCGGGCCTTGGCCCAAGAGATAAAAGACCTCCTTGCCCAAGGAAAGACGGTTTCTTACGTCACCATTGGTGACCCGGCCATTTACAGCACGGCTATCTATCTCTGCCAGGAATTAAAAAAACACCAGGTAAAGATCAACTATATTCCAGGGATAAGTGCCTTTAATGCCGGAGCCGCTTTGTTGGGACGGGCTTTGTGTGAAAAAGGCCAGAACTTGGGTCTATACGAGATGCCGGATGAGCCTCATTTGGCCTCCGAACGAATTAAAAGACACACCACCACGGTCTTCATGAAGGTGAACCAAAGGGTCTCTGTTTTACTTGAAGCGGTACGAGCCACCTCTCCTAAAGAGGCCTTTCTCCTCCAACGGATCGGTTTGCCTGAGGAAAAGGTCTACGATCTTTTGAATCTTTCTGAACCCTTAGAGAAGGCCTATCTCTCCCTGGCCATCATTCGACGATGAAGGGCTTGAGGAAG
>CAZROA010000093.1:0-42122 GCA_964601575.1 uncultured Thermodesulfobacteriota bacterium
TAAGGGGGTATATTATGCGCTTTTTTAGAATTAGATTAAAAATCGGTCCCCGAATTATGGGCTTAGTGATAGTACTTTTAGTCCTTATGATAGGTTGTTTTTGGTATGCCCTTTACAAGATGAAACACATCGGTCGAGAACTTCACGAAGTAGTAAACGAAGATTTCCCTATGGTCAACTTAGTGACCCAAATTACCACTTATCAACTAGAACAAACCGTATGGCTGGAAAGGGCGCTTCGCTACGGAGAGATTATTCCTGCCAGAGAAAAGGCCAAAGAATTGCTAAAAAGAGCAGAAGAGGAAATCAAAAACAAATCCCATTTGGTAAGAAATGAAATAGAAAAGGCGAGACGGCTGGCCAATGAAGCTGTAGCTAAAGTTTCTACTGAAGAGCAACGTCAGGCCTTTAAGGAGATAAGCCAAAAACTGATGGCTATAGAGGCCCAATATGCCGCCTATGAAAATCATATTTTCTTACTCTTTGACGAGCTTAGACAGGGAAATCTAAAACAAGCAGAACTTTTGGCCCCAAAAATCGATCAAGAGGTCAAAGAGTTAGACAAAAGACTTGAGGAGTACCAAAAGAAGGCCGAGTGGTTTTTGAAGAAGTCACTCGCTTCGGCGGATACCCATGAAAAGGAGGCCTCTACCGGCCTGGGGATAATAGGTTTGGTGGCCATTGTCTTTGGTCTGGTCACCGGGGGCTTTATAGCACGTGGAATCACCACCAAGCTAAAAGAACTAATTATCAGGCTTAAAGATTTGGCTACTGGAGAGGCAGATCTCACCAAGCAATTGGCAGTTAGGGCCATAAATTGTTCTCAGACGATAAGTTGCGGAAATGTAGACTGTCCGGTCTACGGAAAGGAAGCTCATTGTTGGTATGAGGCCGGGAGCTATGCCCCGGAGATCTATTGTTCTAAGATCAAGAACGGCGAATATTCCTCCTGCGAAGAATGTAAGGTCTATAAACAGGCCCTGGATACCGAGCTTGACGAGGTGGCCAGCCTAGTAAACGCCTTTATCTTGAGGATTCGTGAGCTGGTGGCCAAGGTCAAGGTTCAAGGAGAAGAGGTGGCCGAGGAGGCACAATCGCTTTCTTCGGTATCAGAACAGTTGGCCAGTAGTGCGGTAGAGGCTCAGGCCCAGGCCGAAGAGGTCAGTCAGGCCGTGGGAGTGACCTCTGAGAGTATTTCTGCTGTGGCGGCAGCCATGGAGGAAATGACCGCCACGGTGGAAGAGATCTCTCGGCATACCGCCCGGGCCAATGAGGTGGCCCAAGAGGCAAATATTGAGGCGACCAAGGCCCAGGAGGTAATCCGCAATCTAGCCGAGGCCTCGAACAGAATAAGTGAAGTAAGTAAGATCATCGGGTCTATAGCCGAACAGACCAAATTGTTGGCCCTAAACGCCACCATCGAGGCCGCCCGGGCGGGGGAGGCCGGTAAGGGCTTTGCCGTGGTGGCTAATGAGGTCAAAGAATTGGCCCAACAGACCGGGAATTCGGTGACCGAAATCGATGAGATGTTAAAGGATCTTCAATCCGGCGTAACCGATGTCCTTTCCACGGTAGACAGGATATCCCAGGTAATCCAGCATGTAGCCGAGTTTTCAAACAATGTAGCCGCTGCTATAGAGGAACAAACCGCTACCACCAACGAGATAAGTGCCAATACCCAGAAGATAAGCACCGAGGTAAACGATATGGTACAGATGAGCGAGACCATCGCCGCTGCCGGGAATCAAACCGCTCAAGGTGCAGAGCAGGTAAAAACCACGGCCTATAAGTTAAGAGAACTCTCCGATGCGCTAAGGAAATTATTAGGAGAGTTTAAGGTCTAATTAGATTATTTTTACGCGCCTTCTAAAGCGTTGGCCTCCTTGGTAGCCAGCCTCGGCTAATATACCTTGCTTTACTCAAGTCCCTCTATTTGGGCTCTCTTTTATTTTTTCCGTAAAAAAGAAAAAGCAACCTCTGTTGAAGTAGTAAAGACGAGTCAAAAAAGATCAAAACATGTTTCTGATTTAGGTTAAAAGATGCTAGAATCTGGTCACATTAAATGTCTCAGTAGGCCCGGAGGTATCTATGGTCAAAGAATTAAGGGCAGAAGAGGTACGGCTCCAGATTGATCCAAAGAGTTTAGGTATCGCCTCTACCGAAGAGTTACCGGAACTGGAAGAAAAAATCATGGCCCAAGAAAGGGCCGTGCGGGCCTTAGATTTTGGTCTTAATCTTGAAGACCTCGATTTTCATCTTTATGTAGCTGGCTCTTCGGCCTTAGGAGCCAGTTTCATCACCCGCTCCTTGGTAGAGCTTCAGGCCAAGGCTCGTCCTCGTCCTTCGGACTGGTGTTATGTGTATAATTTTAAAGATCCAGATCGTCCACGGGCCCTTGAATTCCCCCCGGGCAAAGGCCGTGAGTTTCAAAAAGACATGGCCGATCTTATTGAAAACCTTCGTCAGCGTATCCCTGAGGCCTTTGAGAGCGAGGCCTATCTCAATCGGAAAGAATCCATCATCCGCGAATTTAATCTGGCTCGGGCTAAGGTCTTTGAAGAATTGGAACAAAAGGTCCGCGCTGAGGGGTTTGTCCTAAACGTAGAGCCCATGGGGATGATGATTATCCCAGCCAAGGAAGATGGCACCCCCATGACCCCAGAAGACGTCCAGCATCTCCCAGAGGAACGCAAAGAAGAGTTAAAACGCAAGAGTGCCGAGCTTCAAAAGGAACTAAACGCCACGGCCCGGCGGATTCAACAGATGGAAAAAGAACTTCGCCAGCGTTTAAAAGACTTAGACCGCGAAATTACCCTGAAGGTAGTTGGTTCCTTTATCCAGGAACTACGGGAAAAATACGCTGATTTAGGACACGTTTTGACCTATCTTGAAGAGATTCAAGAAGACATTGTTAAGCACCTCGACGACTTCAGACATAAACCCTCTCCGCCACCGCCTATGCCCTTTCCCATGCCTGTGCCTCAACCGTCTTTTACCCGTTACGAAGTAAATGTCTTTGTGGACAATTCCGAGAGGGAAGGGGCCCCAGTAGTCTTTGAACCAAACCCTACCTATACGAATCTTTTTGGAGCCATCGAGCGCAAGGCTCAATTCGGGGCCCTCTTCACCGACTTCACCATGCTCAAGGCCGGAAGTGTCCATCGAGCCAACGGTGGCTTTCTTATCGTGCGAGCCTTAGATGTCCTTCGGAGCCCCTTTAGCTGGGATGGTATTAAGCGTACTATCAAGACACGCAAGATCTACCTCGAAGACCTAGCCGAACAACTCGGGATCTTAACCACCAAGACCCTCAAGCCTGAACCTATTCCCTTTCGCGGTAAAGTTATCCTTATCGGAGACCCCTTTATCTACCACTTACTCTATTTATTTGATGAAACCTTTCGCGAAATCTTCAAAGTCAAGGCCCATTTAGACATCTGGGTTGATCGGGATGAGCTAAGGACCAATCAGTTCTTGCGGGCGGTGGCCAGCATGGTTCGGAGGGATAAACTCCGCCCAGTAGAAGCCTCCGGTCTGGCCCGTTTGATCGAGTTCTCCTGTGAGCTTTCTGGCCGCCAGGACAAGCTTTCGCTCAGGTTACCAGAGATTCGCGATGTCTTAAGAGAGGCGGATTTTTGGGCCGGAAGGGAAGGGGCCGAGAGAATTACCCGAGGTCATGTTCAAAAGGCCATCGATGAGCGTCGATTCCGTGCCTCTCTGCCTGAAGAACACTTACAGGAGATGATCGAAAAGGATCTCATCAAGATCAATACCGATGGCGAATTGATCGGGAGCATTAATGGTCTTTCTATCTATGATCTGGGTGATTACACCTTTGGTCGCCCCACACGTATCACGGCCAATATTTCCATTGGACGTGAAGGGGTCATTAATATTGAACGCGAGGCCGAACTCTCAGGGAAGATTCACACCAAGGGGGTCATGATCCTTTCTGGTTTTCTCAAGGAACGCTTTGCCCACGATAAACCCCTTACCCTCTCTGCTACCCTTTGTTTCGAGCAGAGTTATGGCTTGGTAGAGGGTGATTCGGCCTCAAGCGCCGAACTCTTTGCCCTCCTTTCCGCTATCTCTGGGGTACCCATTTACCAAGGGATTGCGGTTACCGGCTCTATCAGTCAGAAAGGTGATATTCAACCGGTAGGTGGAGTGACTAAGAAGGTGGAAGGCTTTTTTAAGGTCTGCAAAGCCAAGGGCCTTAACGGTCGCCAAGGGGTGATCATTCCCAAGGACAACGTCAAGGACCTCATGCTTGAGGAAGAAGTGGTCCAGGCCATCCAAGAGGGCAAGTTTCATGTCTGGGCCATTTCACGGGTGGAAGAAGGGATCGAGATCCTTACCGGGATACCAGCCGGAGAACGCCAACCAGATGGGACTTATCCTGAAGGAACCCTCTTTTATCTAGCCGATCAGAAGCTTCGCCAAATGGCCGAACAAGTCAAAAAATTTATGAAGGAAGAAAAGGGTTAAGGAAGTAAGACCACTGTCCATTCTTACTAAGAAAATCTTTGGTAAACTTTTATAAATGGGTGCCTGTCGGCTATGCGGTCAGACAAGGGTGACCATTTCGGATCGTTTGGGGTATTGTGCCTCTTGTCTCCGTCGTTACTGGTCAGAGGTAAAGTCAGAAATTGAAGAAATACATCGAAAGACTCGTACTCCTTTCGGTCTTCCAGAAGAAGCACCAAAGGCCAAAGAAGGTCTACCTTGTCGTCTTTGTTTTCACCGATGTCAGATTCCAGAAGGGGCCTTTGGCTACTGTGGGGTCTGGCAAAACCAAGGAGGAAGGTTGATAGGTGCCTCGCGCCAAAGCGCTTATGTCTCTTGGTATCTGGACCCTCTGCCCACCAATTGCGTAGCTGACTTTGTCTGCCCGGGAGGGACTGGTGCCGGGTACCCTGAATATGCCTATCGACCCGAGCCAGAAAGGGGGTATGCCAATCTGGCCGTCTTCTATGAAGCCTGTAATTTCAACTGCCTCTATTGCCAGAACTGGCATTTCAAAAAACGACCCTTAGGCCACCCAGGTGTTTCAGGAGATAGTTTGTTTAAAGACCTAGCTCCTCATGTCTCTTGTATCTGCTATTTTGGTGGCGACCCCGGCCCTCAAAGCCCTCATGCCCTCTGGTTCTCAAGGGAGGCACGAAAACGCCACCGGGATCGTATCTTGCGCATCTGTTGGGAGACTAATGGGGCGGAAAACCAAGCGGTCATCAAAGAGATGATGCGTCTTAGTCTTGAATCCGGCGGATGTGTAAAGATTGACCTAAAGGCCTTCTCTGAGCCTATCCATATAAGTCTTTGCGGAGTCAGCAACAAACAAACACTTGAGAATTTTTCCTTCTTGGCCGGTTTTATCGAGATACGCCCTGAACCACCACCCCTTATTGCTTCCACTCTTTTGGTCCCGGGTTATGTAGATGAGGAAGAATTAACCCACCTGGCGGAATTCATCGCCTCTTTAAATCCGGATATTCCGTGGTCGCTACTTGCTTTTTATCCCTGTTTCTATCTGGATGATCTACCCACTACCTCTCGCCGTCATGCCGAGATGGCCCTTTCCATAGCGAAGAGTGCCGGCCTTAAGCGGGTAAACCTCGGCAACCGCCATCTCTTAAGTGAGGTCTATTAGTGCCTGAGGAATTCACGCCTAAAAAGGGCAGCCCCAAGGCCAAGGACCAAGAAACCGAGGACCGCCATGCCCAAGACCTTGCCTTGGAGGAAAGACCAACCTGTGCCCTTTAAAAAGATCCCGTAAGAGGCCTGGATGTAATAATAGAGAGGAGAAAAGACCATTAGGCTACGGAGCCAAATAGGCATGGCCTCCGGTGGGGTCCAGGTCCCGGAGAGGAAGACCATGGGGGCGATGGCGATGATGGTCATGAGCCCTACTTGGGCCAAGTTACGGGCCAAAGTGCCGATAAAAAGGCCGTATCCACAGGTGGTAAAGACGTAAAGGGTGGTAATCAAGAAAAAGGCCAGGAGACTTCCGCGGACAGGGACGTGAAAGATCCCCTCGATAATGAACCCTACCGAGACCGCCGTACCGACTAAAATGACGACCGTCATAGCCAGGATCTTAGAGAGCAAAACCTCCAAAGGAGAGACCGGAGAGACCAGGAGTTGTTCCACCGTCCCTCGTTCTTTCTCACGGACTAAGGCTGCGGCTGGAAGGAGCATGGTCAACATGGTGATGACCGTCAGGAGCTCGGAGATGGAAGTAAACCACGGTTCATCCTGATTGGGGTTGAAAAAGACCCGCCAATCAAGGGAGATAAGAGGGAAGCGTTCGAGCATCTCCTCGGTTAATCCCAGGCGATCAAGCATCATCTCTCGGGAAAAATCGGCGACAATCTGGGCGCTATAGCCAGCCACCAGATAACCCATGATGGAGTTACTAGTATCTACCAGGAGTTGGACATTGGTCTGCTGTCCACTCTTGATGTCTTCTTCAAAGCCATCTGGGATATTAAAAAAGGCCAGGAATCGTCCCTGATCAAAGCCGGAGAACACTTCACCTTCCTTGGAAAGAAAGCCCCGGAATTCAAAATAAGGGCTTCTGAAGCGGGATAAAAGCTCCCGCGAGGCATGGCTGCGGTCTTGATCAAAGGCGGTGAAATTGACGTGGTGAAGGGTGAGTTTTACCCCAGAGGCAGCCAGGAAGATATCCAGAGTAAAGAGATAGACCGTGGCGATGAGGAGGACGCGATCTCTGAGGAGCTGGAGTAATTCTTTGATAGTCAGGACCCAGAGGCGACGCAAAAGGACCTTCATCGTTTGACCCTCTTATGAAAGGCTTGATAGCCCAAGAAAAAGACCACTAGGGTGTAGATCAAGAGGGCTACAAAGTCACGCCAGAGCCCTTTGAGGCCCAGGCCTTTGAGAAAGGTGCCGTAGAGAATGTTGACGAAATACATGGCCGGGAAGAGATGAGCCTCGATTCTGCCGGCGGTATCCAGACAGGAGACCGGGACCAGCATACCGGAGTAGAGAAAAGAGGGAATCATAGCCACCACTAGGGAGATCATCAGGGCGGCGATTTGGGTCCGGGCCACCGAGGAGACCAGGAGTCCGATCCCTAGGGAACAGGCGGCGTAAACAAAGGCCGCCAAGAGATAAAAAGAAAAACTTCCGCGAAACGGGGCCTTAAAGACCACCGTGGCCCAGGCAAAGAGGATAAAGGCGTTTACCGCGGAGACAACAAAATACGGTAGGAGCTTACCGGCCAAAAATTCCCCACGGGTAATGGTAGAGACATAGATATTGTAGATGGAGCCGGTCTCTTTCTCGCGACAGATGGCCACGGAAGTGAGCATGGGGGGGACCATGAGGAGGATCATCCCGATCAGGGCCGAGGCTATGGACCAGGTGCTCTTGGCCTCTTCGTTATAGACATAGCGCACCTCAAGGCGCACGGGCTCGACCATGGCTTCGGCCTGGGCTTCGGGAAAGCCTTTTTGGAGGAAAAAGTCCTTTAGGCGTTCGGCATTGATGCGACTGACGATGGCCTGGACATAATTTTTGGTGATCTGGGCTCGATAAGGGAAAATCCCGTCGATGACGGCTTGGACATGGGCCGCCCGGCCAGAGGCCAGATCTTTGGCAAAACCCGAGGGCACCAGGAGGACCAGCCTTACCTGACCTTCAGTCAATTTTTCAAAGGCCTCTTTTTCATTGAAGAGATAGCCCTTTAACTCAAAATAGCGCGAAGTGATGAAGTGATAGAGAAAATCGCGGCTTTCATGACTTTGGTCGTAATCAATGGCCACAAACGGGAGGTTTTCGACATCAAGCGTGAGGCCGTAGCCAAAGAGGAGGATAAAGAGGCTGGGCACCAAAAAGGCCATGGTCAAGAAAAGGGGGTCACGCCTGATTTCACGGCTTTCTTTTTGGGCCAAGGCTAGGATGCGCCTGAGATTCACCGCCCGGCCTCCCTTATATGATGGATAAAGACATCGTCCATGGTGACTTTCCCCTGGGTAAAAGAAAGGGGCCTAAGTCCGAGACTTTTCAGAAAAGATAGAATCTCTTCTTCCTCCCCGGGATAGAAAAACCGTATCCTCCTGCCCATCATGCTTGCCGGCACTTTGGGACGCAGACGATCTAAGGCCTTTAAAGGATCGTCAACCTCGATGATCCAAGGAGCCCCCAAGGTCTTTTCCAATTTAGTTTTTAACTCTGCCGGTGAACCCTCGGCCACCACTCGTCCTTGGTGCATCAAGGAGAGACGATCACAATGTTCAGCCTCTACTAGATAGTGCGTGGTCACCAGGCAGGTCAAACCAGCTTCTCGAGAGAGACAAAAGATCAATTCCCAAAAGGCCTGCCGACCAGCAACGTCAACCCCAGAGGTGGGTTCATCAAGGAAAACGATTTCCGGCCCATGGACCACGGCACAGGCCAAGGCCAGTCTTTGTCGAAGCCCTAGGGGTAGTTCTCCGGCCTTAAGATGGCGATAGGGATAGAGCCCGGTAAAAAGGAGGAGTTTTTCTAATCGTTTGGTGGCTATTTTTCCGGGAAGACCATAGACTCCGCCCATAAACCAGATATTTTCCATAACCGTAAGGTCTCGGTAGAGAGAAAAGGCCTGGGAGAGATAACCGATGTGCTCTTTGATCTGCCTTGGGGCACGTCGCATCTCAAAGCCAGCCACCAATCCTTCCCCTTCGGTAGGGGGTAGGAGTCCACAAAGCATACGGATGAGAGTGGTCTTACCAGCCCCGTTGGGCCCAAGGAGCCCGTAAATTTCTCCCCGCCTGACCTCTAAGTTGACGCTATCCACCGCCGTAAACTCACCAAAACGCTTGGTCAACCGGCGGGCCTTGATGACTATTTCATCTTGAAAGATTTTTGTGGGGCCAAAGAGCTCGGAGAGCTCTATCCTTTCTCTCTCACCCCTTTCTGATTCTTCAAAGGTTAGGGAAAGGACCACGTCTTGTAAATCAACTGGTACCTCTTGGAAGTCTTGCTTGCCTTCTATTTCAAGACCCTGAGGGATGAATACCTTAAGTCCCTCAGGGAAGGGGAAGGGCTTAAGGCCTAAGCTAGACAATTTTTTAAGGGCCAAGAGGGGGTCTTTGGCCTGAACTAGATAGGCCTTACCCCGGGCCAATCTCAAGATTTCTTTTGGACTCCCTTTGGCCAAACACCGCCCCTCATGGATCAGACTGATCTGATCAAAGCGTTCAGCCTCCTCGAGATAGGTCGTTGAAACCAGGGCTGTTACCCCCCGCTCAGCCACCAAATGGGCCAACAAAGTCCAAAAGTCTTCCCTAGAGAGCGGGTCTACGCCGGTGGTGGGTTCATCAAGAATAATCAATTCCGGTTCATGGATAAGGGAACAAATCAGGGCCAGTTTTTGTTTCATGCCCCCGGAAAGGTGTTTGGCTCGTCTGTCTCTAAAAGGTAAGAGTCCCGTGAGCTCGAGGAGTTCTGTCTTTCGACGAGAGAGCTCATCCTCGGGGACAAGGCGTAGACGCCCAAAAAAGTCGAGATTTTCTTCCACCGAAAGCTCTTGATAGAGGTTTACCCCCAGACCCTGAGGCATAAAACAAAGCCTTGGTTTTACATTCTCGGCCTCTCTTTCGTTTCGCACTTTTTGGCCCAAGACCTCGAGCTCTCCCTGATCATAGGTGAGGATGCCAGCGATTATCTTAAGGAGGGTACTCTTTCCGGCCCCATCCGGGCCGATAAAACCAAAGAGGACTCCCCGAGGAATTTCCAGGCTAATCTCTTTTACCGCCTTTGTTCGGCGGTAGCTCTTGGAGATGTTTATCAACCGAACCGCTAGTGCCATTTGGGCCAAGGTTTGTCTTTTTCCACCCGGATAAGGGCATCGGCTGGAAGGCCTGGGGTGAGAATGTGTCCGGGGTTTTCTTCAAGATAGATCTTCACCGCATAGACTTGTTTGACCCGAGCCTCCTTGGTCTGGACCTCTTTGGGAGTAAACTCCGCCCGTTTGGCAATGTAGCCCACCCGCCCTTTGAAGAATCGATGAGAGAAGGAATCAATATAGATTCTGGCCTCTTGTCCTAAGGCCACCTGACCGATTTCCTTTTCTGGGACATAGGCCTTTAGGTAGAGGGCATCAAGATCCACCATGAGAGCAATAGTCCCCCCAGGGGAAAGGACTTCGCCTAGGTTGGCTACCTTACGAATAATGGCCCCTTTGGCCGGGGCCCGTATCTCGGTATCCTTAAGGAGAGCCAAAACTTCTTGACGTTGGGCCTTTAGACGTCTGACGGAGGCAGCTACCGCCTGTAAACGTTGATTTAGGGATTCGACCCGGGCTAAGGCCTGCTGGTAGGCCAATTGGGCCTCTTCCAAACGGATCTTAGGAACCAGCTCTTGTTTATAAAGTCTTTGGAAACGATTGAGATCACGCTTATTCTGGGCCAAGACAGCCTTGGCCTCGGTGAGCAAACTCTGAATTTCCCTTAAGTGGGCCTGGGCTTGGGCAATAGCGGCTTCGGCGGCCTTGAGTCTAGCCGAAAGTTCATCCGAGGAAAGCTTGGCCAACAAGGCGCCGGCCTTTACCTCATCTCCTTCACGGAAATAAAGGGCTTCCACCCGACCGGCAATCTTGGTGGCCACGGTTATGGTATCTCCTTCAAGACGACCACTGGCAAAGACAAATCCCGGCGGGACGGATTCTTTTTTTCTTTGAAATTGATAAAGGGCAAAGGCCACAAAGGTAATAGCCAAAATGACGACTAGATAAAAGAAAAGATTTTTCAGACGCATAGTTGCTACCTTACCTCAGGCCCTTCTCCTTGCCCAGAGAAAAACCAAGCGTTTTGAATTGGTCACCTTTTGATCAGAGCAAAATTTTATCGAAAAATTGGGGTTACATGACAAATGATCTGTTTTGGGGTACAGTAAGCCGAGTTTCCAGATAAAGATTATGGGCAGTAACGGTCGAAACGTCCTAAACGAAAAGGTTCTCGTTCTCAATCGTCATTATCAGGCCATTCAGGTAACCACTGTCCAACGAGCCATTTGCCATTTGGTCAAGGGCTCAGCCAAGGTCATTACCCCGGATTGGACTACGCACACCCTTGAGGAATGGGTCAAGGCCAGCCGGTTTTATCACAACGGCAATGGTCGCCTGATCAGGAGCCCAAGCCTTTCCTTTTTGGCCCCGGATGCCATTTATCTAGTCACTTTTGATCGTCTTCCACGGCTTGAGGTGGTCTTTAGCCGGGCCAACCTCCTGGTGCGAGACAATTATACCTGCCAATACTGCGGGAAAAGCGTCAGAAACCCCAAAGATCGCACCATTGATCACGTTCTTCCCCGTTCTCGCGGGGGGAAGACCGTTTGGGATAACGTGGTTCTTTGTTGCCGGAAGTGCAATCTTCGTAAAGGCGATCGCACCCCAGAGGAAGCTGGGATGAAACTCCTTAAAAAACCAAAAGCCCCCCGCTGGGAAAGCATCTTTATGGAAGACTTTCCCGAGGAGAAAAAAGAAGTTTGGCGTCAATTTCTAGACTTCGCCGGCCTTTACGAAGAAAAGTAAGTTTATTCCTGTCTATGTAATAATTTTTCAGCGTCTAGGATAATCAGTAAGCGTTCGGGCAGTTGGCAGACATTTTTGACAAATTTGGTGTCGAGTCCCTCGATCACATCGGGTGGTTCTTCTACCTCTGAAAGGGGTATTTCTAAGACATCACCTATTTGCTCGACCAACAAGCTTATTGGCTCTTCATCTCGACCAATAATGACGTTGTGATGGGCTTCTCCGGTCTTTTCCAAACCAATACGGCTGGCCAGATCGATAGCGGTGAGAATCTGGCCTCGTAGATTGATGATGCCCGAGACATAAGTTGGCGAGAGGGGAACCGGGGTGATGTCCAGAGAGCGATTGATCTCTACCACTTCTTCCACGGGTAAGGCAAAGAGAAAATTTCCCAACCAAAAAGTAATGAATAATTTGGTCTCTTGTGAAATGAGAGATTTTTCTTTTTCTTCGGCCTTAGCAGGTACACTCATATTCTTCCTCCTTTTCCAAGAGTTCTGCCAATTTTTGGAGTAAATTTTTGGCTTCAGGGCTTAAATTCCTGGGGAAGACAATCTCAAATTTGATCAACAAATCTTCCCTTGAGCCATCGGTTCGATAGGCCCCGCGGTTAGGGATGATCATCACCGTTCCATGTTGAAGACCCGGGGGGATCTCGATCATTTCTTGTCCTTCAAGGGTCTGTACCTTGACCCTCCCCCCAAGGGCCGCCTTCCAAAAAGGTATCTGGACCCGGCTTACCACCTGATTTCCTTCAAAAGTAAGATCCCCTTCGCTATGAAGTTGGATCTCAAAATAGACATCTATGCACGGGCCTTCGGGAGTAGAAGGGAGATAAAGGATATCTCCTGGTCTTACCCCTTGAGGCACGACCAGACGCATCTCTTTTTCACCCAATAATTCTCCCCGACCCCGACAGGTGGGGCAGAGATCCACCAAAAGACGCCCTTCACCCCGGCACCGCGGACAAGGAGTATCTCTGCCGCCGGAGTGAAGGAGACCTTTGCCTTGGCAGATGGGACATATCTCCGTTTTCCCAGCCGGGTCTACGCCTCGGCCTTGGCAACGTGGGCAGGAAATAGGTTTGTCTGGGACCATGACCGAAATGGTGGCCCCTAGGGCCAACTCACGTACCGAAAGATCCAAAAAACTCAGGAGATAATCTCCGCCTTCAGGGGGCTTTTTGACTATTTGGAGGCGATTGCAGGGGGTATGACGCCGACAGAGTTCTTCGTAACAGCGTTTTAAGGTGACGAAAAGGTCCATCTCTCCACCGACATCAGGATGATATCGGCGGGCCTTTTCTCGGAAGGCCCGCCTTATTTCGGTAAGATCGGCCTCCGGGGTGATGCCCAATATCTTGTAAGGATCAAACTGTTTCATGCCGCTTTGGCGTACTTACGTGAAAGGAGATTGGCCAAGGCCTCCAGGACCTTGCTCCTTTCTAGTTTGACCTGATATTCGTCTATCCCGGCCTCCATACCGCGACGACGGTCTTCTTCACTGGAAAGGGAAGTGAGGGCCATAATGGGTAATTCCGCTAATCGAGCATCGGCCCGGATTCGTTTGGCCAGTTCTAAGCCATTTAGACGAGGCATCTCTATGTCGGTAATCAGGGCATCGAAGCTCTCCTTCTGGAGTTTCTCCCAGGCCTCCTCACCGTCACAGGCAGTCTCCACCTCGTATCCGGCAGAGGCCAAGTAGTTGGCGATCATCTGGCGGAAGAAAGGTGAGTCTTCGGCCAAGAGGAGGCGATAAGGCCGCTCTTCCGTAGGCACTACCTTCACAAAGAAATAAGGATCATGCATTTCAATGATCTTATAGACATCCAAGAAGAGGGTGGTCTTGCCCTTGATGATCGAAGAGCCCAAGACCCCTTCTATCTGATAGAGGCGTTCATCTAGGTCGACGCTGGTCTGGATGCTATCAACGATGCGAGAGACCAAAAAGGCCACTTCGTTCTCGCCTTCAGCGAAGACTAACAGGTGATATTCGTCTTGTTCAGGCAAGGGCTGGATGGGTAGATAGTTTTCAAGACGAATGATGGGGACACTACGGCCTCGATACTGGACGATCTCTTTTCCGCCGACAAATTCGATTTTATCCGCCGCTATCTTGTCAAGCCGGGCGACTAAGGCCAGCGGGATGGCAAATTGTTCCTCTGGAGAGACATTAAAGAGAAGGATAAATTGCTGATCGTCTTCTTTTACTGTCTGGAGGGCGGCTTCTTCCTTGATCCGATCCACCTCCTCCACTTTCAGACCTACCTTACGGGACAGCCCGACCACGTCTAAGATCAAGGCCACCCGACCATCGCCCATAATGGTCGCCCCGGCATATACGGTGATCTCCTTAAAATGTTTTCCTAGGGGTTTGACCACAATCTCTTCCGAATCCCAGATACCATCTACCATGAGCCCGAAATCCATGGCCCCGGTGTTGAGGATAACCAGGCTTTCGTTTCCGTTTGATTCGGTTTCAAGACCAAGGACCTTGGAAAGACGTATCACCGGGATGATCTCACCACGTAAGCGATAAAATTCGGAATTTCCGACTAGATGGATGTTTTTCCTGGCCTCTTCCGAAGAGAGACCGACTAATTCGCGCAGGTTGACTTGGGGAATAGCAAAACGCTGACCACCACAAGTGACCACCAGGGCTGGGATGATAGCCAGGGTAAGAGGAATCTTAAGGCGTACCGTTGTCCCTGAACCGAGCACCGTCTGGATATCGATACTGCCGCCGAGTTTTTCCACGTTGGTCTTGACCACATCCATCCCCACGCCGCGTCCGGAGATATTGGTCACCTTTTCTGCGGTGGAAAAGCCCGGCTTAAAGATGAGCCCTAAGGCCTCACGGTCACTTAGTTTTTCGGCCTCAGAAGGGGAGATAAGTCCCTTCTCTACGGCCTTGGCCTTGAGCTTATTTACGTCGATCCCACGACCATCGTCTTCGATCTCGATGACCACCTGACCACCTTCATGATAGGCCCGAAGGACCAAAGTCCCCACCGGGGGTTTGCCTACCTGGACACGGTGGTCCGGGTCTTCTATCCCGTGATCAATGGCGTTTCTGACCAAATGGGTTAAAGGATCTTTGATGGCCTCGATGATGGAGCGGTCTAGTTCGGTATCTGCGCCTTCGATGCGCAGGTTTACCTTTTTACCGGTAGAGCGGGCGAGGTCACGCACAATCCGCGGGAATTTATTGAAAACATTACCGATGGGCTGCATCCGGGTCTTCATGATCTTTTCTTGGAGCTCGGTGGTTACCAGGGATAGGCTCTGTGAGGCATTAAGGAGTTCTGGGTCATTTATTCGAGAAGCAATTTGGACCAGGCGATTACGAGAGAGGACCAACTCTCCGGCAAGATTCATGAGTTGATCGAGGAGCTTTACATCTACCCTTACGTGGGTCTCGGTAAGGGTCACATGGGGAGTTCCTTTGTCTTCTTTCTTGGGTTTGGCCGTCTGAGGGGCAGGGGTGGGCTTTTCTTCTTTCTTGGCCGCGGTCTCTTTTGGCTGCTCTTCTTTTTCCGAAGCCTCTTCTTTGGCTGCTTCTTCTTTCGGTGCCTCTTCCTTGGGCGTTTCTTCTTTAGTCTCTTCAGCCTTTTCGGGTTCTTTGGCTTCAACTTCTTTGGCCTTTTCCTTAGGCGGCCCACCTCCCTTGGCCCTTTCGGCCACTTTGTCGGCGAAATTACGCAAGTCGACCAAAAAGTCTAAATAGGTTTCGTCTACTGGTTCTTGTCCGGTCTCTTCCAAGGCGGCGATGATGGCCTTGATGTAATCTACAGCCTTGAGCAACATGTCGGTGATCTCTTCATCCACCGCCACCAAACCGTCCCTCAGTTTGGAAAGGATGTCCTCGGCGAAATGGGCGATGGCTTCTAGGGTCTTGAAGCCAAAAAAGCCCGCGGTGCCCTTAATGGTGTGGATGGTTCGAAAGATACTTGAAAGGAGCTCCCGGTCATCCGGGCGTTGTTCTAGTTCTACGAATTCTTCATCAAGTCTTTCGAGGTTTTCTTTGGCCTCGGTGATAAAGTCTTTGAGGACATCTTCTTCAAAGCCCATTACCTACCTCCTAATAAATTTATTGGCCTTGCCATTGGTAACAGATCGTGCGACCAATGGTCTTGCGGACAAATCCTTGGGGAAGGGAATGCGGGGTTTCGGTAGCTCCCAAAAATAGATAGCCTTTGGGTCTCATTACCTTGGCGATCTTATTAAGCACCTGCTGTTTCACTTCAGCCGAGAAATAGATCAACACATAGCGGCAAAAGACGACGTCAAAAGGCCCGAAACCAGGGGGGAAGGGCTCTACCAGGTTTAACTTGCGAAAGGTGATCATTCGGCGGAGTTTTTCGTTGATCACCCATTTAGAACCGTTTTGTTTGAAGTATTTAACCAAAAAAGTCACCGGAAGGCCGCGGTTTACCTCAATCTGGGAATAAGCCCCGCTTTGGGCCTTTTTGATGGCCTCTTGCGAGATATCCGTGGCCAGGATCTCGATACGCCAGGAGAGGAGCTCGGGGAAATATTCATGAATGATCATGGCGATGCTATAGGCCTCTTGTCCAGTAGAGGCCGCGGCTGACCAGAACTTGAGGCGTTTTTCGGCCTTTCGCAGTTCTTTTAATTCCGGGATGACTACGGTCCGCAGGGCCTCAAAGGGGTGTTGGTCCCGAAAAAAATAAGTCTCATTGGTGGTCATGGCCTCCACGATCTCGTCCCGAAGACGAGGGGTAAGCTTGCGGGAGGCCTCGTGGTAAAGATCGTCTATCCCTTTAAAGCCCAGGGCTTTGGCCAGCTCATTCAAGCGACTCTCTAGAAGATAGGTCTTTTCTTGTTTTAGCTGAATACCACTTGATTTGGCCACCAAATCCGAAAAAAAACGAAAGACTTCCGGCCTCATGCTGCAATCCGTTGTCTGAAGATTTGTTGCAAGATCTTGGGAATTTCAGGCAAAGGTAGAACCCAATCGGCTAAACCAGCCTCAACCACGGCCCGGGGCATACCATAGACCACCGAAGTGGCTTCGTCCTGAGCGATAATAAGGGCCCCTTTTTCCTTCATTTGTTGGGCTCCTTTAAGGCCGTCTTGGCCCATGCCGGTAAGGATGACCCCCACACTCTTTCCCCCGTAGACCTGGGCTACAGAGCGAAAGAGAACGTCTACCGCTGGACGACAGCTATTCTCCGGGGGACCCTTATGGAGATGGATGGTCTTTACCCCTCCGGCCTCCCTTACCTCCATGTGATGGTCTCCGGGGGCAATAAAGACCCTACCTGGGACTACAGGCATCCCCTGTGAGGCCTCTACCACCTTGAGCTTGGCTATCTGGTCTAGACGTTGGGCCAACTGAGCGGTGAAAAGAGGAGGCATATGTTGGACGATCAGGACCGGGGCTGGGAAATCAGCCGGAAACTCCGGCATTATTTCCGAAAGCGCCCTTGGCCCACCGGTAGAGACCCCTATAGCCACCACCTCACGTCGCCCCACCACCATTGGCCGACCCACAGGCCGCGAAGGAGGATGAAGGGACCTTACCGCTGTTCTCGGCCTTGCAATGGGACGAACAACGGGCCTGGGGACGGCATGTTTGATCTTGGGAAGGAGTTCTTCTTTGATGCGCTTAAGACTTTGGCTAAGGGAACTGGTAGAGGGTTTGGTCACAAAGTCAAAGGCCCCTAAGGAAAGGGCCTTGATGGTCTCTTTGGCCCCCTTTTCCGTCAAGGAGGAGAACATGATCACCTTGGCCTTGGGATAGACCCGCCTCAATTCTTTAAGGGCCGTTAAACCGTCCATTACCGGCATCTCGATGTCCAAGGTGATCACGTCTGGCTTAAGTGCTTGGGCCTTCTGAAGGGCCTCTTTGCCGTTTGAGGCAGTGCCCAAGATCTCTATCTCCCGATCCACCTTAAGGGCTTCGGTGATCAGGCGTCGGAAGACCGGGCTATCGTCTACCACCAGGACACGAATTTTTCTCACGAGGATTCCTCCATTAACCACTTAATCTTGTTCTCAAGCATTTCCTGATCAAAGGGTTTCATGAGATACTCATTGGCCCCGGCCATAACGGCATCGATGACGCTTTTTTGTTGGTTTTCCGTGGTGACCATCATGACTTTGATGTGATTCCACTTAGGGGTGGCCCGCATCTTTTTAAGAAACTCGTAACCGTTCATGACGGGCATGTGCCAATCAAGAAGGACCAAGCCTATATCTGGATTCTCCTCAAGGGCTTTGAGGGCTTCCTCCCCGTTGGCCGCTTCCACTACGGAATAGCCCATCTCTCCCAGATAACGTCTTTCAATCTGACGGATAGACTTAGAGTCATCCACCACCAAGACTTTCATAGGCCTCTCCTAAGATGGGCTCTCGGCCCTTGGTGGCCGTAAACCTTTTATTCCCTTCGGCAGAGAGGGGATTTTTCTTAAGAAAGGGATGAGAAAGGGGAAAATAAGAAGGGCAAACTACCAGTCTCTGGGTTTGGCCAGGATTTCTCGAACCTTGAGGTCGAAGAGTTTGTTAGAAGGCATGGCCTTGATGATGGCCGCGGTATCCGCCCCCCGTGCCGTTCCGGCAACGGCTATTACGTCCTCCGGAGGGACCAGACCGGCATCACAGGCCATCATCGAGATCTCCACACATACCTTGATCCCTTGGCCAAAGAGACGAAGGGTGTTGGCGATGAGGTCCTGTTGACAATAGTGTTGGAGTTCTCGGATGGCTGTCCCGATATTACGCAGGACCATTGTCCCGGTATAGACCTTGGCTCCGTAGGATTCAATTTCCCGACGCATCTCTGGGGTCATCTCCAAAGACCCGGGTTCACGAAAACCCACGTTATGGGTCACTACTACTAAATTTACCCCTTGGTCTTTAAAGAGTTTGGCGGCCTTAAGGCCTGTATCACCAAAGGTAGAGGCCACGACAAGGTGTTTAAGCCCCCTTTCTTGAGAGGCCTTAAAAACCACCTCCAGGACCTTATCGGTGTTTTGTTTGCCAGCTTTTTCAAAATAAAGAGACATTTTCCCCTCCTATCGGAGCCGATGTTCCAAAAAATTGATGATGGTTCGGGCTGCCTCGATCACTCGGCGCCCGTCTTCACGCCCCAAGGGCCCTAGTCTTAAAGTGGTTTCCAAGAAGATGTCATCATGGGAGGCCAGGCGTTTGAAATGATCCAGTAAAAGGGCGGCATCATGGACTGGTTTGGCAGCCAATTTACCTTCTGGAAAACTCTGCAACAGCTTGACAAAAGAGGATTCACCGAGTCTTTTGCCCGCCCGTTTTTCCAGGGCCTTGAAGGCCCGCCGAACAGCTTGCCAGGCCATAAAGGAGGCCAAATCAGGATCCTCTTGGAGGAGTTCTTGGGCCTTAGAAAGGTCCTTCTTGGCCGAGGAAAACCAGGTCGAAGAACGTTGGCTGGATAAAGGTTCGGGTTCTTTTTCTTCTTGTTTGTTTTTTTTAAAAAATCGCCACATGGTATTTCCCGACGTTAAGAATTATTATACCAGCCTCGGCGAATAGGAAGATTTTTCTAATTATACCCGAATAGGGTCCAGAAAAAAGTTTATTTATCCCTCTCTGGTCAGGAAAAGCCCGGGAATGGTCTCTAAAAGACCGGTCTCAAGGTGTAAATTGGGATAAAAACCCTTTAGGGCTTCGTAAAGCTCTGTGAGCGAATCTTGGATCAACTTAAGGCTCTCCTCCCTGGCTACCAAGATAGTCAGCCGAAAAGGGCCCGAGGGGCTAAACCAAAAGACGGCCTCCAAAAGCCCGAGGCGGGAGAGTAAAAGGCGAAGACGAAAGGCCTGCCCGCCTTCTCGGGGTTGGTCTGCCTTTTCTAAAACTCCCCAGGAGAGGCGATCGGGAAAGGTAAAGGGGATGAAGAACAGTCCTTCTTCCCAGACCTTGTAAAGCAAAGATCGTATTTCGTGTTCTTGAGAAGACCGAGAGAGATGAGGACCCTCTTTTCCTTCTTTGCCCTTCTCTTTGGAGGAGGCCAAGAGATGGATTATCAAGGTCTCAGGGGAGGGCTCTTCTCCTTTTTTCAGCGAGGGCAAGGCACTTGAAGCCAAAAACCTGGGCATAAGCTTGAGGAGCTTAGATACCGGTCGTTCCTCCTCTTTGGCCGAGAGCAAGGAAAGGATGACCGGCGGGCCGGTCTTTATCACCCGCAGACGTATCCGTTGACCAGGATGGAGGCCCTTAGGGGAGACTTCGGGTGAGAGCAGGGCCTCAAGTCTTTCCTCGCCAACAAAGAGGGAGACCAGTCTCCCTTCGATGGTCTCCACCTTGGCCTCTAAGATCTTCCCCGGGCGGGAGAAAAGGGAATAGAGCGATTCAGGTAGGAACTTAACCGTGGCCGGGGCGCTGACCTTTAAGCCTTCCATCCGTTGCCTCGCTTATCGCCGACGGAAAGGAGGAGGACCACCTCTCCTTCCTGAAGCCCAAGCCTTTGGGCTATTTCCGGTGGTTCAAGCCCTTTTTGAGCCAGTGCAAAGACTCTTTTCTTTAAGGCGCTTCCCTTTTTAGATATTTCTGAATCGCTGGTCTGAGATAAGGATCCATCCTGTGGTTCCTTTTTGATAAGGTGTTGAGAGAGTTCTTCACATAGACGATTGGCCGTCTTGAGACGTTCAATGGTCTCTTCGATAGGCAATTCGCGTAATTTCCTGACCTGGCGATAAAGGGCCAAGACCAAAAAGAGAAGAAAGACATCAAATATAGATTGCAAGACCAGGAGCCACTGTAGATTCATCTTAGACCCGAATGTCAATATATTTGCCTAATTTATCTTTTTTGCCTTTTTCTTTAGCCGAATTTTTTCTTTTTGATGAATCTTTTTTGGATCTTCTAAAACGATGTTGTTCACGCTTACCCGAAGTCGAGACCCGAGTAACAATAGGTGATATCGAAAATGGTGTTTTTATCTCTTCAGGCATTACTTTAAAATGTAAGCATTTATTTCTAAATCAAACGGAACAATTCCGTCTATTTGTTTCTTTCTAAGATAAGTCAATAACTCTTTTTGTACTATTTTAGACCCATTTGGATTCTCCCATACATAGAGCGGAACATTTTTGAGGATTTGATAGACATGTTCCCGCCAAAGAACCTCCTTCTTTTGAGCTGCTGAATAATCGTGATCATTGATAAAATAGAGAAGGACTTTGGCCTTCACAAAGACGTATTCTCCGGTCTCTCTCTGGTAAGGAATTAGAAAGTTTTCAAGTACTAGAAGCTTTCGGTCTTCAACACCGATGGGGGCCGTAACCAAGGGCACAGAGGACTTGGTAGAGGAAACACTTTGTTCAGCCAGTTTCTCTTCCTTGCCGACTGGTAAAGGCTTTTGTTCAAAGGGTACATGCCATAGATACCAGAGGAGGACACCCCCACCAGCCAAGAGCCCGGTGATCATGACCATCCCCAGAACGAAGAGAATGGCAAGAAACCGATTTCCTTTTTCTCCCTCTTCTTTTTCTTCTGGGTCTTCTCTTTTCGGAGCTTCCTCTTTTTTGGCCAGCTCTTCTACTATTTCTTCTTCACTTTCTTCGCTTTCTTCTTCCTGAGCCTCTTCTAACAAGCTGGCCAAGAGATCGTCTTCTTCAGAAGGGGTCTCTTCTTGTTCGGTTGAAGATTCGGAAACCCCTTTTTCTTCCTGGTGGTCTTCGGTTTGGGAGTCCGGCCCTGTTTCTTCGTGTCCGAGGTCTATCTCTTCGCTTGGAGACTCTGTTTTCTCTTCACCCGTTTCTTCTTTTGGGTCTTTTTGGTGATCATTCTTTTCTTGAGGACTTTCTTCTGATTTTACTTCCTGTTCTTCCAAATTTTCTTCTTTTTTAGTCTCTTCGCTCACTTCTTTTTACTAATTGAAAATTTTATTGAGTTTTTCTTGAAGGGTTTCCGGCGTAAAGGGTTTGACAATGTATTGGCTTACCCGATGTTTAACCGCCTCGACGATGTTCTCTTTTTGGGCCTCGGCGGTGACCATCAAAAAGGGCAGGTCTTTAAAACGATCATCGGCACGGACCTTCTTTAAGAGCTCTATACCCGGCATTTTGGGCATATTCCAGTCAGAAATGATCAGATCTACCTGTTCCTTGTTCAAGATATCCCAGGCGGTGGTCCCGTCATCGGCCTCAATGATGTTTTTAAATCCAAGTTGCAGGAGGATATTTTTGATGATTCGTCGCATAGTAGCAAAGTCATCAACTACTAAGACCTTCATGTTGCCAGGGTCGAATGCCATAGGGGCCTCCTCGAAATTCTAGGTTTCAGTTTTTTTATCGGACACAAGCCCCTTTCTCCTAACTGTCAAAAAAGCCGTCACCTAAATGGGTCTTGATCTTGGCCCGAAGCCTTGAGATGGCCTTACTATGGAGCTGGGAGATGCGGCTCTCGGTGTAGCCCAGAATCTCTCCGATCTCCCTCATGGTAAGCCCTTCATAGTAATAGAGGCTTACTACCAGCTTTTCTTTCTCCGGCAATTCGGAAATGGCCTCAGCCAGGATGTCGCGCAGTTCTTGGAGACGACAATCATCAAAGGGGTCAGTCTGATTGGGGTCGATGATGAGATCGAAAATATCGTCCTCGTTAAGATCCGGGATCTTGCGCCGGATGCTCTCGATATCTACAAAGGAGATTCCTCTGGTCTCCTCAAGCATCCGGTAAAATTCCTCAAGAGAAATACCTAAGGCTTCGGCTACTTCGTCGTCTTCCGCCGGTCGTCCGAGCTTTTGTTCAAGCTCAGCATACGTCTTTTCAAGGAGGGCCGCCTTTTTGCGCACCGAACGCGGAACCCAATCAAGGGAGCGTAGCTCGTCAAGCATGGCACCACGGATGCGAAATTCGGCAAAGGTCTTGAACTGGATATTACGAGAAGGATCGTAACGATTGAGGGCGTCAATCAGTCCCATGACTCCGGCGCTGATGAGGTCGTTCACGTCTACATTCGGCGGGAGTCTCATGGCCAGGCGCCCGGCTACGTATTTGATGAGCGGAGTATACTTGAGGATTAATTCATTGCGTTTCTGTAAATCTAACGATTGGGGCTTTTTCTTGTTTGGCATCTCCTGTTCCCTTAATAAAGCGACTCCATTTTTCATGCTGCTACCCCCATTAATTTTCGACTAAAAAATTTGAGGCCTCCATCCAAGGGATTCCGATTTAGGGCCACCAGGGTTTGGGCTATCTGGGAAATAGCCCTACTGATCCTGGCCTCAGGGAAAAGTTCTATAAAGGGCCTCTGGGCTTGGATGGCCTTGGAAACCACTTGATCAAAGGGCAAAATACCTATGAGGTTGAGGGAAAGGCTCCCCAAAAACCGCTCAACCACCGCTACCAACTGACGAAAGACTTGTTTGCCTTGAGCTTCGTGCTGGACCCCGTTGATCACCAGGTGGAAGCTCTTCAGCCCATAACGTCGGTAAAGGACCTTGATCAAGGCATAAACATCGGTCAGAGAGGTTGGTTCAGGGGTAACGATCAGTATTCGTTCCTGAGAAGCCAGGTTGAAATAGAGGACGTTTTCCGAGATTCCAGCGGCGGTATCCAGAACGACGATATCGATCTCAGCCTCGAGGTCTTCAAATTCCTCCAGTAATAGGAGCTTTTCGCCCTCGGTAAGATTGGTTAGCCGGACGATCCCGGAGCTCGCCGGAAGGATCTTGATTCCCCGCGGCCCCTCAACGATAACCTCTCTTAGGGTGCATTTCCCAGCCAAGACATCAGAGATATTGGCCTTGGGAGTAAGACCGAAGAGGACGTCGATATTGGCCAGGCCCAGATCGGCATCAAAAAGGAGCACCCGCAGGCCTAAGGCCCGCAGAGCCAAGGCCAGGTTGGCGGCAAAGCTTGTCTTGCCTACTCCGCCTTTGCCACTGGAAATGGCAAAGACCCTTGGGCCGACGATCTCGGTAAGGGGGGATTTGAAGGCTAATTGCTGGTACATGAAGCCTCCTCCAATTCGAGATTGCGTAAAAGGAGACCTAAAAGGCGTCGGGAGGTAGCGCGTTCAAAATCCTCTGGTACCCGTTCACCAGTAGAGATAAAGCTGATCGGCGGCACCTGGGGTAGGAGGGTCCAGAAGAGCGGGCCACCTAAGGCCACAGATTCACTATGGGTGAGGATAATGGAGAATAGTTCCTGTCCGCGAAATTTTTCAAGCAAGGCTAGGGCCCCGGAAGGGGCCTCGGTAGCCGGGACCACTAGATGTACCCCTGCTTCCGGCACCTCTTGCAGCAAACGACCTAGACGAGAGACGGAGAAAAAGGCCCCGAGGGCGGGGGTGTCTACCAGGAGATAATCATAATCCGACCATTCCTTGATCTTTTGGGCAAAGTCCTGGTCATGGCGTACAAATTGAAGGGGAATCTCCAAGAGAGCGGCGAAGCGATCGATCTGTTCCCGAGCCCCCACCCGTACCGTGTCTAGGGAAAGGATGGCCACCCGATATCCTTGATAGAGCAACCTGGCCGCCAGTTTTACCGCCGAAGAGGTCTTTCCTACCCCGCCTTGGCCTACAAAGAACTGGATCTGGGGTAGCTCGACGAAGCGGACCTTTTGGGCCACCTTTTTCGACAAGGTCTTTAGGAAATTTTCCGGGGTAAGATCACCGTTTGACCCGAAGAGAAGCAGAGCAGCCTGGGGGATTTCCTGGCTTAATAAATGGTAAAAGAAAGAGGTCTTGGGTTTTAGAGAACCGCTCAGACGCTCAAGGAGGGCCTTGATCGTTTCCAGTTCTTTGAGAAGGGTTGAGAAATTTTCTATCTCTCTCGGTCTTGGCTCCACCGGTGGATCGAAGTCAACGGCGGCGGTGATCTCATAAAGCCATTTGTTTCCTTCTTTTACCCGGCGCGTAGAGAGAATAACCGCCTCTTCCCCCAAGGTCTCTTTGACCTTGGCCAAGGCCTCGACACTACTTTGGGCCCTAAACCGTTGCACCTTCATTTCATTCTCACCGTCTCAAGGATTTCGACCGAGACCGAGGCCGGTATCTCTGCGTGAGAAATAATGGCGGCTTGGGGTAGAGAACGTTCTACCAGGCGCCTGAGGTGCCGCCTGATCACAGGTGAGGCCAGGAAGACCGGATGATAGTCTTTGGTCATCATTCGATCGGCGGCCTGGGTCAAGGCCGCCACGATGCGACTGCCCACCTTGGGCTCAAGGGTAAGGAAGGTCCCTTGATCGGTACGTTGTAGGCCTCGTCGAAGGGCCTCTTCGATGTCTTCTCCGATGGCCGCGGCGTAGAGTTTATTGTCCGGGGTGAGGTAGGGACGAACGACCACCCGGGCCAGCCTCTGGCGAATATACTCGGTAAGGACCTCGGGGTCTTTGATGGTCTGTCCGTAATCTGCGATGCCCTCGATGATGGTCAGGAGATCTCGAATGGAGACCCGCTCGCGGACGAGATTTTGTAATACCTTTTGGATGACGCCGAGATTGACCACATTGAGGCATTCCTCCACGGCCTTGGGGAAATTCTTAGAAAGGGCGTCGAGCAGGCGCTGTACCTCCTGACGCCCCAATAATTCGTCGGCATGGGACTTGATTACTTCAGCCAGGTGGGTGACGACCACCGTGGAGAGATCTACCACCGTGTAGCCGGCAAGTTCGGCCTCATCGCGTTTGTCCTCGGCGATCCAAAGGGCTGGTAGACCAAAGGCTGGTTCTTTGGTGGGAATTCCTTCTATCTTTTTCTTTACCCCTCCTGGGTCCATGGCCAGGTAATAACCCGGCATAAGCTCTGCCCTGGCCACTTCGACTCCCTTGATGAGGATCACATATTCCCCGGGTTTGAGTTGGAGATTATCCCGCACATGAAGCGGAGGGATGATCAAGCCCATCTCTAGGGCGAATTGGCGCCGAAGGGTGCGGATACGTTCTAATAGATCACCTCCCTGGCTTTCATCCACCAGGGAGATGAGGGCGTAGCCCACCTCGAGTTCCAGGATATCTACCACCAGGAGTTCTTCGATGGCCTCTGGTGGGGTTACTTCCTCGGGGACGGCCTCGGCCTCTTCTTCACCACTAACCAGCTCCCTTTGGGTCCGGTAGGCCAAATAGGCCAAGCCACCCATAAAAAGGGCAAAGAAGGAAAAGGGTAGGGTGGGTAGTCCGGGCATGAGCCCAAAGATGAAGATGATCACCGCCGAGAGGGCCAGGGCTTCAGGGCGTACGGCAAATTGTCGGGCGAAGTCTTTGCCCATACTGGCCTCAGCCGCCGCCCGGCTGATGATGATACCCGCGGAGGTGGAGACAATAAGGGCTGGGATCTGAGAGACGAGTCCATCTCCAATGGTAAGAAGGGTGTAGGTGTGGGCCGCTTCTCCGAGGGAGAGACCCTTTTGAACCGTCCCAATGATCAGGCCGCCAATGACATTGATGGCCATGATGATCAGGCCGGCGATGGCCTCTCCGCGGACAAATTTACTGGCACCGTCCATGGCCCCGTAAAATTCAGCCTCTTTGGCGATTTCTTCTCGGCGGCGGCGAGCCTCGGCCTCGTCGATAAGACCGGCGTTCAGATCGGCATCAATGGCCATCTGTTTGCCGGGCATGGCGTCCAGGGTGAATCTGGCAGCCACTTCGGCGATTCGCCCGGCACCCTTGGTGATGACCACGAAGTTGATGATGACCAGGATGGCAAAGACTATGGCCCCAACGACATAGTTCCCCCCGACCACAAACTGTCCGAAACTCTTGATCACCTGACCAGCGGCCAATGGCCCTTCATGACCATGGAGCAGGATGAGGCGGGTAGAAGCCACGTTCAAAGAGAGTCTAAACAGGGTGGTGACCAAGAGCAGGGCCGGGAAGGCGGTAAAATCCAAAGGTTTGGTGATGTACATGGACATAAGGAGGATGGCCAGGGCCACGGTAAAACTCATGGAGAGGAGAAGATCCATCAGGTGCCGCGGAAGGGGGACGACCATGATGGTCAAGATCCCGACCACCCCGGCAGCCATGACCAGGTTTGACGGGTCAAGAGAAAGTGATTTTGGTATGGGTAAGGCCCGTTCAGCCATTCTTTACCTTCCCCTTCAGTTTGTAGACGTACGCCAAGACCTCGGCCACGGCCTGGTAAAGCTCGGCTGGGATGTATTCGCCGACTTCCACCTGATAAAGGGCTCGGGCCAAGGGGGGGTTTTCCACTATCGGTATCCGGTGTTTTTCAGCTATTTCTTTGATACGCTCGGCCAGAAAATCGGCTCCCTTGGCCACCACTTGGGGGGCTGGCATCTCGCCTAGTTCATATTTCAGGGCTATGGCCAAGTGTTGTGGGTTAGTAATGATCACGTCGGCCTTAGGTACTTCAGCCATCATGCGTCGCTGGGCCATGGCCCTTTGGATCTGTCTGATCCTGGCCTTGACCCAGGGGTCGCCTTCGGTCTGTTTGAGTTCTTCTTTGAGTTCTTCTCTGGTCATGCGGAGATGACGCTCCGTTTCCCAACGCTGAAAGAGGAAGTCCAGGATGGCCAAGACGGCTAAGGCCAAGAGGGTTTTGGCCACCAGGGTCCTGGACAAGACAAAGAGCTCCCGCCCGATCTCCTCCACCCCTTCGTTGATAAGGAGAAGGACCCGGTCCTCATCACCTCGGATGACCAGATAAGCTACCAGACCAATGATAAGGATCTTAAAGATAGATTTGGCCAACTCGACCAAAGAAGGCAGGGAAAAAAGCCTTTTAAAACCTTCCACTGGGTTGATACGTTCCGTCTTGGGGGCAAGGAACTCCCAGGCCACTACTCCTTTTACTTGTAGAAAGAGTGAAAGGAAGGCCGCCAGGACCACCAGGAGGGTTACCGGCAAGGCCGCTGCCAGGGCAAATTTGGTCCCTACATAAAGGGCCTCTCGGGCCTCGGGTAGGGCTAGGCTTCGATGGGGAAGAGAAAGGAAATAGACCAAGCAACGGGAAAACTGGGTAAAGATAAACCCGCCGGCCAGGAGAAAAGAAAGAAGCCCTCCGGAGATAACGGCCACCGCCGCTACTTCGCGGCTCTTGGCCACTTGGCCGCGTTTTCTCGCCTCTTCTCGCCTTCGAGGCGTAGGTTCTTCGGTCTTTTCCTGTAAGGTTTCCTCCGCCACCCTATCCTCCGAAGGCCTTGATGATGATCGGGAGTCCTCTCACCGCTTGTCCGTAAGCCAGGCTCAAGGCATGGCCCAAAAGCTCAAGGGTCAAGCCGAAAAAGAAAAGTCCGACCCCGATGGTCAGGGGAAAACTGACGATCATGACATTTATCTGGGGTACAAACCGACAGACCAATCCCAAGGCAATCTGGATCAAAAGGAGAATGGCCATCACCGGGGCCAGGAGTTTTAAGGCTAGGCGAAAGAGGACCGCACTTTGCTTGACCAAGCTCAAAAAGAGCGGAGAAGGGACTTTAAGAGAGCCCACGGGAAAGCTCTTTAGGCTTTCACCCAAGGCCAAAAGGAAATAGTGGTGAATATCAAAGACCAGAAAGAGCAAGATAGCGGTCAAGTAGGCCATTTGGGAAAGCACCGGGGCTTCGACTCCGGTTACCGGATCAATGACGTGGGCCACGCCAAATCCCATCTGAAAACCGAGGAGTTGCCCACCAAATTGGACTCCGGCAAATACGACTCGGATCAGGAGTCCGAGACTAAGGCCCAATAAGGCTTCGGGAATGAGTCTCAAGACAAATTCCCACACGTTATTCGGGGGTTTTAGCTCCGTGGCCACCAAGGGCATGAAGATCAAGGAAATGACGATGATCAAAGCAGCCTTTACCGGGGCCGGGGTCACCGCACTAAAGACCGGGAGGAAGGCCAAGAGAAAGCCCACCCTCACCAAGACCATGGCGAAGGCCTGGGCATGGAGCCAGAGATAGGTATAAAAATCGTAATTCATTTGATGAACCTCGGTAGATCCAGAATTAGATGTTCAGTAAAGGTCAAGAGCTTGTGCATCATCCAGGGGAAAGAGACCAAAAGGGCCAAGAATACGGCCACAATCTTGGGCACAAAGGTCAGGGTCATCTCCTGGATCTGGGTGACGGCCTGAAAGATGCTGATCAGGAGTCCAACCACGAGGCCGGCCAAAAGCATAGGCATAGAGATGAGCAGAGTGAGTTCCACTGCTTGTCGTGCCAAACCGAGGACCATGGCCTCTGTCATTCCTTCCCCCTTATCCAAAGCTTCTCACCAGAGACCCGACCAAGATGTTCCAACCATCCACTAGGACAAAGAGCAGGATTTTGAGAGGCAAAGAGACCATAATAGGCGGTAGCATCATCATCCCCATGGATAGAAGGACGCTGGCCACCACCATGTCGATGATCAAAAACGGGATATAAAGCAAAAACCCGATTTCAAAAGCAGTCCGCAGTTCGCTGATCATAAAGGCCGGAATCAGGGTCAAGGTGCGTACTTCGTCTTTATTGACCGGGCGTTTGTCTCCCGAAAGTTTGATCATCAAGGCCAAGTCTTTTTCACGGGTATTTTTGAGCATAAATTCTCGGAAGGGTTTTAAGACGGTATGGAAGAGCTCCTGTTCGTTGATTTGGCCATTGAGATAAGGCCTTATCCCCTGGCTATAAGCCTTCTGAAAGATAGGCGACATGATGAAGAAAGTAAGGAAAAGGGCCAAGGCGATCAGGATCTGGTTAGGAGGAGTCTGCTGGGTCCCTAGGGCATGACGTAGGAGGGAAAAGACCACCGCCAGCCGGGTAAAGGAGGTGATCATGAGAAGAAGGGCCGGGGCCACGGAGAGGACAGTCAATAGGAGCAGGATCTGGAGGACAGTGGCCATCTGAGCCGGCCCGGCTGGTTCAAGCCCGAGCTTCACTGTAGGCAGGGTTACCGCACCGACCGGGCTCGGAATGAGCCAGAAAACCAGACTAAGGACCACCTTCTTCATGCCCTTCTCCCCTGAGTTCGCAGATGAGTCTCGGCCCCCCCTCGCCGAGACCGATAAGCAATCTCTGACCAAGGACTTCGACCAAAACGAGCTGGGATTTATAGGTAAGAGGTTTGATGGCCTTGATCTGAATAGCCCCGGAAAGACCCTTGGTGTTAAGGCCTCGAAGCCTTCGGAGTACCCAGGCCAGAAAGACCACCAATCCGCAAAGGGCTAAGGCCAAACCTAATATTTGCAAATAAACCCCTAAATTGTTCATGAACCCAATTGCCTTATCCTTTCCTGTGGTGAGACGATTTCCGTGAGGCGCACAGCAAACCGATCGTTGACCACCACTATTTCTCCTCGGGCCATTAGGCGCTGGTTGACGTAGATTTCTGCCGGTTCACCGGCCATCTTGTTGAGTTCGATGATGGAGCCCTGAGAAAGTTTTAAGAGATCGTTGATGATCATCTTCGACCGTCCGATCTCCACAGAGATCTCCAGCGGGATATCCAGGATGAAATCAAGGCTGGGATGGGCCTCGTCGGAGTCTTTTTGCTGGGTGAATTCTTCCAGTTTGGGGGCCTTGGCCTCGGGGGCTGAGGTTTCGGCGGTCGCCCCCGGGCTCTCTTTGGCCTCTTTTAAGGCCTCCTCCCATTGGGCCAAGAGGTCGGCCTCGGCCTCACTCATCTCCTCCTTCGGGCCTGATTCCCCCTCGGTCTTCTCCGAGGTCTCTTCCTTGGGCGTTTCTTCCTCACTAGAAGGGCTCTGTTCGAGTAGTTCGTCGATCTGATCCTGCTTCATTTCCTCAGACATATCCTCATCCCTCGTTGACAAGGTCTACGACTTTTAGGGCCTTGTGACCACGGTACAGCCCCAGTTCACCCAAAATTTTCTTTACTCCTTCCACATAGACCGGGAGGGGTTCATCGATTTGGGTGTCGAGCTCGATGATATCGTCTACGGCCAGATCCAAGAGCTCCCGTCCAGAGACGGTGGCTGAACCCAAGGGGGCTACTAATTCCACCACCACCGACCGGATTACTTCTTCTAGTTGTTGACGCCAATAAGGATCGGCGTCTTCATCGGTTTGGAAAGGTGAGTAGAGTTTGGCCTTTACCGGTTGGAGTGTGCCCAGACCATAGCAGAGAAGGAGTTCCCCGCGCAGGTCTTCAAGTTCCAAATTAAAGCTACAGACCACTACGGTTTCATCGGGTTGAAGCACGCGGGCGAATTGAGGATTGATTTCACTCCTGATATATCGCGGTTTGACCGGATGAATCCCCCGCCAAGCCTTTTCCAATTCGGCCAAGGCCACATCTACCACCCGGCGAATCAGACGTTGTTCGATGGGAGTGAACTCTCGCCCTTCAACCTTGGTCATTCGGCGACCGGTACCGCCGAGGAAGCGTTCGACAAAGGCAAAGACCAAACGACTCTCAAGGTTTAGGAGACATTGGCCCCGCAATGGTTCGAGGCGAAAGAGATGAAGAGAAGTAGGGACAGGGATGCGGTTCAAAAAATCTTTGAAGCGTTCCATCTTTACTGGCAGGGCCACAATGTCAACCACTTCCCGGAGCATGGAAGAAAGGGCCCCGCGGAAACCACGGGCAAAGTAATCGTTGATGACCTCTAAGCCCGGGACCTTGAGACGGGCGGCGATGGTGTAATTGCGGAAGTCAAAGGGTTTGATCTCTTCTTCGTCATAGGGTGGTTTTTCCGGGGTAGTATCAACCGCCCCTTCGTCCAGACCGCTTAAAAGGGCGTCTATTTCTTCTTGTGAAAGGATTTCTCCCATGGCTACTGCACTACAAATTGGGTGAAATAGATGTTTCGTATGGCGTTTGGCCCCAGGAGTTCATTTAGCTTGCGAATGAGCTCCATACGGAGCTCTAATTTGCCTTCTGGGGAAAGGACTTCTTCGACTGTTTTGCTGGAAAGGACCATGATAATGGCATCGTTAATCTGAGGGATACGTTCGTTGGCCTGTTGATAGGTCTGGTCGTCCTTGAACTCTAGGGTGATCTTGGCCCGGAGGTAACGGCGCCCGGTGGGATCGGCTAGATTGACGATAAAGGGGTCGAGTTGCAAAAAGGGCCCTACTTGGGGTTTGGGGGGCTCAGGCGGGGCCTCTTCTTCCGGAGGGGGGCTATTTTTGGCAAAAAGAAAGAAGTAGGCCCCGCTACCGACGCCGCCAAGGAGGACCAAACCAATTATTAAAAAGAGGAGGAGTTTTTTCTTCCCGCCCTTTTTGCCTTCTTGAACTTCTTTTTCCTTTTTATCCGCCATGATTTCCTCCTCGAAGGGGGCATGGTTGCAAGGTGGATGCCAAGAGAAGCCTTGAGTCCAAAGGGGAATTCGGAAAAGAGGGGTCCAAACCCGAGGGGTGAAGGGATTAATTGTCAAATATTTGACAAGGTTGGTGTCAGGCCTTTAAAAAGAAAGGCCTTCAATCCTTAATAAACGCCGTTTTAAGGCCAACCCACCGGAGAAACCGCCGAGTCCGTGCTTAGCGACAATTCGATGACAGGGAAAGATGAGGGGTAAGGGGTTGGTGGCCAGGGCCTGCCCTACGGCCCGAAAGGCCTTGGGGTGGCCGATTTTTTGGGCCAACCACTGGTAAGTACGCACCTGTCCATAGGGAATTTGACGCAGGGCATAGAGGACCTTTCGCGCAAATTCCGTGGATATTAAGAAAAAGGGAAGATCTAAATCTTGACCTTGGCCCTGGAGATAGGCCTCAAGCTGATCTTTAAATTGGATTATATCTCCTGGTGGGACCTTCCTTATCTCAAGGGATGGTCCTATTTTTTGGAGTCTTTTTTGAAAATGAGGGGCAGGTTCCGGCTTGAAGTTAAGGTGCCATAACCGGCCTTTGTCATCAAAGACGAGACATATCTTAAAGTCGGTTATGGAGAAAGAGCTTTTATAAAGGGATAACCTTTTCAAGGTACACTGATTAGGAATTTTGCATGGTATCCTTGATGGTGAGGAAGACCATTTTAAAGACCTCTTCAAAGGAGGCTGGAGAGCAACGTCCCATTTCAATAAATTTGACCACGATCTCTTTGGTTGTCTTCAGGATGAGTTCGTTTTCCGAGGCTGTACGCGTCACCTGTCGTTGTTCACGATTAATATTTTTCACCAGTTCTGGGCGGGCCATCTCTTAGTGTTTGGTGGAGCCGGAGGGACTCGAACCCTCGACCTCGTGAATGCCATTCACGCGCTCTCCCAACTGAGCTACGGCCCCTTCGGTTTTATACTTTGATACCCTGAATAAAGGACCCTGTCAATGCCAGGTCTAGTCTTTGCGGCGATTTAAGATTATCTTATGACAAATCTAATTTCTGAAATTCTTATGAACCAAAAGCTAGATCCTATACTGGAACGGCTTCGGACCAAAAAGGAACAATACCAACAATATAATTTTACCCGTGAACAAGAACGGGCCCTTTGGGCCTTTTTTGACTTGGCCCAAGAATACGAAACCTTAGAGAATTTTTATCGTATCTGTGTCTTTGTCCCCAAGGAGTTTCTGAATATCGATACCCGTCTGTATGTCTGTACCGAGACCGGGCACATGACCCTGGTCGCTACCAGCGAAGAGGGCCTAGTCAAGCCCCCGCGGCCCCATCCAGAGCTTTCCATCATTCATGACCCTACTAAACAAGATGGGTCTTGGTTTTTTCCTTTTAAAGGCAATCGCCGTCTGATCACCCTTTTCCCTCAACACCCTCAAGATGAAGAGACCTTGGGCATCTTGGAGGTCTTTCCGGCTGAAGATTTAAAACAGAGGGAATGTCTCTTTTTTCAAAAATTTGCCAACCGGATTGGCTATAACCTCCACGTTAAATTAATCTTTGCCCACAGTTTAGAACACCTAAAGTTTATTAATGCCCTGGTCGCCGATATAGAACATAATGTCATTATTCCCAATATGTATTACCGAGTCCTCTTTAAACGCCTTAAGCGAAAGATTGACCTATTGATGGAGTTTCAAAAGACCATTGAGGAAAAGAAGGATTCCCTCCCGCCAGATCGGATAGCCGAAGGTATCAAACATTTATATTACGAATTACTTGAGGAATACCAACAAATCGAGAAACATTATGAGACAGTCAGTCTATTCTTAGAGAGCCTCCTTCGGCGGGATCATTTCCAAGAAGGGCGTTTTGTCCTGCGTAAACGCCTCTGTCGTTTTGCCAAAGAGGTGATCGAACCCCAATTGGAACGCTATCGTAAACGCTTTGAAAAGGCAGGTATTACCATAGACAACCGGCTCGGAGGGGTCCCCGATGAGGAACTCCTTATGGCGGTGGATGTAGGATTACTTTCGCAGGTCTATGCCAACCTCTTTAGTAACGCCCTTAAGTATACCCGGGAGGTAGTGAACGAACATGGTGAACGAGTCAAGTTTATTGCCTTTGGGCGGGAGATCATTCCGGATTTCTTTGGCCCTGGAAAGCCCGGAATCAAGTTCAATGTCTTCAGCACCGGGCCCCACCTCTCGCCAGAAGAAGCAGAGAAGGTCTTTGAAGAGGGCTGGCGGGGTGAAAATGTAGGTAATCAACCGGGTAGTGGGCGAGGACTGCACTTTGTCAAAAAGGTGATCGAACTTCACGGCGGAGTGGTCGGTTATGAACCAACCCCTTTGGGTAACAATTTCTATTTCATCTTGCCCCTCAAGCAGGACCAACCCACCGAAAAACAGGGATATCTTCGATTTACAGAAGATACCCACGGAAGATTTGTCTAACCATCTTTAATTGACTAGCCTATACCGGTTATTATCTTCAAAAAGCAGGCGGTTTTAAGGAGGAAGGCTTGTCTGTCCAAATTCAACCGGGATCAAGGGTGGTCTTTCATTATCGGGTCTTTGCCGACCAACAGATGATAGATTCCTCCTCTAAACCGGTGAGTGTAGTCATCGGAGAAGGGAAATTCTTTAAGGCCGTAGAAGAGGCCCTTATCGGCCATCGGCCCGGAGAGAGGGTGATTGTCCTTCTCCCTCCAGAGGAACATTATGGACCATATGATCCCAAAAAACTCCAAGTGGTCCCAGCAGAGCGTTTACCGGCAGAGACCAACCCCGGACAGGTAATCCATCTTCAGGATGAGATGGGCATCCTTCATCCGGCTATTGTCCGACGGATAGATCCGGAAATGGCTTTGGTCGATTTTAATCACCCCTTTGCCGGAAAGTTGTTGCGCTTTGAGGTAGAGATCTTAGATGTTAAACCACCGGAGGGAACCCAGGTTGAAAAGTCCGAGATGCAAGGAGGGGAGTAGAGATGAAATATATCATCCTTGTTGGCGACGGGATGGGCGATTTTCCCCTGAAGGAGCTCGACGGGCGTACTCCACTTGAGGCTGCGCTTACCCCTGGGATGGACTTCATCGCCCAACACGGAGAGATGGGTCTGGTTCAGACCATACCGCAGGGGATGGAGCCGGGAAGTGATGTGGCCAATATGTCTCTTCTGGGCTATCGTCCAGAGAGCCAATATACAGGCCGCGGGCCCATTGAAGCCGCCAGCCTTGGTATCCAACTTCGTCCCGAGGATGTGGCTTTTCGTTGCAACCTAGTGACTATTGAACGCCGGGAAGATCGATTGATCATGGTTGACTACAGTGCTGGGCATATTTCTACCGAAGAGGCCCATGAGTTGATCAAAGATCTGAATGAGAACCTGGCCAGTGACAAGCTGTTTCTCCATCCGGGCAAGAGCTATCGCCATATTTTGGTTTGGAGAGGCGGTCCGGAGGGGATCAAGACCTACCCTCCCCATGACCTCCTTGGTCGAGATATCTATGAGGCCTGGCAGATCTATGAGGAAGAACCCATTTTGAGAGATTTTTTGGTCAAGGCCATGGCTTATCTCGAAAAACACCCCCTAAACCGTAAACGCCGCGAACAAGGTAAACTACCGGCCAATGCCCTCTGGCCCTGGGGACAAGGGCGTATGCCGAGATTAGAACCCTTTAAGGAGAAATGGGGCCTTTCCGGGGCGGTGGTGGCCGCGGTAGACCTGATCAAAGGGCTTGGGGTTCTGGCTGGCTTTGAGATCATCGATGTCCCCGGGGCGACGGGGTATCTGGACACCAATTATGAAGGTAAGGCCCAGGCGGCGGTTGAGGCCCTTCAACGGCACGACTTTGTCTTTTTGCATGTAGAGGCCCCGGATGAGGCTGGCCACGAAGGTTCTTTAGAGCTTAAGATGCGGGCCATCCAAGACTTTGATCGTTACGTGGTGCGGACCGTGCTGGAAGAAGCCACGGCCAAGATAAAAGAATATCGCCTGATGGTCGTCACCGACCACTTGACGCCGATTTCTTTACGGACTCATGCCTCAAAGCCGGTGCCCTTTGCCATCTATGATTCTCGAGAGACCGAGGTCAAAAGGGCCGAAGGCTATAGCGAGCGAACGGCGGCTGAGACTGGCCTTTTCCTGGAAACCGGAGAGAAACTAATGAGTCTCTTCCTCCAACGAGAACCCATACTCGAAGAAGATGGAAAATAGAACGGATTTTTTGATCATCGGCTCTGGGATTGCTGGGCTCTTTTTGGCCCTAAGGCTTTGTCGTTTAGGGGAAGTGGTCATCGTCACCAAAAAGAAGGCCACCGAGGCCAACACCACCTTAGCCCAGGGGGGTATAGCCTGTGTCCTTGGTGAAGACGATTCCTTTGAGCTACACATCCAAGACACCTTACGGGTGGGGGAAGGGCTTTCCTCGCCGGACATTGTTGAATTGGTAGTCACTCAGGCCCCGGCCCGGATCAAGGATCTATTAGATCTCGGGGTCCCCTTTACCCGAGACCCAAAACATCCAGATAGGCTACACCTTGGTCTTGAGGGAGGACATTCTCGGCGCCGCATCGTCCATGTCGAAGACCATACCGGGCGAGAGGTGGAAAAGGTCCTCCTTGAGCATGTCCGCAATCAAAAGAATATCCATCTCCTGGAGGATCATCTCGCCGTAGACCTGATCACCCTTTGTAAGGTCTATCGAGGCTGTCCCAAGGAGGTCCTCGGGCAGGAAAGGTGTCTTGGGGCCTACATCTTAAACGAGAAGACCGGTGAGATCGATACCTTTCTCGCCCGGGTCACTATCCTGGCCACCGGTGGGGCAGGCAAGGTCTATCTTTATACCAGCAACTCCGACGTGGCCACTGGAGACGGCGTGGCCATGGCCTATCGGGCCGGGTGTCGGGTGAAAAACCTCGAGTTTGTCCAATTCCACCCCACCTGTCTCTATCATCCCAAGGCCAAAAATTTCCTGATCTCCGAGGCCTTACGCGGTGAAGGGGCCATCTTGTTAGACCCAGAAGGAAGGCCTTTCATGCACAAGTATGATCCCGAGAGGAAAGAACTTGCCCCGCGGGACATCGTTGCCCGGGCCATTGACTTTGAGCTCAAGAGATCCGGTAAGGAATGTGTCTATCTCGATATTTCCCACAAGCCGCCGGATTTCGTCAAAACACGTTTTCCCCATATCTATGAAACCTGTCTTAGGTTTGGCATCGATATCACTAAAGAACCGATCCCTGTAGTCCCCGCGGCCCATTATTTTTGCGGTGGGATAAGTACCGATCGTTTCGCCCAGACAGACATCCGCGGGCTTTATGCCGTGGGTGAATGTGCCTGTACCGGCCTTCATGGGGCCAATCGTCTGGCCTCAAATTCCCTGCTGGAAGGCCTGGTCTTTGCTTATCAGGCGGCCAGACGGATCCAGGACGAATGGTCCCTTTTCAAGGAGTTTGCCTTTCCCCGTGTCCCCCCTTGGGATCCCGGCGGGGCCGTAGATATGGAAGAAAAGGTCCTTATTTCCCATAATTGGGATGCCATTAGGCGGCTTATGTGGAATTACGTGGGGATCGTCCGTACCGAACAACGCCTAAAATTGGCCCAAAAGAGGCTCCGGACCATCTTGGAAGAGATTGAAAACCACTATTGGAACTATATCTTGACCGCGGACTTCATCGAACTGCGCAATATCGCCCATGTGGCCAAATTGGTCATTGAGTGCGCTCTGCGCCGTAAAGAAAGTCGTGGTACCCATTTCATGGCTGATTATCCCCAAAAAAACGACACCCTTTACCGGAGGGATTCCGTCCTCTGGCGGGCCCAAGAGGCCTTCTGAGACCTGTTTGACCCCGAATTTTTGATTTTAGGCAGAAGATTCTCCTTCATTTTGTATATTTTCCCGTTGACTAATTCGCTGAGTTTGCTATTTGAAACTAAATTTTCAAACAAATTGAATTTTGTTTCGTTTTTTTGTTCCTTTAAACCACAAAGCTTAGATCACGAAAAAGCCTTAGTGTGTGAAGGTCAGGCCTAATGTTTAGGCGAAAATACACCGAAAAGTCGCTTTAGAAGGCTGGAAAAGGAGGGGAAAATGTTCTTGCGCTTGTGGGGTAGTTTTATCCTGGTTTTCTTCCTGGTTATTTCCTCTTTTGCCGCTTCCCTTCCCCGTCACTCTAACGACACCCCTTTTGATCGAGACGAAAACATCGAAGAAGAACATCTCCAGCTCCTGGAAGAAGAACTTCCTCCTTCAGACATCCCCATTACCTTGAACGACCGTGTGGAGTACTTTATCAAGTACTTCACCACCCAGAGGCGAGAAGTCTTTTCCCTTTGGCTGGCCCGTTCGACTCGTTATCTTCCCATAATTAAGGAAATTTTTCGTAAATATGGTCTTCCGGAAGACCTGGCCTATCTGGCCATGATCGAAAGCGGTTTTAATCCCTTTGCCTATTCTAGGGCCGGGGCTTGTGGCATTTGGCAATTTATGAGGCGCACGGCCCGGCGGTATGGGCTAAAGATCAATTACTGGGTGGATGAACGCCGTGATCCGGAGAAATCTACCATAGCGGCGGCCAAGTATCTCTTGGATCTCTACGAAGAATTCGAATGCTGGCACTTGGCCTCAGCCGGGTACAATGCCGGAGAGGCCAAGGTACGTCGCGCCATCAGGAGATATCGGACGCGGGATTTTTGGAAGCTTTGTCGGTATCGCTATCTCAAGCGGGAGACCAAAAATTACGTACCCAAGATGATCGCCGCCATGATTATCGCCAAGAATCCGGAGAAATACGGATTTCACGTCGATTATCTTCCGCCCTTGGAATATGAAGTCATCAAGGTCCCCGGGGGGACGGATCTTCGGGCCTTGGCCTTGGCCACGGGTACGGATTACGATACCATCCGTCTCCTCAACGCCGAACTCAGGCGTGGGCGCACTCCCCCCAATGTGGCCTACTACCCGGTAAAGGTCCCCTTTGGCCGTGGTGAAGAGGCCTTAAAGGCCCTTTCCAAGATCCGTTATGTCTATCATCATCAGAATCTGCGCCATCGGGTCCGTCGCGGCGAGACCTTGCGGGAAATCGCCGCTTATTACGGTGTCTCGGTGCGTTTTCTAAGGAGGGCCAATGGCCTGAGACGTAACCGTGTCCGTCCTGGCATGGTCTTGCGCATCCCTATAAGGACCCAGGCTGTTCTTTACGTGGCCAATACCCCGGAGGAGGGCCAGAGTTCCTCGGCGGTGGTCTACCGCGTCCGCCCCGGAGATTCCCTCTGGAAGATTGCTCGTAAATTCGGGGTGAGCCTCCAAAAATTAAAGGCCTGGAACAATCTTACCTCTAATATTATTCGCCCTGGTCTCACCTTGGTCATTTGGCCTGAAGCTTGACGTAAACTGCTGCCCTGATAATCTAGTTTGTTCAAAGGCCTAAGGGGGGGATCTGTGTGGAAAATTACTTCAAATGGGCAGCAGAAAAGATCTACTATGACGCCAAGGAGGAAGGGCGTCTCATTGAGGGAAAATCCCTGGATGAATTAAAAGAGATAGCCCTCCGCCAAGAAGGAGTGATCCAGACCCAACTCGGCTCTTTGGCTGCTGACTCAGAGCCTATGTCCCGTTCGGCCCCTCACACCAAAAACAACATCGACCATCCCTTCGGTGAACAGGAAGAAGAACTGGCCCACATGGCTGTTGAGTATCTCTCACGGGAAAGGATCATTTCTTTGGATACCATCATCGGTGACGGAAAAGACGGAGTGACTGCTCGTTTCCTGATCCCTGAAGCCTATGCTCAACTCGCCTATGGTTTAAAGCTCTTGTTCGAAGACAACCCTGCCCCGCGGGTGGTGGAGAATCCCACTTATACCATCATCTATTTTACCGACGAGGCCTTTGAATATAACAAGGCCAAGAAATTGATCGACAAAGACATTACCGTGCGTTTGTGGATGGGCTCTAAGCGTGGAGATCAGGTAAAGATCTGCCGGAATACCATCTATCTGGGTGAGGCCAAAAAGGGCGTCTTTCAGTTTGAGTCTTGGCGGGTAAAGACCATTGACAAGGCAGGGATCTTTCTCCATTGCGGTGCCCGTCGTGACTATTTATGGATCTATGACTTGGAGACCGAGCGCCCAGAACTTCAAGAAGTAGTCACCGGGGTAGCAGGGCTTACGGCCACCGGAAAGACCACCACCCTTTGTCGTAATCTGGCTCGTATCCCCAAAGAACGCTCGGAGATGATCGGAGACGACGGCGGTACCTTTGGCTATGACGGGAGTTATGCCGCCTTTGAATTAGGCGGGCTCTACGTAAAGACCGAGGGGCTTGACGAGAGTCAGCCGGAGATCTTACGGGCGGCCCTGGCTGAAGATTGTTTCTTGGAAAACGTAGCCATCACCCGTTACCCCTATATGCCAAATTTCCAAGACCTTTCGAAGACCAGCAACGGTCGAGCGGTGGTGACCCGGCGGAATCTCAAGATTGCCAGTCCTGGTCTGCGGGCGGATAAGGTGAATTACATTATCATCCTGACCCGAAACCCCTTGATGAACGTGATCAGCAAGTTGACCCCGGAACAGGCCACCATGCAATTCATCTACGGTGAATCCATTGAATCAAGCGGTGGGAATCCAGAAGAGGCCGGAAAGTTCAAACGTGTCTTTTTCCTTGACCCCTTCATTGCCGGAGATCGTCTGGAACACGCCATGATCTTTTATGAAATCATCAAGAAGAACCGCATCAAGTGTTATCTGGCCAACACCGGGACCATCGGGGCGGAGGAGACAAAGGTCACCTTGAGGGATAGTTTGGCCGCTTATAATGACCTTTTGCGGATGCAGTTGCGTTTCAGCTTTGAGCCCGATCCTTTAGGATATCATTATCCTATCAAGAGTGACCGGGCCAATCTCGATCTCATGGTGGCTTATAAGCTATTCCCGGACAAAGAAATCTATCGCAAAAAAGTAAAGGACTTCTTACGCGGAAGGCAAGAATATTTGGAAGAGTTTGAGGCCAGGTGGGGTAAGATCCCGGAACCCATAAGGGAGTCTCTTCCTTATCGGGAGGAACAACTTACCTTCCCCAGCCAGGAAAACGGTTTCCCCTTAGAGTGATGAAACGGCTTATCCTGGTCTTGCTTGTCTTTTTCTTGTTCGCCCCTGTAAGGGGGGCCTTAGTGAAGCCCTGTATCGTGGCCAGTATATTTCCTTTATATGAAATAGCCCGGGGGGTTGGTTCTCCCCAGGCCGAAGTCTATCTCCTCCTCCCTCCCGGGGCTGATCCTCACTCCTGGGAGCCTACCCCTAAAGACATCATGTTATTGACCCGTGCGAATATCTTATTCGTTATCGGTCAAGGGCTTGAACCTTGGCTCAACGATCTCCGGAAGGGATTAGAAAAACGGCACCAAAAGATCTTGCTGGCCAGCAAGGGGGCCCCTCTTATTCACCTTGAACACCACAAAAAGACTGCCCATTCGGGGGTTGATCCCCATATCTGGCTCGATTTTCGTTGGGATGCCGTGCTTTGCCAGAGATTGGCCGATCTGCTGGGTCAGGTCGATCCTGTTCACCGGGGGCTTTATCAGGAACGGGCCCAAAAATTAGCCGAGAAGTTCCTTAAGCTTGATCAGGCCTATCGCCAAAGGCTGGCCCATTGTCGTAGTCGAAAGCTGGTCTTGGCCGGACATGCGGCCTTTGGTTACCTCGCCAGAAATTATCATTTAGAAATGATCTCCTTGGCTGGTCTCTCACCAGAGGCCGAACCTTCTCCTAAGGTCTTGGCGGAGTTGATCAAATCCCTGCGTAAAAATAGGGTTTCGGCCATCTTTTACGAACATCCTTCTTCACGGCGTTTTGCCGAGGTCTTGGCCAATGAAATAGGGGCCAAGATTTTGTACCTAAGCCCCGGGGCCTCTTTGACTCAAGAGGAGATAAAGGCCGGGATCAGTTTCTTTGATCTGATGTATCGTAACCTCGATTACCTGGCCCAAGGGCTTTCTTGTTCTCAAAACTGAATCCGGCTATTGTCAGATACCGAACTTTGCACTAAAAACCCCTCACGAGCCCCTGAAGGAGGTTTTTTCATGCCGCGAACCATAAAGTGGAAGATTTTCTTATTAGTACTTTTAACTATGGCCTCGATCATCTTGATCCTACCTTCTTTTGTCCCCAACCTGCCTTCTTGGTATAAGCGCTACATCTACGGCCAAAGTTTAAAGCTCGGTCTAGATCTACAAGGGGGAATGCACCTTGTCCTCCAAGTAGACCTGGACAAGGCTATTGCCAATGCCCTAAACGCCCGGGTCAAAGACCTCCAAGAAGTATTGGCTCGCAAAGGCATTCGTTGCACCATAAGCGAAGGCAACACCCCCCAACAGGTGATCCTTACCTTACCCAATCGCAGTGCCTTGGAGCGGGTC
>CAZROA010000094.1:0-22164 GCA_964601575.1 uncultured Thermodesulfobacteriota bacterium
GATCCGCGTGGATTTTAAGGCCTTAGGCCCGGTGGCGGCGCAGCCGGACAAAATAAGCGCTAAGATAAAGATTAATTTAGGTGTTATTCGGACCACTTCCCCCTCCGAACTTGACCGGATTTATTATCAAATTTCGGCCACGAGATCCAGGTCTTTGATTGCCCTTAAGCCAGGAATTGGTAAAGTAAGAGATCAAATTTTAGAAATTTTGACCCATCAAATCACTGCTTACTTTTAACGGGGTAATTTTATGTCACGAAACAAATGGAAAAGATTAGAAGAAGCCCGTAAGTTGATGGGTCTGCCGCGAGAGACTTCGCGCGCGGAGATCAGAGAACGATATCACAAACTTGCTTCTAAGTGGCACCCTGATCGTGCCGGGGATCAAGAACAGATGCAGAAATTGAACGAGGCCTACGAGCTCCTCATGGAATATTGCGAACATTATCGTATTACCCTGGCGCCTAATGATCGCGGGGCCGATGCCGAGGAATGGTGGTTCCTTCACTTTGGCGAAGATCCGGTCTGGGGTGGTAGAAGGGAGGATTAGAGATGTTAGTGGTCCAAAAATACGGGGGCACCTCGGTGGGAGACTTAAATCGTATTCGCTGTGTAGCCGGGAGGATCGCCCGGTATCGTGACCAAGGGCATGATGTGGTGGTCGTGGTCTCGGCCATGTCCGGAGAGACAGATCGTCTACTCGACCTGGCCTATAAGATTTCTCCCAAGCCAAGCCCGCGGGAGCTTGACATGTTGGTCTCTACTGGAGAGCAGGTTTCCGCGGCCCTTTTGGCCATAGCCCTTAACCATATCGGCTATCCGGCCAAGGCCTATGTGGCCTTTCAGATCCCGATTAAGACCGATGCCTTGTTTGGTAAGGCCCGTATTCAAGGCATAGAGATAGAAAAGATCAAAGAAGACCTCCGTCAGGGGAGGGTGGTCGTGGTAGCCGGCTTTCAGGGGGTGACCGAAGAAGGAGATATTACGACTCTTGGTCGCGGAGGCTCAGACACCACCGCCGTGGCCTTAGCTGCGGCCTTAGGAGCTGATATCTGCGAGATCTTTACCGATGTCGATGGCGTCTACACCGCCGACCCGCGGATCGTACCCAAGGCCCGGAAGATCGATCGCATCTCTTACGAGGAGATGCTTGAATTGGCCAGCATGGGGGCCAAGGTCCTTGAGATTCGTTCGGTGGAGTTTGCCAAGATCTACAAGGTGCCGGTCCATGTACGGTCAAGTTTTAGTACCGAACCAGGGACCATGGTGGTCGAGGAGGATGAATCCATGGAAAAGGTCTTAGTTTCGGGCGTGACTTATAACCGCAATGAAGCGCGGATTACCCTTCACGGGGTCCCGGACAAGCCTGGGGTAGCGGCCAAGATCTTTGGTCCCATAGCCGAGGCCGGAATCGTAGTCGATATGATCATCCAAACCAGCCGTCCGGATGGCAAGGCTGACATGACTTTTACCGTCCCCAAACTCGATTATCAAAAGGCCCTAGAAGTGGTCAAAAATGTAGTAGATGAACTGGGGATCGAAGAGATCGAAGGGGCCGAAGATATTGCTAAGGTCTCTATTGTAGGGGCAGGGATGCGGGCCCACCCCGGAGTGGCGGCTAAGATGTTCAAGGTCCTGGCTGAACACGGAATCAATATCCAGATGATTTCGACCTCGGAGATCAAGATCTCCTGCGTGATCGATGAGAAATACACCGAGCTAGCCGTACGGGCCTTGCATGAGGCCTTTGGCCTGGAAGGCCCGCCGAAGGAGGAATAGATAATACCTAGAATTTGAAAACTAGGTGGGAGTCATGACCAAAAAAGTAGAATTTTATGACACTACCCTGAGAGATGGGACCCAGGCCGAGGATTTTAACCTCTCGGTGGAGGACAAACTACAAGTAGCCCTTAAACTCGACGAGCTGGGCATTGATTATATCGAAGGGGGTTGGCCGGGCTCAAACCCCAAGGATGCGCGTTTTTTTCGGGAGATCAGGGATTACAAGTTGAAATACGCCAAGATAGCCGCCTTTGGAAGTACCCACCACCCTCGTCACAAACCGGAAGAAGACCCAAATCTCGCGGCCTTGATCGAGGCGCGTACCCCGGTGATCACCATCTTTGGTAAGAGTTGGGATGTACACGTCAAAGAGGCCTTACGCACCACCCTTGAACACAATTTAGAGATCATCGAGGCCTCTTTGGCCTATCTTCGACCTCATTGTGAAAAGCTCTTTTATGATGCCGAGCACTTTTTCGACGGCTTCAAAGACAACCCAGACTACGCGGTGGAGACCCTTAAAAGGGCGGTAAAAGGTGGGGCGGATTGTCTGGTCCTTTGCGATACCAACGGTGGGACTTTACCTCACGAGATCGTAGAGATTATCCGTGAGGTCCAGAAACGTTTAGGGAAAAAGATCAGCCTGGGCATTCACGCCCATAATGACTCCGAATGTGCGGTGGCCAATTCTTTGCTGGCTGTCCTTGAAGGGGTCACTCAGGTCCAAGGGACGATCAACGGCTTTGGTGAACGCTGCGGCAACGCCAATCTCTGTTCGATCATCCCCAATCTGATTCTTAAAATGGGCTATGAAGCTGAAGCCGCCAAACACCTCCGTAAGTTGACCGAGGTCTCCCGCTTTGTCTGTGAAATGGCCAATCTCCCCCATCCTCGTTATCTCCCCTATGTCGGACGGAGTGCCTTTGCCCACAAAGGTGGCATCCATGTCTCAGCGGTGATGCGTTCCCCCCGCACTTATGAACACATCAATCCCGAGTTGGTGGGCAACATCAGGCGGGTCCTTGTCTCGGACCTTTCCGGGCGGAGCAATATCGTTTACAAGGCCCAACAATTCGGCATCAAGCTCTTGCCTGATGACCCGATGATTGCCAAGATCGTCGAAGAGGTAAAGAAGCGCGAGGCCGAGGGCTATCAGTTTGAAGCGGCAGAGGCCTCTTTAGAGCTCCTTATGTACCGCTTGATCGGGGAACCCAAGCAATACTTTGAATTACTCGGCTACCGCGTGTTTGATATGCGGGCCAGAGAAGGCGAAGACCCGATGGTCGAGGCCACGGTTATCGTCCGCGTCCCACCTGGGGTAGGGGAGGTGGAACACACCGCGGCGGCGGGTAACGGCCCGGTAAACGCCCTGGATAATGCCATTCGTAAGGCCTTGGAACGGTTTTATCCCCAGCTTAGAGAGATGATCCTCGAAGATTATAAAGTCCGCGTCCTACCCGGACACCCGGGGACAGGGGCCATGGTTCGAGTGCTCATCTTTTCGCGGGATAAGCGCGATCGCTGGGGGACGGTGGGGGTCTCACATGATATCCTCGAGGCCAGTTGTAAGGCCCTGGTTGATAGCCTGACTTACAAGCTCTTTAAAGATCGTCATAAACAGGCGGAGGCTTCTTAATGGCCAAGACCATTGCCTTGGCAGGCAAGGGCGGGACGGGCAAGACCACGGTCTCCGCGCTTCTCATCAAGTATTTCCTACGCGAAGGAAAGACCCCTATCCTCGCGGTAGACGCCGACCCCAACGCCAACCTGAATGAACTCTTAGGGGTAGAGGTTGATATCACCCTTGGGGAGATCAAGAATGAGCTGCGCACCGCTGTGCCTCAAGGGATGGCCCGGGCTGATTTTGTGGAGATGCGGCTTAACGAGGCCATCATCGAGACCGATCACTTCGATCTCATCGTGATGGGGCAACCCGAAGGCCCTGGTTGTTATTGTGCGGCCCATGCCTTTCTCTCTCAGGCCTTGGAAAAACTGGTCCGCCATTATCTCTACGTAGTGGTAGACAACGAGGCCGGGATGGAACACCTTTCCCGTCTTAACCTGCGCCAGGTGGATCACTTGCTAATCGTCTCTGATGCCTCTTTACGGGGTATCCTTACCGCCGCCCGTATTGCCTCCTTGATCGACCCCCTACAACTTGAGGTGGGCCATATTTGGCTCCTGGTCAACCGGGCGCCAAATCATGTTCCAGAGGCCTTGGATAAATACGCTAAAGAAGTATGTGAAGAAAAGGGCCTTTGCTTTTTGGGTTATCTTCCCGAAAGTGAAGAGATCTTTGAAAAAGAGATTAAGAGGGAACCTCTTTTGACTCTTAAGGACCAGACAAGAATTGTTCAACAGGCCTATAAGCTATTTGAAGAAATGATAAAGGGGGGATAACCCCCCTTTTATTCTCTTAACAACCCTCGACCGCAGCCTTTTTCTTGGGCTTAATCTTTACGGCATCCCCCACCGAGCACTTGCACTTACCCTTGATCTCAATGACCATGGTCTTTCCGTCGAATTCTTTAACAACACCCTTACAAGACTTGGCCAGGGCTACACCCGAGGAAGCACCCATGAAGGAAAGGGCCATAATAAGAGCAACCAGTTTCTTCCGCATCCTTGCACCTCCTTAAGGTTTTAGGTTTTGCTTTTATAACTATACTCTAATACTCTAAGGCTTGATTGAAAAGCAATTCCCAAAATCCGGAGCCGGCGTTTTGTCTTTTAAAGAGGGATTAAAGGTCATTTGGTCTTTTAATATTATTTTTTTAGCCGTTTTTGTCCTTTTTTTACCTTCGGCTAAGGCCCAAAGACTGATCGTGGTGGAAAAATCGGCCCGAGTCCTTTCTCTTTACGAAGACAACCGCCTGATCAATACCTTTCCCTGCTCTCTAGGCTGGAACCCACATCAACCAAAGACCAGAGAAGGAGATGGAGCCACCCCAGAGGGGCTTTATCGGATTTCGGATAAACACCCTTCCCAAAGATATTATCTCTTCCTGGAGATATCCTATCCTAATCTCAAAGATATTCAGCGGGCTTATTGGGAAGGGCGTCTGAGTGCCGAGCAATACCAAGAATACTGTAAGGGCCTCTTGACCGAGACACCGGTCGAAGGGCCTTTAGGAGGAAATATAGGCATCCATGGCGGCGGTCTTTTTCGATCAACCCCTGAAGGTCTTCAGAGGGACTGGACCTATGGCTGCATCGCCTTAAAAAACAAAGATATAGAAGTTGTTTATCGATTCGCTTCGGTAGGCACACCGGTCTTGATCTACGATGCCTCAAAGCCCCTCTTTGATATCTTCAGCCAATTAGTGACCGTAAAGACCCGTTCCCTTCTTTTAAAAAGCGAGCCCTGGGCGGCGGAATTTGAGATGTCTTTCCCCCAGGTCATGATCCGTCTCATCCTGAAAGAAAATCACCGAGGCAATCGTCGGCTATGGATCTGGGGATATGAGCCGGGCTCTGGGAGGCTCCTTTTCTGGATAGTCGATCGCAATGGAAATGGCTACTTAGAACCACTTGATAAATTTAAAAATTGGGGACCAGAGGTATGGTCTTATAGGGCGGTGAAAAGAATTATTTTACAATATCTCCCGCAATGGATTTCTCGGCAAGAAGAGAAAAGGAGGGGAGAGCCATTAAAGTGGTCCGTACCGTAGAAGAGATGAAGGCCCTTTCCCGAGAGATACGCCAAAAAGGGCAACGGTTGGGCTTTGTGCCTACCATGGGTTTTTTCCATGAAGGGCACTTGGCCCTTATGCGCTATGCCCGACCACGCTGTGATCAATTGGTGGTCAGCCTCTTTGTTAATCCCATCCAATTCGGCCCTAGAGAAGACTTTCGAGAATACCCGCGGGACTTTGAGCGCGATGCCAAGCTAGCCCAGGGGGAAGGAGTAGATATCCTCTTTGCCCCTGAGGCTGAAGACATGTATCCCCAGGGGTTTCAGACCTATGTGGAGGTGACCGAGCTTTCTAAGCCCCTTTGCGGGGCCAAGCGCCCGGGGCACTTTCGCGGTGTGGCCACCGTGGTCCTAAAATTGTTTAACATCGTCAACCCCCACTTTGCCGTCTTTGGGCTCAAAGACTACCAGCAATTTTTAGTGATTAGACAGATGGTCCGCGACTTAAATCTGGATATTGAGATCCTTGGGCATCCCATTGTCCGAGAGCCGGATGGTCTGGCCATGAGTTCGCGAAATATTTATCTCTCCCCGGAGGAAAGAAAATCCGCGCTCTGTCTCTATCAGGCCCTTGAGCTGGCCAAAAGACGGGTGGCCGAGGGGGTGCGAGAGGTGGCGGCCCTTACCGAAGAGCTTTCCCAATTTATTTCCTCCCATCCGTATACCAGGATCGACTACATCGAATTTCGCCACCCAGAGACCCTGGCTGAGGTCACCGAAATAAAAGGACCTACTCTCCTTGCCCTGGCGGTGTTTGTCGGTCGGGCACGCCTTATTGATAATGCGATCATCGGTCAAAACGATTATAGTATTTCCTGATCATCATAGACCTACAGGCAAAGGCGGTGGGAGAGATGTGGCAAAAGTTCTTGAAGGCCAAGATTCATAATGTCCGCGTGACGGCCAAGAATCTGGAATACGAGGGGAGCCTCACCCTGGATGAACGCCTGATGATTGCCGCTGGAATCAAACCCTTTGAGTCTATATGGGTCTACAATGTAAATAACGGCGAACGCTTTGAGACCTATGTCATCAAGGGTGAATGGGGTTCACGGGAGGTATGTCTTAACGGGGCCGCCGCCCGTAAAGGAGAAGTGGGGGATCGCCTCATCTTGGTCACCTACGCCTGGTACACCCCGGAAGAGATCTCTGGGGCTGAAGTAACCATCGTTTACGTCGATCACGAAAACAACCCCCTTGAAGAACGCAAGTTCCTCATCGGAGATTAGGACTCTTTCCTAGTCCATGAAGATCTACCCCGTAAGTCTTGGTTGCCCCAAAAATCGTACGGATACTGAAAAACTTCTAGCCGCCTTAGTCAAACAAGGTAATGAGGTTGTCCTTGATCCGGCAGAGGCCGATCTCCTCCTGGTAAACACCTGTGCCTTTATTCAGGAGGCGGTAGAAGAATCTATTGAGGTCATCCTTGAGCTTGCCGAGGGGAAACGCCCGGAACAGAAGCTTGTGGTCTGTGGGTGTCTGGTTACCCGCTATGGAGAAGAGCTCCTTCCGGAATTTCCGGAAGTGGACCTCTTTTTGGGTATTGAACCCTACCGCCGGCCAGAACTTTTACAGGGCAAGAACTCAAAGAGATTGTGTCTAAAATTAGAAGGTCCGGAATTTTCAGAACGTCTCCTTACCGAAAGCCCTTTCTATGCCTACCTCAAAGTGGCTGAGGGCTGTAGTCATGCCTGTTCTTTTTGCCTCATCCCGCGACTGAGAGGGCCTTTAAGGAGTATCCCCGAAGAACTTATCCTCACCGAGGCTAGAAATCTACTGGCCCAAGGGATACAAGAGATCATCCTGGTAGGGCAGGATGTCTCGGCCTATGGTCTTGATCAAGGCAAGCGCCGCCTTGGGCCACTAGTAAAAAAACTGGTCAGCCTTTCTGAGCTTCGTTGGCTAAGGCTTCTTTATCTTAACCCCCAGGGCGTTACCGAAGAGCTTCTTGAGTCTATGGCGGCAAGCGAAAAGGTCTGCCCTTATTTTGATCTACCCGTGCAGCACGCAAGCCCCAAGATCCTCAGGACCATGAGACGGCCCTATCAACCGGAGGAGATCTTACGTCTTATCGAAAGAATTCGTAAAGGCTGGCCAGAGGCTGGGATACGTACCGCGGTAATCGTAGGATTCCCCGGAGAAACAGAAAAAGATTTTGAATTATTGCTTGAGTTTATAAAGGAAGCCCGTTTTGATCACCTGGGGGCCTTTGTTTTTTCTCCTGAAGAAGGCACTCCGGCGGCTAGAATGCCTAACCAAGTCCCAGAAGAGATCAAGCAAGAACGATTTGTTCGTCTCATGGAACAACAACAGGAGATCTCTCGACAAAACCTCAAGAATCGTCTCGGAAAGGAGACTGAGGTCTTGGTCGAGGGCCTTGATGAGGAGGGTCGTCTTTATGGACATGCCTGTTTCCAGGCCCCGGAGATCGACGGAGTGACCTTTATTTCTGGAAAAAACGTCTCCCCGGGAGAGATTATCCGGGTACGCCTGGTGGAAGCCGGTACCTATGACCTAAAAGGCCGGGTCCTGAGATAGATGGTCACCGCTTGGTTATAAAGACCTCTTTGGGCATCTCCTGAAGCATGGCCTGCCAGGTCTCTACCTCTTCGGCGGTGAGGATGTCTACGGCCCCGGCCTGAAACTCACCGCTCACCTCACCCATCTCGTCTTCAAGCCAGCCCTCGATCTCGGCGTAGATCTGTTTGAGCCCGGCTAGAGTTTTGGGATCAGCCTGCCATAGACCACGGGCCTCGGCCTCAAGGAGCCGTCTGGCGATCTCCTCTAGCGCCCAGGGATTATGAGCCTTGAAGAAACGGCGATTCTTTTCGTTGAGGACAAAGGTCCGGGCTATTTCGTCGAAGATCCAATCATCTACCTCTTGGGTAGTGGCCTCCCAGCCGTAGACTCGACCGATACGTTTGGCGATCTCTCCGGCCCCTTTGTAGCCGTGGCGTTTCATACCCTCGATCCACTTCGGATTTAAGAGCTTGGTCCGCACCACCCGACGGACCTCATCAGCCAGATCGCGGACCTCGATTCTTTCCGGTTCTCTGGTGTCACCGTAGTAGGCCCGCACTTTGTTTTCTGAAAAGTGCCGGGCGGCCACGGTGAGTCCACCATGGGTCCCAAAGTAGCAACAGCAGCCAAATAGATCGTATTCGTCGGTGACCACCTTGTTGAAGGTAACATCTACGGTCTTTAAGCTCTCGACCAACTCGGTGTAAGCCTTCTCTCCAAAGGCTCCGCGACCATAGGCATAGCCGTTCCAGTAAAGGAAGACCTCGGCCAAGTCTTTTTCTTCTCTCCAGGCCGAGGCATAGACCGCAAGGTTTACCCCGGCCATGTAAGTACCGGGTTTGGAGGCAAAGATCCGAAAGGTGGCCCGCCGCAGGGCCTCTTTGGTCGAAAATTTGGTCTTGAGCTTTTCTAATTTTTCTAAGGTGTGCTTGCGAACGAAGTTCATCTCCAGGGGTTCATCCAGAGAGGCCACCATCTGGACGGCTTCGTCTATCAACTCTACACAATTGGGGAAATTATCCCTAGTGATCCCCGAGACCCGGATGGTAACGTCTATACGCGGCCTACCCAGTTCGGAAAGAGGAATAACTTCTAAGCCTTTGACCCTCCCGTTAGGAGCCCATACCGGTCGTACGCCAAGAAGAGCGAGTATTTTCCCCATGCCCTCACCGTCAGACCACATAATGTCGGTGCACATCCAGTAGATGGCCACGTTTTCTGGATAACGGCCTTCCTCGATCAGGTATTTTTCGAGCAAGGCCGAGGCAAGCCTTGTCCCGATCCGGTAGGCAGCCTTGGTGGGCACCCGTTGGGGGTCAAGGGCGTAGAAATTGCGCCCGGTAGGGAGGACATCGTCCCGGCCACGAGTGATAAGGCCCGAAGGCCCGGGTTCGATATATTTCCCCTCAATTCCCATTAGTAGGGCCTTGATTTCTTGGGAGGCCTCGATCCGGCGGTCAAGGTCAAGGATGCGTTCCGAAAGCCGCAGAAGATCTGGATCGTTTGAGGAATTTTGGCCTTTGAGGACCCGGGCGATCAGTGCTTTGGCTCTCTTTTCTATCTCCTCCAGGAGTTCTCCAGAGCTCTTTTGATGGATAGGATCAAAGGCCCCCTGGTCTTTTAAAAGCTTTGAAAGATCTAGTCCCATCTCTCGGGCCACAAGCCTTCTTAAAGAGGGACCTCCGTCGGCCTCGTAACGCAGGATGGCCTTGATAAATTCTACCCGTCTTTCCCCTTGGGGGATTTCGCCGAAGATGTGCATCCCGTCCTGGATCTGGGTGTTACGGATGCGACTTAAGGCCTCATGGGCCCGACGCGTGATCTCGTCAAAGGGGAGGTCCGGTGAAAGCCTTATTTCCTGGTCCAGATTGGTTTTATGGATCAAATCTAGGATAAGATGTTTCAGGGCATGAGCCCGGCCCTGGTCGCCGAGTTTGGCCTGCTCGTATTCTCCCAGATAACGGGCCAGTTCTTCCAGTTCATCATATAGCCCGCTTTCGGTCATCACCGTCTGCATGTGATCCACGAGCACGGCATAGCTTCGGCGTTTGGCAATAATGCCCTCAGGGGGATTATCGGCGTTATAAATGTAGAGATGCGGCACCCGATGGATGACGAGATCCGGGAGACAGGCCTCAGAAAGCCCCACCCCTTTTCCCGGTAAAAACTCAAGGTTTCCGTGGGTACCGACATGGATTATGACATCGGCCCCGAAGATCTCTTCAAGATAGCGATAGGTGGCTAAATATTGATGCGGCGGGGGGATGTCTGGGTCATGGAGGATCTTGCACACCCGACCATCGCACCGCGGGCCGGCACAACCACGTTTAGGCTGGACACAAACCACTATATGACCAAATTTTAGGCCGGTAACAACGATCTTTCCCTGATAGACCATGGCTGGAGGGACGCCATTTACCTCCTGGCCTGGCGGATCGCCCCAAGTCTCCCGCACCCGCTTACGAACCTTTTCCGGAAACTCCTTCCACCAGCAGAGGTACTGCTCAAGGGGCACCAGGGTCAAGGCCCCGCCCTTTCTCACGATCTCCTCCACTGTAGTCCAGCGGAATTCGGAAATGGCCTTTCTTTCCAAGATGGCCTGAATAAGCTCCCGTCCGTTTTCAGGGGCACCCTCGACCGTATAGCCGGCCTCTTTCAGGCGGGCCATGATCCTGGCCACGCTCTCCAGCGTATCTAGATGGGCTCCGGCACCCACCGTGGCCTCTACCGAGGCGCAGGGATTGTTATGGAGGACAAAGACAATTTTTCTCTCCTTTGGGGGTTTTTGTCGCAGCCTGATCCATCGGCTTACCCTTTCTGCCAGGCGGCGACATCTTTCTCTTACCGGCATCCGGCGTTCCACTATGGCCCCGGTGGCTTGGTCTTCCTGGCGCTTTACAGCCCCAAGGAAGAAAGGCTCGATCACCCCCTCAAATTCAGGGAGGGCCACGGCCCAGCCGATGTCATTGGAAAGACCCTGGGTATCCTCCTCCCATTCTTCAATGGATTTGTAATAAGAAGTAACTGGTTGAAACACCGGGACCCCCAGTCTTTTGAGAAGCTCTACTCCCGAGGCAGCTACCCTGGTATCGCTTAAATTGCGTGTGGTTGCACAGCCAAGGAAGAAGGGCTGAAGTTTGACCAAGGCCTCGATGCGTGGGCGCCCTTCTCGGTTGAGAAAGACTTCCCTGACCACCTCGGCACTTCCCTTCGTCCCCAGGCCTTCGTCCCTGAGGCTGTAAGAAAAGGCCGGGAGCACATTGAGCCCTTGGGCTTCGAGTTCTTCGATCAAGGTATCTTCCACTTCAAGGTTTTGGTTGACCCAATAGTGGCGGGAGAAGAGTATCCCCACCATGGGACGTATAAGGCCTCGGTAGTCCTTGTACCAGGCGAGATAATCCTCTACACGCTCAAAGACGGAAGGAGCCTTGGGATGATAGAGACCCTCCCAGGGCATCTTCTTAGGGGGCAGGGGATCAAGGGGAAGCCCAAGGAGCCTTTGACCGAAATACTTCAAGAGATTGACAAAATTTTCCTCCCCGCCGTAGACGAGGTATTGATAAGCCGTGGCCGGGATTTCCGTTTCTACCGAGGAAAGTCCCCAAAAGGTTGGATCATGACTTACCCAGACCACTGGGATTTTCTGCCCTAAAGTCTTGAAGCGGTTTTCTACCTCTTCCCAAAAGGTCTCAGAAGACCGATAAAGGACTACGGCCTCGGCCTTTTCGGCCTCCAAAAGGGCCCTTTCCAATAAGGCTGGGTCATTTTCGATCTTCTTGGAAGAAAAGAGGATGAGCTCAAAATCTGAGATTTTTCTCGCAGCCTCTACCAAAAGGGGGAGATAACTATTCCACATGATAACAACTAGCCGTTTCATATTTGCCTCTTGGTTTTGTTATAAATTTTAAATTTTTAACATGAAGTGATATCTTTTTACCATAATTATCTTTTCGTCAACAAGAGGGAAAGAGAAGAGGACAAAGTAGTTTAGGTGGGCTTTAATTTAAGAGGGCTTCCAGATCGGCCCCAAAGGTCTTTCCTGGAAGTTTGAGCAGCTTTTGTTGTCGAGGGAGTTCCGAAAGAGAGATGAGCTTAAATTTGAGCCTAGATAGACCCTTTTTACGGAGAAAGCCTCGAATTTCTTCGGTCAGACCTTCACCTTCACCTTTAAAGATTAAAAGGAGCAAATCATCGCATACCTTTAGGCTGATAAGGTCTACTCTTTGCGGAGAAAACACTTCTTGGGCCAATTCATGGAAAAGGACCTTCCCTAATTTGTCCAGATAGTCAAAAAAGTGCTTCAAGATTGGAAAGAGATAATGGTCTTTGTTAGGGAAATAGAGATAACTTTTACCCTTCTTTTCCCTTTCCAAGAGACCCTGCTCCTCAAGTTGATCCAAGGCATTCTTTACCGGGGCCCAGGCTAGTCCTGTTTTCTGGGCGACTTTACGCCCCGAAATCCCGGCATTTTCGAAGATTACCAGGAGACTCAACCATTTAGATTTAGAATTGAGGATTTTTAATATTTCCTTTGCCGTTAACATGATGAAATTTCCACTTTTCAAATAAGCTAACATTTGTTATGCATTTGTGCACACCTTTATTAAGATCGAATCTTAAATCAAAGAGGTTTAACTTTTGACCTAAAAATAGATCAAAAAACTTAAAGGAGAGCTTTTTTCGAGACGAAGCCTTATTTCAAGATTTTCTTATAGAGACAATATCAAATTTGAGTTAGGGGGGAAGGGGTTGAGTTCTTCCAAGAGAGAAAAGGGTTTTTTCCTTCCTACCCTTTCTTCATTAGAAGATTGGCAAGGTCTCCTTGATTCCTTTCCCGCTGGTATTTTTATTCTTGATTTGAATTTTCGCATCATTTTGGCCAATGAGACTATGGCCGCTCTTTTAAACAGAGATAAAAAAGAAATAAGAAAAGAAGTTTGTTACCAAATAGTTCATCAAACTGATAGTCCACCCTCATTTTGTCCTTACCAAAAATTTCTCAAGACTAAACGCACAGAAACCAGGACCTTCTTTGAGGAAAGACTTAAGCGATTTTTTCAAGTCCATATTACACCTTTTTATGATGAAAAGAAAAGATTAACCGGTGTCGTCCATTTTTTGACCGATCTTACAGATACGATTAAAGCTGCAGAAAGGATAGATGATCTTTCTAGAAAGTGTCAGTTGATAGCTAATCATTTTGATGGCCTTCTCTTTATTTCTTCTGAAGATCATGAAATAATCTTTGCTAATAAGGCCTTAAATGAGTATTTAGGTAAAGAAGCTGTTGGGGAGAAATGTTATCAAGTTTTTTATAATTTTGACCGGGCCTGTCCTTGGTGTAAGAGTGCCGAGGTTTTAGCCGGAAAGATTAGACGACATACCTTTAAAAGTCCGAAAGATAATCGTTGGTATTATGTTACCGAAAGTCCATTGCCTGAAGATGGCAAGGTTTCTAAGCTTACTTTAGCCGTCGATATTACCGAACTCAAAGAAACAGAAAAAGAACTTAAAAAGAGAGAAACCTTCCTTAAAGTTCTTAACCAAATTGTCTATAAATTTGTGAAAGGTAAGAGTTGGCAAAATTTATTAGAAGAATTTTCCCAAATATCTCAAATTTTGAATGTTAAAAGATTATACCTTTTTAGGAAATTAGAGGAAGAAAATCTCTATATTCTGCGTTGTGGTTGGCCGGAAGAAAAATGTTTACCTGGCTGCGTAATTTCTAATAAGTTTTTGAGTAAAGTTTCTTGGACCTCTGGAGAAAGCCTTTCTGGACAATTAAAAGATTTTGCCCCGCTGGATCCTTTTTTCAAAGATTTAGAGCTCTTTGTCATCTGGATACCCATCTTTTTAGAAGAATATTACTGGGGTTTTCTCGGAGCGGAGTTTTCCCATCCAGTTGAGGATTTTGCCCGCGAGGCCTTAAAGGCCCTGGCCGAAAACCTGGAAAACGTCCTTACCAGACATTGGATAGAGGAGTTACTGATCAAAGAGCGCGAACGCCTTCTAGTTACTTTGAAGAGCATTGCTGACGGGGTCATCGTGACCAATCGAGAAGGCCGTATCATCCTAATGAATCGAGCCGCCCAGGAACTAACCGGTTGGGCCCAGGCCTTTGCCCAGGGAAAACCCTTAAACCAGGCCTTAAAGCTCTGTTATCCCTCCACTGATCAGCCTGAAGACGTCCTAGAGCCGGTCTTTCATTTCAAAAGGGTCTTTCGTCCGGCCCAAGATTTTATCCTCTTTAATCGCGAAGGTCGGCGGTTACAGATCCATTTGGTAGCCGCGCCTATCAAGAACGCTGCCGGAGAGATAGAAGGGGCGGTGATCGTTTTCCGAGATATTACACGCTATCGCCTCCTAAATCAGGAAGCCTATCAGCGAGAAAAACTTCAAGCCTTGGAGGTTATGGCCGGAGGGATTGCCCATGATTTCAATAACCTCCTTATGGCCATTGGGGGGCATCTTTCCCTGGCCAAGATCTATAATAAAGACCTTGAAAAACAAGCCCGGTTTCTTTCCCGAGCCGAACAGGCCTTAATTAAGGCCCAAAAACTCACCGAACGACTGCTCGTCTTCGCCAAAAGGGGTGTTCCGGCCAAAGAGGTAACAGACATAGCCAAGATCATCAGGGAGACCGTAGAATTTGTCCTTACCGGCTCTAACATAAATTTTGATCTTGAATTGCCTCCAGACCTCTGGCGGGTAGAGGTAGATGAGGTCCAATTGGCCCAAGTCATCCAAAATTTGGTCTTAAATGCTCGAGAGGCCATGCCCGGGGGCGGAACCCTTCTGGTCAAGGCCGAAAATTTTCTCCTGACCGAAAGTACCCATCTTCCCCTCAAACCAGGCCCCTATGTGCGGCTTACGGTAAAAGATACTGGTTGCGGTATCCCTTCGCCCTTGCTTCCCAAGATCTTTGATCCCTACTTTACTACCAAAGAAGGGGGAAGCGGTCTGGGACTTTCGGTGGTTTATTCTGTTATCAGTAGCCACAACGGCTATATTGAGGTGCGCTCCAAAGAAGGAGCCGGAACAACGTTTCTCATCTATCTCCCGGCCAAAGAGACGGTGTGTAAAGCTGAAGAAGGAAGAGAGCCCCAGGAGGTCATCCCTCAAGTGCAACCAGAAAAGGCCAAAGTCCTCATCCTTGACGATGAAGAAGAAGTGCGAGAGGTCCTTAAAGGCATGTTAGAATTTTTAGGCTACGAAGTAGAGACGGCCAGCAGTGCAGAAGAAACTATTGAAAAATATAGGCGGGCAAGAGAGAAAGGCCATCCCTTTGAGGCAGTTATTCTTGATTTCACCCTCCCCGGGGCCCAAGGGACACAGGTCTTGGCTACCTTGAGAAAGCTTGACCCAGAAGTAAAGGCCATAATCACCAGTGGGTATGCCGATCCATTGTTGGTCAAAGAAGTCGAAAAATGGGGGGCTAGGGCCTTTATCAAGAAACCTTTCCGTTTGGAAGAACTTGTTCGTACCCTGAATCAAATCTTCGGTCAGTCTCTTTAAACGAGGAATCTTGTCCTTAATTTTGGGAAAGGGCCTTTGATCCAAATATTGGTCTTGTCTTGCAAGTTTTAAGTCCATTTGTTATCCATGGCCAAACGTCCTGGAGGGGAAAATGGAAGGAGATAAACGTATTCGTCAGCAAATCTTGCGGGCCTTGAAGCTCCGCCCGATGAGTTTTTGGGAGCTTATAAATTATCAGGACGCCCATTTAGTCCAGTTTTTTCGGGTTATTCAAGCCCTCCTTGACGAGGGTCTTATCTCCTATGCTCAGGGTAAATTTTCTTTGGCCCAAGAACTAGACCTTCATCCCTTAGAAGATACCCTGTGTCATTGCTGCGGTCTGGGGGTTGAAATAAAAGGTTATTTTGAAGAGATCTATCAGCGTTTTCTAGAAGTCTCTAAGCATCGTCCTCTCCCCACCAGCGATTACGACCAAGGTTTTATCCGTCCGATCGATACCGTGCGACGAGTAGCTTATCTCTATCAACGTGGTGATCTCGAAGAGACGGAGATTTTTATCTTGGGAGATGATGACCTTTTTTCCGTGGCCGCGGGTCTTACCCGAATGCCCAAACGGATCGTGGTGGTGGAGATTGATCAGCGTCTCAATCAGTTTTTGCGCGAATTTGCTCGAAAAGAAGGGCTTTCTAATCTTGAGGTCTATGATTACAACGTGATCGAAGAATTGCCGACTCAATTCAAGCAAGCCTTTGATGTCTTCGTCACCGATCCGGTAGAGACCAAAAAAGGGCTCAAACTCTTTGTGGGGCGGTGTTTAGAGTCCCTGAAAGGGCCCGGGGCCAGCGGTTATATAGGTTTTACCCACCGGGAGGCCTCTCTCCAGAAATGGTTTGATTTTCAGCGTTTTATCCTGGAGGCTGGCCTGGTGATCACCGATATCCTTCGAGATTTCACCATCTATCCAGAAAAAGAAAATCGCTGGGATGATTTCTATCGTACCTACGAAATCATGCAAAAGATGGAACTCCCTATTCCTGAGGTGGACTGGTATAAGTCCTGTTTTGTACGCTTTGAGGTGATCGAGGGGCCGCGGCTTCCAGAGTTTGAAAAGCCAACCGATTTACGCGAACTTTATTTTGACGATGAATCCTGGGCCACCCCCTTGCCTTCTTTTATGGAGGAAAAATAGGGGATCTTTTTCTAATAAACTGTCGAACAACAAGCTACAAGCGCACTTTGACGGAATGGGCATGGGCGGTGAGACCCTCGAGCTCTGCTAGACGAATCACCGCCCAGGCTTCTTCTTTCAAGGATTCAGAAGAGTAAGAAATAACACTAGTCTTCTTTAAAAAGACTTCTACCGAAAGGGCTGAGGCGTAGCGGGCACAGCCCATGGTAGGCAGTACGTGGTTAGGGCCGGCGATATAATCGCCTACGGCCTCTGGGGTATAATGCCCTAAGAAGACAGCACCAGCGTGTTTCACTTTGGTGACCCATTTCCAAGGCTCGGCCAAGGCAAGTTCCAGATGTTCGGGAGCGATTTGATTGGCCACCTCCAGGGCTTCGTTTAGGTCGGCTACCACTAAAATACCTCCTTGGTTTTCCAGGGCCCTTTTGGCTATTTTCTGCCGAGGAAGTTTGGGGAGTTGTTTGCTTATTTCCTTGATGGTCTTTTTAGCTAATTTCTCCGAAGGGGTTACAAGGACAGCGGTGGCCAAAGGGTCGTGTTCGGCCTGGGAAAGGAGATCAGCCGCCACCCAATCCGGTTTGGCCGTTTCATCGGCCACGATAAGGATCTCGCTAGGGCCAGCCACGATGTCTATGCCTACCTCTCCAGAGAGGAGTCTCTTGGCCAAAGTGACGTATATATTCCCCGGGCCACAGATAACATCCACTTTGGGTACACTCTCGGTACCATAGGCCATGGCGGCAATGGCCCAGGCACTGCCCAGACGGTAAATTTCATCTACCCCTGCCTCGGCGGCAGCCACCAAAAGGGCCGGGTGGAGTTTACTTTCCTTGTTAGGAGGACTGGTCATGATTACCTGTTCGACCCCGGCTACCTTGGCTGGCACCGCAGTCATGATCACCGTGGAGACCAAAGGAGTTTCTCCCCCCGTGCCTCCAGGAATGTAGAGACCGGCCCGGTCTATAGGGCGGACTAATTGGCCGACAATGGCTCCGTTGGCCTTGGTCTGAATAAAAGAACGTTCACGTTGTTCTTCATGAAAACAACGGACGTTTTTGATGGAAAGCCTTATGCTTTCCAAAATATCACGATCTATTTGATCATAAGCCGCTTCTATCTCTTCCGAAGAGACTTTAAGCTGATCAAGGGCAAAGTCAGGGCAATCAAAACGTTGAGTATAGGCTATAAGGGCTTCGTCACCCCTTTCTTTCACCTCAGAGATGATTTTTATTACGTTTTCTTCATAGTCTTTGGGTAAGGCTTGGAAACGATGACAGAGATTAGCCAAGAAATTCTGGCCTTCTTTGGATGAAAGATGATAGATTTTCATTATCTCCCTCCGTTTTTTGAAATGCCATTAATTTCTTATTTGAGAAAATATTGTTGACAAGCCCCGAATTTCTCCGTATTTAAAATATTTAAGGACAGGGCCATGAAAGCCCTTGGGATCTCCCAAGGGCTTTTTTTGTTGTAGGCTTTAAAAACAAGGTGGGGGATGGTGTCTGGTCTTACACCAGCGGGCCGATCCTTCAAAGAGCCCGCCCCTCCCGCACAAGGAGGCCCGCTGGTGCTTCTTTTAACCTTTAGGTCGGTGTTTCTTCCACCACTTTTTAAAAAGGGTCTTTTTAAGGGTGGATAGATAGTCCACATAGAGGATGCCGTTTAAATGATCTATCTCGTGTTGAACCGCTCTGGCTCCTAAGCCTTCGAACTCCCGTTCGAATTCTTTCCCCTCGCGATCAAAGGCCCGGACCAAGACCTTGGCCTTTCTCTTAACCTTGGCCGAATACCCGGGGATACTGAGACAACCTTCCTCTTCGTAGAGTTCTCCTTCGGCCTCAATGATCTCCGGATTGATGAAGACCAAAAGTTCTGGTTTGTTTTCCCTTTGGCCGAGGTCAAGGACAAAGAGGCGTTGGGTCTCGCCTATTTGATTGGCAGCCAACCCCAACCCCTTGGCTCCGTACATGCTTTCCGCCATGTCCTCGATGAGTTTTTGGAGCTCACCGTCGATTTCTTGGACCGGGCGGGCCTTTTCCCTGAGAACCGGATCACCTAAGATGCGAATCTTTCTCTTGCTCATGGCTCTCGAACGTTTCAAAATTTTAAGGATTATCTCCCCGGAAGAGGAATAGACTTTACGACATGAAAATAAACACCTTCAACTTAACACATTAGAAAGATTTTAAAAGTTTATAGCGACTGAATTTTATCAACAGGTCTCTTAAAACGAATAAAGAAATCCCCCACACCCTTTACCAATCCCTGAGGTAAAAGGATCATGATGCTGACCAAAATGGCCCCAAATATTAATACGTCATAATCTTCAAAAATAGTTAGTACCTCAGGCAAGATAGAGAGAACTACGGCTCCGACCAAGGCTCCCCAAAGGCTAGCCACCCCACCAATGACCACCATGGTCACTAATTTGATCGAATGGAGAAAGGTAAAACTGGTAGGGCTGATAAACATGGCGAAATGGGCGTAAAGGCTTCCGGCAAGCCCGGCCATCGAGGCCGAGATGAGAAAGACGACTAGCTTTAAGCGACTTATATCGTAACCAAGGGAAAGGGTGGCTGGTTCACTATCGTGGATGGCCAAAAGCGCCCGTCCAAAAGGAGAATGGGCCAAATGGAGGCAGATCAGGAGGAGTAGCGAAAGAAGACCCCAGATTAGAAAAAAATATTCCCGACTTTGCATCAGAACATGACCAAAGATCTCAAACGGCGGAATGCCTACCAAGCCCGACGGCCCACCGGTAAGGGTGATCATTTCCTTGAAAAGGACATGAATAATGACTCCAAAGCCCAGAGTGGCCATGGCCAAGTAATGTCCTTTAAGACGTAAGGCCGGAAGCCCAATCACTAAGGCTGAAAGGATGGTCACCCCCTGGGCGGCTAAAAGGGCTGGAAGAGGGGCCCAGCCGTATTTAGCCGTCAGGATTCCAGAGGTATAGGCCCCAAGCCCGTAAAAGGCTGCGTGCCCTAAGGAAACCTGCCCGGCATAACCCATAAGTAAGGCCAAACCCAGGACGATGAGACCGTGTAGACCAACGATATTTAGGACATTGAAGTGATAATCATTGGTGTTAAAGAGGCCAAAGAGGATAAAGGCCGTGGTCAATAGAGTTAGGCCGAGGTAGTGACCTTTCATATCTTTTTGGCCTCCTTGAGTCCGAAAAGCCCTTCTGGTTTGATGAAGAGCATAAGGAGGAGGATGACAAAGGCCGCTGCGTCTTTATAAGCCGAGGAAATAAAACCCGCGGCCAAGGACTCAAGAATACCCAGGAGAAACCCCCCAGCCACCGAACCTATACTGGAGCTAAGCCCACCCAAGACAGCGGCGCTGAAACCTTTGAGCCCGAGCATGGTGCCCATGTCGTAGGTGGCAAAGGTAATAGGCGAGATGATAGCCCCGGCAATGGCCGAAAGGCCGGCACTCAGCCCAAAGGCAAAGAGGACCAAAGGTTCTACCTTGATACCAAGGAGGCGGGCGGCCAATCGATTGGCCGCACAGGCCCGCATGGCCTTGCCGCGAATGGTCTTACGAAAAAATATTTCCAACAGAAAGACAGAAACCAAGGCAACGACAATGACCAAAAGGCTTTGAGGAACAAGAGTGGCCCCGAAGATTCGAAGGGGTCTTTCACTGATAAAGGCCGGTACAGGCAAAGAGTCCTTACCCCAGGCAAACATAGCTATTCCTTTAAGCAGAATAGAGACCCCGATGGTGATGATAATCAGCGTGATGGGGGTTGAATGTCTGGCCGGATAGATGGTCAGTCTTTCAACCAGGATACCGATCCCAGCGGTCAAAAAGACGGCCAAGGCAAAGGCAAGCGGTAGGGGCCAGCCCAATTTACCCATAAAGGTGGCCATAAACATGGCCCCAAACATGACGAATTCGCCTTGGGCAAAATTGATTACCTCTGTGGCGTTGTAGATAATGGTGAAACCAAGGGCGATGAGGGCATAAATAGCCCCGCTGGTCAGGCCTGAGATCAAAAATTGTAAGAGTTCACTCATATATAAAGGCCGTGTTACTTCTCCTACTAAAGAACTTGTTTTTGGAAATAAGAACAACTCTGATAAATAACCGCCTGATCAAGCGGGGCTGACTTTAAAACAGGCTGGGAAATAAGCAAGGGGGGCCAAGCCCCCTTGCCTTTATTCTTCTATAAGATGCCAATCTCCGTTCTTGATCTGGACCAAGACAAAGGCCTCTTTTTCCGCCAACCCATTATGATCCTTTGGGGACATGTTGAAGATACCATGGATACCTACAACGCCTTTCATGTGTTCAAGGGCTTCACGTATCTTGGCCCGATCCGGCCCGACTTCTTCCAAGGCCCTTTTGAGTAAGGCAAAGGCGTCGTAGGCATGCCCCCCGAAGGTTGAAGGTTCTTCACCGTAGCGGGCCTTATATTTGGCGATGTATTTAAGGAGAATAGGCTTTTGGGGATCGGTATCCGGGAGTTGATCGGCCACCAAGATCTTACCAGCCGGAAGAATGATTCCTTCGGCAGCCTTACCGGCTAGAGCGATGAACCTCTTTGAGGCCACCCCGTGACTCATGAAAAGCTGCTGTTTCATGCCAAGTTGTTGCATGTTTTTGGCCACAATGGCTGGCCCGGGATTGGTACCCCAGCAGATCACCGCTTCAGGGTTTTTGGCCCGTATACGGGTGAGCTGTGGGGTCATGTCCACGTCCTTAGGGCCATAGAGTTCATCGGCCACAATAGTGATCCCGAAAGGTTTGGCCAATCTCTTGAGTTCTTCGCGTCCGCTTTGGCCAAAGCCATTGGAAACAGTAATAATGGCTACCTTCTTAAGACCATGTTTTTGACAATAGGTGTAGATCTTTTTGACCGCCAAACGATCGCTCTGGGCGGTCTTAAAGACCCAGGGTTTTACTGGTTCGACAATCTTGATCCCGGCGGCACAGGAAATAAGCGGTACCCGATAGCGTTCGACAAAAGGGATCACTGCCAGTGTAGTCCCTGTTCGACTAGGGCCGATTATGGCCAAAACCTTGTCTTGAATAATGAGCTTAGTGGCCTTTTTGACCGTGTTGGTTTCGTCACCTTCGGTATCATAAATTACCGCCTCGATCGGATGGCCGTTGATCCCTCCGGCCTTATTGACCTCTTCAATCAACATGAGAAGGGTGTTTCGTTCCGGCTCTCCGATGAAGGAGGTGGGACCGGTGATCGAAAACAGGGCCCCAATTTTGTATGGTTTGGCCGCCCATACCTGGGAAACGAGCAAAAGAAAGACGGTAAAAAGGATTGTCCACCTTTTCATAGATTCCTCCTTTCTGTCTTCAATTTGGGCGATAATAACTGAAAGGAAAAATTTTTGTCAAACCCGTTGTTTTTATATCTCTCCCCCGACCAGGAAGATTGATATCACTAAAACGTTAGAATATTTTTTGATTAACAAGAGAAATTTTTTCGTTTTTTAAAGAAAAAGCTCCCATTTAAGATTTTCTCTTTTTAACCGAA
>CAZROA010000095.1:0-1519 GCA_964601575.1 uncultured Thermodesulfobacteriota bacterium
GGCAGCATGAGTGGCCTCAAGGGCCAACTCGGAAAGTCCTGGTAAGTCTACTCCTAAGGCCATGGCCATGATCTCTAAAAAACGGCCGGTGCCAGCGGCACAACGGTCGTTCATTTCGAACTTGATGACCTGGCCTTCAGGAGATAAGGCAATGGCCTTGGTATCCTGGCCTCCTATGTCAAGGATGGTACGTGCTTCTGGGAATAGGTACCTTACTCCTAGGGCATGGGCCCGAATCTCAGTAATCGTTTCTGCGCCAAAGTGCGCTTGGGCCAGATTCCTGCCGTAACCAGTGGCCACTAACTGATCGTACTCGACCTTACCTAAAAGATTTTTTATTTTGGCCTTGGGATCATAGGAAGTCTCTACATAGCGAAAGTCTTTAACTCGCCCATCCTCCAGCAAGAACAGCTTTATCGTGCGTGAGCCGATATCAAGCCCAGCTATTCTCATGGCAAAAGTTCTAAAAAGGCCTCTACTCGAGTGCGAATCTGTTCTACATCTTCTTGGCTATAATCGGTTTCTATTTTCAGAGTAGGAACCTTGGTCGAGACCGCTCGGTCTGTCTGATAAACTTCTACGGTGTAAGGATCGCAAAATTTGAGAGAATAGTGGATCACCCCGTGGGCAGAGAGCTCTTCCACCATGGCGCGCAAATTTTCCGCCCGATCGGGGTTGGGGGTAAAGATGGCACAGTCGATTTTCATGTATCTTTCGGCGATAGCCTTAAGCAAGTCTTCTACGGTTTCCCCCGCCGGGTTAACCAGGTCACGGGTGTTGCGGCGCCCTACACAGGACTCTTCTCCGACGATTACCGCCCCCGAGGATTCCACGATATAAGGAAGCTTCCAATTGGGAATAGCCATCGGGCAGCCGGAGATGACTATCCTTGGACTTCCTTTTGGGCAAACACCCTTTCCTTGCTTTACCCTTTCTTCCAGCTCGTCACAGAGTGTGTTTAATTGGGTAGTGAATCTTTCCGGATCATCGTAGAAGGCAATCTGGTTGATGAGTAAGGCGTCAAGCCCTGAAATGGGGGGCGGATCGTTTTGCCGCAAGTGGTTGAGCCTGTTTAAGGCCTCGCGCCTCTTATTGATAAGATTTATGCCCTGGCGTAAATCCTCGGCGGTGATCTCCTTTCCAGAGGCCTCTTCGATCTTTTCTTTAAAGCGTTTGACCTCGGCAAACCACAGATTAAAACTCTGAGGGTCCTTTTTCTGGGGGACCTGCATGACGTAGGTCTCTTTGAATTCATGGAAGATCTCGTAAGCCTTTTTCTTTCCGTCGCAGGTGGTTTCTCCTACCACAAAGTCACATGCTTCCACGTAGGGACATACCCTGGCAAGCTTGAAGCCAAAGAAGGCCTTGATTAAGGGGCAAAGGTTTCGGGGCAGTACCTGTTCGGCTTCTTCAAAACCTACCTCTGCCCCGGCACAAAGTCCTACGCAAATGCCCCCTCCCGCCCAGACAATCTCTTCGGGAACAAAGACGCAAAAGGTCCCGATCACTAAATTTCCAG